>JACKBL010000003.1:0-364278 GCA_020634515.1 Ardenticatenales bacterium | reverse complement strand
TTCATGTGTAAAAACCCGGTTTTTGGCCTTTTTTCAGTCCTGCCAGAAGTTCAACTTCTTCAGAGAAGTTGAACTTCTAAATGTTTAGGCGGTTGATTCTGATTGAGGGCAGAGAGCTGCTAATCCGCGCCAGCCAACACCGTCTCCCGCGCCGCCCGAATTCCTCGCGCCTCATTCACCGTGAGCAGCAGCAGCAATCCCACCACCAAAAATCCGGCAATGGATAGAATCGCCGTGCGCTGGCCGATTTGCTCCGCCACGGCAGCCACAACGCCGCGCGCTTCCTCGTTCGCGGCCACGGCAGCGGCCAGCAAGCCATAAATCGTGGGGCCAATAAAAGAAGACGTGCGTCCCGCCACGGCAAACAAGCCGAAGAATTCGGCGCTGTGTCCCGGCGGGCTGAGCTGCCCCACCAACGTGCGGCTCACCGACTGCACCCCCGTCAGCGCAAAACCGGCCAGCGCGCCGATCAGATAGAAGCCCACAATGGAGTCGTTAAAATACATCCAGACCACCGCGCCGATCATCAACAGCAGCGAGATAATCAGGGCGCTTTTGCTGTTCCAGCGGTCCGTGGCCAGGCCAAAGACATAAGCGCCGATGACGCTGGTGATCTGCACCATGATGATGAAGATAATCAACTGCTCCTGGGTCATGCCGTAGAGGACCACGCCGATGATGGCCGCGAAGTCCAGCGCCATGATGATGCCGTCGTTGAAGATGATGAAGGCGGCCATGAATTTCAGGAATTCGCCGAAGTTGCGCGCCTTGCGTAGCGTGCGCCACAGGCGGCGGAAACCCAGCGTGAGGTAATTGTCGCCCGGCGGTAGCGGCTGCGGTTCGGCGCGTTCGCGCAGCCAGAGGAAGATGGGGATGGCGGAGAGGGCAAAAAAGACGGCGGTGATCACCAGAGAGAGCCGCACGATGAAGGGGCCTTTGATGAGGACGATGAGGGGGAGCACAATCAGCAGGCAAAGGATGCCGCCGGCGGAGCCGATGGCCCAGCCATTGCCGGAGATGCGCCCGATATTTTCCGGCGTGGTGATCTCTGGCAGCAGCCCATTGTAGAAAACTTGCGAACTGCGGTAGCCAATTTCCGCCAGGATGAAGAACGTCATGCCCATCACCACGTCCCCTTGTTGCACAAAGAAAAGCAGGGCGGTGAAGATGACGCAGAGCATGGTGTAAAAAAAGAGGAGCCGTTTTTTAGCGGCGGAGTAGTCGGCGATGGCGCCCAATATGGGCGAAGTGACGGCAACGCAGAGCATGGCAATGCCTACGGCGATGCCCCACAGCCGCGTGCCCTCCGCGCCACCGACAACCTGCTCCTTGAAGTAAGCGGAAAAGATAGCCAACAGCACGACGGCGGCATAAGCGGAGTTGCCGAAATCGTAGAGATACCAGGCCCAGTATTCACGGCGCGTCACCTGGGGAGGCGTATGGGATGCGTGCATGGTCCACTCCTGATGGGTATGGGTGTATGTGGTTGATGGATGAAGCAGGTGCGGCGGCAGCGCGCCGCGAGGTCAAAGGTCCGCGTCGTTGTCCCACGGGTAAACCGCGGCGGCGGCGGCGGCGGCCCGCTGCGTCGGGTCACTGGCATAGACGCCGTGCTGCGCGGGCGGAAGAAGAGCGGCAATACGCCGCATGATCTCGTGGCCGACTTCTTCCAGTTCCTCTCGCCGGGCGCGCCCGCGGGTGGTGACGTGGAAGGGGCCAAATGGCCGGCCGATGCGAATGGTCACGCGCGCCCGTTTGCCACGCCCCAGGCGGGGGAAAACGTCGTTGAGGCCGGTGATGCCCATGGGGAGAAGGCGGGCGTTTGTCTGGCTGGCGAGGAAGGCCGTGCCGGGGCGGGCGGGGCGCAGAACGGTGGCCCAACTGCCCGCTTCTGGGAAAATACCGAGGATGCCGCCATGGGCGAGGATGGTGGTGGCGTGGCGCAGGGCGTCGCGCGAGGCTTTGCCGCGATGGACGGGCAGAATGCCCCACATTTTGGGGATGATGGTGACGGCGGCGGGGGCGTTGGGCATTTGCGCGCCGCCGATGAATTCGGTGGTCCAGGGGACGCAGGTGACGACGGCGACGGGGTCGGCGTAGTGGAAGTGGTTGGCAACGAGGAGGAGGGGACCGGAGGATGGCATATTTTCCTCCCCAATTACCTCAAAACGAGCAAGCGTCCGCAGGGTCAGCCGTGCAAGCCTCTGCAGCACAACCCGCGTCACGCGCCGCCGCGGATAAGCAAAAGGGAGAGCGTCAACTGGCATAAAACGAGTTTATCTTGCCCGCCAGCAAGCGTCAACTTTCGATGCCCGATCTCTACCGTTCCCCGTCTGGTTTCTGGTATCATTGCCCGACTAATGGCTCGATAACAAACCAGGGGTAGAAAAGATGAATTTGCCCGGCTTGCCTGACCTGCTTACGCAGCATTTTGATGCCCACGAACTGCGGCAACTTTGCCTAGACCTCGCCATCGCCTGCGCGGACCTGCCCGGCGACGCCCCCATCCGCCAGGCTCAGTGGTTGGTTGCGCAATGCCTGGACCACGGTCGTTTGCCCGCTCTCGGCGCTCGTTGCCGTGCACGACGTCCGCGGGTGGAATGGCCCGACCTGGATCACGCGGCCGCGGAACTGGCCGCCATGCGGCAAACGACGAACGCGTTGGTCGAGACGGTCAAGGATGAAACGTTACGGGCGGCCATGTTGGCCCCATTGCAGGAGAAAGAGGCTGGTTTGCTCGCTTACCTGCTGGGCAGCGGCGCTGTGGCCCAGGGAGAAGGAGCGAAAGCGATAGGGGCAGGGGCGGTGGATGCCGGCAACGCGCACACAGGCGGCTCCATTGTCACGGGCAAAGCGAAAGTCGGGGGAGATTTCACGGGCGGGGATAGATTTGACATCCACGCCGGACCGGGAGCCACGGTCGTCATTGGCCCAGAAACCGCCGCGCCGCCTCCGTTTGACCGCACCACGGTCCTCGGCCGTTACCTGGACCACACCGTTGCCCATACCCGCTACCTGCATTTGCAGGGCGTTAGCGCCGGCGGCAAGCTGGTGCACATTGAATTGGAGCGCATCTATGTCACCTTGCGCGCCACGCAGCAGCGGCTGGTTTCCGCGACCGAACGGGCGGCGGCGGAGGGGCGCTGGCTGGCGGCCGAGACGCAACGGGCCCCTGGCGAACGGCGGCGCGGCGGCGGCGACGAAACCGTCATGGAGACCAGGATTGTCAGCGTCAACGAGGCGCTCGCCGCCCACCGGCGGCTGGTGGTGTTGGGCGACCCCGGCAGCGGCAAGACCACGCTGCTGCGTTACCTGGCGCTGCTTTACGCCCGCGCTTTCCAGGAACAGCCGGACGGGATTCGCGCCAAACTCGGGCTGGACGAAGCGGGGCTGCTGCCTATCCTCCTTCCCCTGCGGCAGGTGGGCGGCTTCCTCAAAAACCACGCCGAGGAGAGCGTCGAAGGGCACAAGCTGCTGCTGGACTTCCTCCAGCGTTACCTGCAGCAGGAGCGCATTGACGTCCCCCTGCGCTTCTTTGATCCTTACTTGACCGGTGGCCAGGCGGTCGTTTTGCTGGATGGGCTGGACGAAGTGCCGGGGGCTGACCTGCGCCGCCGCGTGGCCCGCCTGGTGGAAGCGTTTACCCGCGCCTATCCGGACTGCCGTTACGTCGTCGCCAGCCGCATTGTCGGCTACGAGGGGGCGGCGCGATTGGGCGAGGCGTATGCGGCGACCACCGTACAGGATTTCACCCTGTCGGACGTAGCGCATTTCCTCCGTTATTGGCACCAACTGGTTTACGCCGGCCAGATGGGGTCGGGCGAGCCGGCGGTGCACGCGGCGGCGCGGCAGACGGAGGACCTCATGGCCGCCATTCGCGGCAATGAGCGCATCCGCGAACTGGCGATTAACCCGCTGCTGTTGACCGTCATTGCCCTGGTGCATCAGGAGCGGGTGAAGCTGCCCGACCGCCGCGCCGAACTCTACGCCGAGGCGGTGGCCGTGCTGCTGGGCAAATGGGACGAGGCGCGCGGCGTCGTCCCCGAGCAGCCCATCCTGCCCGACCGTCCCTTTGACGTCACTGACCGCCGCCTGCTGCTGCAAAATGTGGCCCTGCAAATGCACGAGCAAGAGCAAAAGGAAATGGAGGCGGAGGCCTTGCGCGATCTGCTGCGGCAGCTTTTCCGCCCCCTGGTAGCCGACGATGACCGGGCGGACAGGGCCGTTACCCGCTTTTTGCGCCTGATAGAGGCGCGCACCGGCCTGCTGGTGGCCCGGGGAGGCGGGGTGTATGCCTTTTCCCACCTCACCTTTCAGGAGTACCTGGCGGCGCTGGCGGTGGCGGGGCGGGATGATTACGTGGCCTACACTCTGGCGCGCAGCGGCGAGACGTGGTGGCGGGAGGTGATTTTGCTACAGGCGGGTCACTTGAGCTTGCAGAGCCAGGAGCGTACCAACCGCCTGATAGCGGCCATTGCCAACCGCAAGATAGAGCCGGTACGCTACCACAATCTGGTGCTGGCTGCCGAATGTTTGCGCGACGTAGGCGCGGGGCGGGTAGACCAGGACGTTGCCGAGGACGTTTCGCGACGGCTGCGCGCTGACCTGGAAGCGCCTCTGCCGCAAAATCGTTGGGCGCGCTTGTTCAAGAAGGAGGAGCAGTTGACCAAAGAGTGGGTTGAACAGCGCAGCGCGGCCATGAACGCCCTGGTGCGCGCCGGGGCGGGCTACTGGCGGCCGCCTTATGGCGAACCGGAGTGGGTGGAAATACCCGCCGGGGCGTTTACGATGGGCAGCGATAAGGGGAATTCTGCTGAACAACCCGTTCACGCCCTTTCCCTGCCCGCTTACGCCATTGCCCGCGTTCCCGTAACCAATGCGCAGTATTTGCTCTTTGTCACGGCGACGGGGTATTCCGCCCCTCCTCATTGGCGGGAGAATCGGCCGCCTAAGGGACTGGAAAGCCATCCGGTGGTCAATGTGAGTTGGGATGACGCCATGGCTTACTGCCGCTGGCTGCGGGAGGTGACGGGCAAGCCGATTACGCTGCCCAGCGAGGCGGAATGGGAGAAGGCGGCGCGCGGCAGCCAGGATGCGTGGGAATACCCCTGGGGAGACGCCTTTGACCGCCTGCGCTGCAACGGCAAGGAATTAGGGTTGGGGACGACCACGCCCGTGGGCATTTTCCCGGACGGGGCCAGCCCGTATGGGGTGTTAGACATGAGCGGCAACGTGTGGGAATGGACGCGCACCATTTGGGGCGATTGGGACGGTAAAGATTTTCAGTCTGTCTTTCGGTATCCCTATGAACCGGAGGACGGTCGCGAAGACATGCGCCAAAAGGATGAACGGGTGAGGTTTTTGCGGGGTGGCGCCTGGTGGAACGACGCTCCGGCGCTGCGTTGCGCGGCTCGCAGCGGGGACAACCCGGACTTCAGGTACGACTACTTCGGTTTTCGGGTGTGCGTGTCCGTGCGCCCGTAATGGGCTCTTATCACAGTGAGGCAGAAACCTCACTTCCTGCGGAAATGGAAGTTGCACAGCGTCTAACCTGGCGTTGAAAGACAAAGGGGACAACAGCATGACGTAAAAAAGGGAGACAGATGTTCGTCAGTAACAGATGGGTTCCCTCAAGTGCAATCTCGACAAGGTGAAAGCTGGATTGCCTGAAGCCTAAGGTTAAGCGGCATAACCCACCAACGGGTAGGCAAGCTGGAGCCACTACTTCCTGGATAGGTGCTAGCGACGAGCGCTTATATCCGCCCAGGAGACGCAACCCAAGTATTCAAGGCTAATGACCTGAAAGGGCCACCAAATCGAGAGCATCTGGATAAGAGACTAAACGGGGATTGCTCAGTGTGACGCCAGGGAACTGGCTGGCGGCAGCAGAGCCTGAAAATCAGGACGGGCAACGGAGTCGGCGTAGTCAGCGGCAGGGGAGAACGACCTGCCTACGGAGCGCGGGAAAGAAGCTGCGTGCAACAGGCGAAGGCCGACAGGGAAACCAATTGCAGGATATGAGAGGAGCATTAAAAGTGCAAGACCCAAACATATTGCTGGCAACACTACAAAATGGCGCAAAAGCCAGAAGCAAAGTTTTGGCCGTGTTCCAGAAGCTCTACAACCCAGAGCCATGGCTAGCAGCTAATGGCGTATGAGCAGATAGCGTCTCGTCCGGAGCAACATGACAAAAGGCGTGAATGGGAGAAAACCGATTGACGGTACGGGAATGAACGGATAACGAGGATGATAGCATCGCGAAACGTCCCGGTACAAACCCCAACCCGTCCTGTCGCCGCTACATCCCGAAAGGTGCGACGACGCGCCAGGGATACCCAGTGCGGAAGATAAGCATTCCAAACCGTCGTCAAACTCATCTTGGAAGCCATATATGAACCCCTTCACGGAAACATCACATGGATACAGGCCAGGAAGAAGTTGGTCACAGCATTGGAACAGGTCAAGAAATGGATGGGGTCAGGTGGTGGATAGAAAGAGGGTGAAGGTTGTTGCGACGTGACAACATGAGGCGATACCTTTAGGTGACAACAACATGATGGGCTATTAGCCAAACCTATCGCACCATGGGACAAAACGATTCCATCTCCCAATGACTGACGCATATTATCCACGCCTGGAAAGGGCGAAGGTATGTGGCGCGTAATAGGGGATTCCAACTGGCAAACGACTTTGACTAACTATGCACCATCTGGGAATTGCCACTGAGAATACGTCATACCCTTACAGCCAAATTGGATGCATGGCGCAGTCAGCTGGAACCGATTCTCAGAACTCCCGATTCTGTCCATTCTCCACATCTCTGATTGGCCCAATCTTCCTGACAGCATGAGGATATACGTGAACGAAACTGACCTCCATACAACTGGCGGAAACGCTCAACTCTGATCAGAAGGGTGCGTTCAAAAGTTGTGGGCTAGTATCGGTGACGCAGGGGCCACTTGTTGTTGCGCCAGGGATGAGCGAGTTTGGCCGTACTCGATGAAGCATTGACGGTGTCGTTGTCAGGTAGTTCTCCCCAATCGACCTGTACAGACGCAAAAGTGAGCGGGGGCGGCGATGGGTGGCGTGGCAGGTGTCGAGGCTGGAGACGCTGTTGGCGCTGAGAAATAAGACGCTGCTGGCAAATAGCGCGCCACCCCGTCTGCCACCGCTGATTACAAATCAAGTTGCGCAAGGCCAGCATGGGGTTGAGACTGGTCTCGGCCCAGCGCATGCCCGCCTGTTTCATACGTCGCTGCATGACCACCTTGTTGCCACTCTCCCCAATGCCGGAACCAATCGGCAGTTGTTGCCGTCGGAAATGGGGGTAATCAATCATGGGCAGACGGGTTTGCAGGTATTGAATGGCTTGCGCTATCTCTTGATTTTCGCCGTCAGGGTCGTGTTGGGTCTGCAATAGGCGCAAGTCGGCAATCGTCCGCTGGGGTGGTTTCTTTCCTAATTGTTTGCTGGCTGCGGCATACCAGGATTTGAAGGACTCGCTGTCCTCTCCGTAAACGGCTTTCCCGACAGCCGCCACATAGGACTGCGCATGGGCGAAGTCAATCACGCGCACCGCATCTGGGCAATGATAATCGATGAAGGATTGAATCCACCGCGCCCCGTCATTGACCGCGGCTACCCGCTGCGCATTCTCCCCCCCTCGTTGCTGCCATTCATACAGCGCATGGTGGCTGAAAGATTCCGATGCCTCTACCCGCGAGAAATAGCTCAACTTGTCCGTTTTCACCACGATTTTCCCCTTTTCTGCGTGCCAATGACTGGCAAACTCCCCGAAAGTAGCCGTTTTCACTTCGCGCCACTCGCCACTGGTCAGTTGCACAAAGGCCCCGTCAGCACACAACACCAATTGTGCCGGTGTGGCCGTGGCCGGCGGCGCTTCCCTTTCTAGCCGTTCCACCTCGGCGAGCATCAACTGTTCGGCCACCTGCCCATGCCGCAAGGTGACATCACGGACCGCACCGCGAGAAACGGTGATACCCCACATCAGTTTGAGTTCCTCCTGGGCTTCGCCATAGGGAAGTCGGCTCCCCAACCGTGTCATTGCCTCCTGCACCTGCGGGGTGAAATGTCCACTGACTAATCCCAGCGCCTCATCCAGGGGGAAAAAGCGTCATCCCGCAAGCTGGACAACGCATTTGTTCCCGGTTGAGTTCAATCACCTGGTCCTCTTTGCTGCGCAAGCGCCGTTTTTTCTTTCCATTTGGTTTCATGACCTCCTGACATGCCGGGCAAAGCGGTTTGCTCATGTCCGGCTCTTGGCAGGACATCTCCCCAAGCAGGTCTTCGACGAGTTGTTGACGCAATTGTGCCAATTCAGCGTCGACAGCCTCTTCGATTTCGGTGAGTGTGTACTGGCGTTGCTGCCGCCACCACACGTGGATATTGGTTTCCAATTCTGCAAATTTATCGTGCCAAGATTGTTCATTCGTGTTCATACTGACTATTTTGCTCGCTTCTCCATTCTTACACAACTTTTGAACGCACCCAACCTGAAATTGGGTATTGCTCTCCCTTTCCCCATCCGCTATACTACTTGCCAAACTTGAACAAGCAAAAACGATGACTGGGAGGAGTAAGCGGCTCCCCTGATGACAGAGATTGCCTCTCTAAAACAGAGAGCGAGGGTCACCGGCTGAGAGCCTTCGCACTTCAGACGCCGCCGAACGTCGCCCAGGAGTTGACAGGCCGAAGGGCATTTTGCCTGCGTAAGCCTCGTTCGGGTACGCCCGTTATAGCGTTAAAGTGTCGCGGCGACCAGGGAGGTTGCCGCGGAACCAAGGTGGTACCGCGTGAGATCAACTCTCTCGTCCTTGCTGGATGAGAGAGTTTTTTATTGTCAGGATGCGCGCCGCCGACCACGATTGGCGCATCTGAGGAGACAACATGGGCCGCGACGGGCCGTCCTCCAGGAATTCGCGGGGAGTGGAGGCTTTTGCCGGAATGTGTGCGCAAGAACCGGCTAAAGCCTTGACTCAAGAACCGGCTAAAGCCTTGACTCCAAATCTATATGTGGGGCAGACCCCGCGAAATCCGAAAGAGCCTGAAAACGTTATCACAGATTTCGCAGATGACGCAGATTTATAATGAAAATGGTGTGCCGTCGTAGCCCGATTTTCCAAATCGGGCGGGCGATTTGGAAAATCGCCCTACATTTTTGAAGGAGTGCTGATATGACCGACATGCCCAAGGCATACGATTTCGCCAACACGGAGGAACGACTTTACCAATGGTGGGAGGCAAATGGCTGGTTTCGACCGGAAGCGCGCCCGCCGGAGGCGAAGCCGTTTGTGATTTCCATTCCGCCGCCAAATGTGACCGGAGAACTGCATCAGGGTCATGCGATGTTCGTGGCGCTGGAGGATTTGATGATCCGGCGGGCGCGGATGCAGGGGCGGGCGGCGTTGTGGGTTCCGGGGTCGGACCATGCCGGCATCGCCACCCAACTCCAGGTCGAAAAACTCCTGCTGCGCACCGAAGAAGTCACCCGCGAGGAAATCGGGCGCGAAGAATTCGTGCGCCGCACCTGGCAGTGGAAAGAAAAATACGGCAGCCGCATCACTACCCAACTGCGCCGCCTCGGCGCCTCCTGCGATTGGGACCGTCAACGCTTCACCCTGGACAACGGCCTCTCTCGCGCCGTGCATGAAGCGTTCATTCGCCTCTACCGCATGGGCCTCATCTACCAGGGCGAATACCTGGTGAACTGGTCGCCCGGCCTGCAAACGGCCGTCTCCGACCTGGAAGTGGAATACCGCGAGGAGCCGGGTTTCCTCTACTACTTCCAGTATCCGGTGCAGGGGGGCGGCTTCCTGCCCGTAGCCACCACGCGCCCGGAAACCATCCTCGGCGACACCGCCGTGGCCGTGCATCCCGACGACGAACGCTACCAGGCCTTCATCGGCAAAATGGCCCTCGTGCCCATGCTCAACCGCGAAATCCCCATCATCGCCGACGCGTACGTGGACATGGCTTTTGGCACGGGCGCGTTGAAGATCACGCCCGGCCACGATCCCAATGACTTCGAGATTGGGCGGCGGCATGGGCTGGCGATGGTGAATGTGATGAATAAGGATGCAACAATGAGCGCGGCGGCGGGGGCGTATGCCGGCATGGACCGCTTCGCCTGTCGTGAGAAACTGTGGGCGGACATGGCCGCCGCCGGCCTCACCATTCGCCGCGAAGCCTACACCCTCAATGTCCCCCGCAGCCAGCGTGGCGGCGAAATCATCGAACCCCTCATCAGCAAACAGTGGTTCGTGAACGCCAAACCGATGGCCGAAATGGGCCTCGCCGCCGTGCGCAGCGGGCGCATCCGCATCGTGCCCGAACGCTTCAACAAAGTGTGGGAGAACTGGCTCACCAATATCCGCCCCTGGTGCATCAGCCGCCAGCTCTGGTGGGGGCATCGCATCCCTATCTGGTACGTGGATGGCGACCACAACCACCCCATTGCCGCCCACGACGAGGCGGACGCCTACCGCCAGGCGCGCGCGCAATACGGAGATGGCGTCGCGTTGGAGCAGGACCCCGACGTGCTCGATACCTGGTTCTCCAGCGCCCTCTGGCCTTTCAGCACCCTCGGCTGGCCGGACGAAACACCCGACTTGGCCCGCTACTTCCCCACGGACGTTCTGGAAACGGGCTACGACATTCTCTTCTTCTGGGTGGCGCGCATGGTGATGACCAGCCTGCTGTTCACCAATGATATTCCCTTCCACACCATCTACCTGCACGGGCTTGTCAGAGATGAAGAGGGGGAGAAGATGAGCAAAACGGCCGGCAACGTGGTGGACCCGCTCGAAGTCATGGACGAATACGGCACGGATGCCCTGCGCTTCACCCTGCTCACGGGCAGCACGCCGGGCAACGACATGAACCTCTCCCTGGCGAAAGTCGCCAGCAATCGCAACTTCGCCAACAAAATCTGGAACATGGCCCGCTTCGTGGTGCGCGGCATCGAACAGGTGACGCCCGCCGACCGACCTGCCGCCCCTGCCTACACCGCCGCCGACCGCTGGATTCTCACCCGCCTCAGCGAGCTGATCAACACCGCCGACCGCCTCTTCGACAACTACCTCTATGGCGAGGCAGGTCGCCAGATTTACGACTTCCTCTGGGGCGACTATGCCGACTGGTATCTGGAGCAGGCCAAAGTGCAGCTTGCCAAAGGCGGGGCTACCGCCTGGACCACCCTGGCCGTGGCGCGGCAGGTGCTGGACGCCTGCCTGCGCCTGCTGCATCCCTACATCCCCTTTGTCACCGAAGAGACGTGGCAACAGCTTAAGTCGGCCTTCCAGGCGGCGGACCTGGGCATCGCTCCCGCCGAAGGGTGGGCGGATGCGCTCATCATCGCCGACTGGCCCACGGCGGACCTGGATGATCAGGCGTCCGCCGCCGCCTTTACGCAGTTGCGCGATCTGATTCGGGCGATTCGCGCGGCGCGGGCGGACAATCAGGTGGACGCCAGCCGCCGCATTGCCGCCTTCATTCAAGGCGGCGCGCACACCGCCTTCCTGGAAAGCCAGCGTGATGTCCTCACCTTCCTGGCGCGCCTGGACGATGACCGCCTGACTATCGCCGACTCGATTGCCGCGCCCGACCAGGCGCTGACGCTGTCGTTGGGCGAGATTACGTGCTATCTGCCACTTGCCGGCATGGTGGACCTGGAGAAAGAGCAGGCGCGGCTGCAAGCGGAACTGGCGGACGCGGACAAGGAGATAGCGCGGCTGCGTAAACTGCTGTCCGGCCCCTTTGCCCAGCGCGCTCCGGCGGACGTGGTGCAGCGGGAGCGGGACAAGCTGGCCCAAATCGAAGCCAGCCACGCGCGGATCGGTGAACGACTGGCGTCACTCGGCTGAACAGGGAAGGGTGATGATGAGTGAACCAGAAGTCAACGTCGAAGAAATCATGCAGCAGATCCGCGCCGAGATTCTGGCCCAGCGCGCGGCGCAAACGGGACAACCGCCGGTCGTCTCCGTCAGCGGGCGGCGCTTTTCGCCGGCATTCTACGAGCATCTCTATCAGGCCGGTCTGGCCTACGACCAGATCAAGCCGCGCATCTTTGTCAGCAAAGTGCCCATCCCCCTCATCGGCCCCCTCATCGAGTGGGCGCGGCGCAAGGTGCATGAGTTGGTGCTGTTCTACCTCAACCAGATGGCCGCGGAGCAGATGAAGGTGAATACGCACCTGCTGCGGGCGTTGAGTGTTCTGGGTGAGGACCTGGAACGGGAACAGGCGCGGGATGAGTGAAGCCCAGCCCGACATTAACGTTGCGTTCGTGACGCCGTGGTATGGAGCGGATATTCCGGGGGGGATGGAGGCGGAAACGAGGCGGACGGCGGAGCGGTTGGTGCATGCCGGCATTTCCGCCCACATCCTCACCACCACCATCCGCGACTTCTTCGCCGACTGGAGCAAAAACCACCACAAAACCACCCGCGAAACCATCAACGGCGTCCCCGTGCGCCGCTTCCCCGTGCGGCGGCGGGACCGCGCCGCCTTCGACGCCGTCAACTGGCGCCTGATGCAGAACCTGCCCATCACGCCGCGGCAGGAGCAGACCTACATCCGCCAGATGATCAACTGCCCCGACCTCTACGACCACATCCGCACCGCCCCCGCCAGCACCCTCTTCCTCTTCATCCCCTACATGTTCGCCACCACCTACTACGGCGCGCAGGTCTGGCCGCGACGCAGCCTCGTCATCCCCTGCCTGCACGACGAAAGCTACGCCCGCCTCAGCCTCTACCGCCAGGTTTTCCCCCACGTGCGCGGCCTCATTCTGCACACGGAGGCCGAATTGGCCCTGGCGGACGCGCTCTACCCGCGGGATGAGGGGCAGTTGCGCGTGGTGTTGGGGGAGGGGGTGGATACGGATTGGCAGGGGGACGAGGACCGCTTTCGCCAGAAATATGGCATCCGGGGGGATTTTGTGCTGGTGGCGGGGCGGAAGGATGCCGGCAAAAACACTCCCCTCCTCCTCGATTACTGGCGACGATACGTCCATCAGCGCCGCCCCTCCCTGCGCCTGCTCTTCATTGGACCGGGCGACATCACCATCCCTCTCGACCTGGCCGATTCCGTCGTGGACCTCGGCTTCGTCCCGCGCCAGGACAAATACGACGCCCACGCCGCCTCCCTCCTCTTGTGTCAGCCCTCCACCAACGAGAGCTTTTCCCTGGTGCTGATGGAAAGCTGGCTGGCGCAGCGACCGGCACTGGTCCACGCGGATTGCGCGGTCACGGTGGAGCAGTGCCAGAAAGCGAATGCTGGTTTATACTTCGCCGATTATGATGAATTCGCCGCCACGCTGGACTACTTCCAGGCGCAACCCCAGACGGCGCGCCGCATGGGGGAGCAGGGTCGGCGCTACGTGCTGGCGAATTTCCATTGGGACGTGGTGGTGGCGCGTTATCGGGCGCTGCTGGCGCGCGTGGCGCGTGGCGCGTAGGATGGGTGGCGTGATGGCGGAGTATTTTTCTTATACGGACCCGGTGCCGGAGGGGTGGGTGGAGGTGGATGAGGCGATGCCGGCATTGCTGACGAAGGTGCGCGCTGGTCTGGCAACACGGGCGCGCGCCTGGGGAGCGGAGCCGCCCCGTTTTGGCATTTTTAGCCCGGCGGCGACCCTGGAGGACGCGGCGAACGTCGCCGATTTAGAAGGCGTCGCCGACCACTTGCGCCAGGCGCTGACCCTGATGCAGCAGCAAGACACGACCCCCGTTTTGGCCCCGTCTCCGGCGACGCGGCTGCCCGTGCTGGGGCGGCTGTGGGCGCTGGTGCGGGCGCAGGCGCACCAACTCGTCCTCTTTTACGTCAACCGGCAGGCGGCGAACACCGTCCAGGTGCAGCAACACCTGCTGGCGGCGGTGAGCGCGTTGGCGCGGATGATGGCCGCGCGGCAGGATGCGCCCGATCAACCAGAGGAGGAAGTGGACGGCCTGCCTTATTGAGCCATCAGGAAGCGTTGGGAGCCTGGGCTGTCCCGAAGCGATGAAGAAACAAGCGAATTTATGGCTCTTTTTGTGCGTTGGACTGGTCGGTTTACTCGGGTTCAGTCGCTCATGGCTCACGCGGCTGGAGGCGTCTTCCGCCGCCGATTTCCGGGTGTATTTGCCCCATTTCCGGGCAACGGGGGGGATATGGGGCACCACGTTTGCCACGGGGTTGGCGCAGCCGACGAGCATCAAGAACGACGGCACGGATCGCCTCTACGTCACCGAACGAGAGGGAACCATCCGCATTATTGAAGCTGACGGCACACTGCTGTCGAACCTGTTCCTGGACATTTCCGACGAAGTCAACGCTAATTTTACGGAGCAGGGATTGCTGGGACTGGCTTTTCATCCTGATTATGCCGGCAACGGTCGCTTCTACCTCACCTACACAAACCAATCCGGCGACGTCGTTCTGTCCCGTTTCACCGTCAGTGGCGACAACCCGGACGCGGCGGACGCGGGCAGCGAAACCCCCCTGCTCACCGTGACGCAGTACAATGCCGCGCACCAGGGCGGCGACCTGGCCTTCGGCCCCGACGGCTACCTCTACATCAGCCTGGGGGATGGCGGTTACGGCACGGGCGTCGATTTCGCGCAGCGGCCCGATTACCTCGTAGGCAAGATTTTGCGGCTGGACGTGGACGGGGGCGAGCCTTACGCCATTCCCGCGGACAATCCGTTTGTGGGGGTGGACGGGGCGTATGGCGAGATATGGCAGGTCGGGTTCCGCAATCCGTGGCGCATCAGTTTTGATGCCGGCACGGGCGACCTGTATATCGGCGACGTGGGCGAGAGTAGTTGGGAGGAGGTGGACGTTTTGCCGGCATCTACTCCCGGTGGCCTCAACTTTGGCTGGCGCTGCTACGAAGGGTTCGCGCCCCTGAATCTGGATGGGTGTGGCGAAGAAGCCTCGTTTACGTTTCCGGCGGCGGTGTATGCGCACGATGCCGGCAACTGCGCCATCACCGGCGGCTACGTTTACCGTGGCACGCAATACCCCGCTTTGCAGGGAACCTACCTCTTCGCCGACTTCTGCGGCGGCGGCGTCTGGGGACTTTCCGCCGCGCCGGCAGGGACGTGGCAAATGCGTAAACTCGGCGAAGTCGGCCACAACATCACCACCTTCGGCCAGGGTAGCGACGGTGAACTCTACGTCGCCGACACCTTCGACGGGCACCTCATCAAACTGGGATACACGCCATGAAACCGCGCGCGTTGCATCAGGTGCTGGTGGGCGCCACCGCCGGGGACGCCATCACCGACCATGCGCTGATGATCCAGCGCTGGCTGCGAGCGGACGGCTACGAATCCGACATCTTCGCCGAACACATTCACCCCAGCATGGCAGATAGGGTGCGCCCCTTTGCCCGCTATCGTCCGCGACGACGCGAGCCGTGGCTCATCTTTCACCACAGCGTGGGCGACCCGATGGTGGCCCAAGTCACCGCCCTCTCGCCCCGCCTGATCCTGATTTATCACAACATCACGCCGGCGCGGTATTTTGCCGGCATTGATCCCGCCTGGGTGCATCGTGCGCGCCTGGGAGAACAGCAACTGGCCCGGCTACAACCACGCGCCGACCTGGCGCTGGCCGTCTCCGACTACAACGCCGCCGACCTACGCGCCGCCGGCTTTGACAACGTGGCCGTGCTGCCTTTGCCGCTGGACGCCGCCCCCTATCAAGGGGCGCTGAACGAAACCCTGGCCGCCGACCTGCGCGCGCACCCAGGTCCGCTCCTCCTGTTCGTCGGACGCCTGGCCCCCAACAAGCGGCAGGAGGACTTGCTCAAGCTACTCTTTTACCTGCGTCGCCTGCGCCCTACGGCGCGGCTGGCGCTGGTGGGCGACCCATGGGTGATGGGGTACGGGGATTGGCTGCGCGGGGAGGCGACGCGGTTGGGAATGGGCGACGCATTGCTGCTGCCGGGGAAGGTGCTGGCGGCGGACCTGGTGACGTATTACCGCTGCGCCGATTGGTTTGTGTCCATGAGCGAGCATGAGGGATTTGGCAAGCCGTTGGTGGAGTGCATGGCGGCGGAGCTGCCGGTGCTGGCATTTGCGGCGGGGGCGGTTCCCGCCACGCTGGGCGATGCCGGCATTCTCTTTCACCACAAACATTACCCCGCCCTCGCCGAACTCATCCACCTTCTGCTGGACGACGCCCCCCTGCGCCGGCGCCTCATTGCCCGCCAGCGCCAACGCCTCCCCACCTTCCTCGAACCCGCGGTGCGCCGCGCCTGGAACGCGCATTTGGCCGACGTGATCAGCGGGTAGGGGCAGTTGGGGGATAGTTGCCCGGTTTCCCGTAAAAAGCGGGTTTCCCAGGGCCACCGTTTCCCTGTTTCCCATGGGAGTGTGATAAAATAGATTGGTTCATTCTTGGAGAATGAACCAATCTGAAACACAAGCACGCTTCTCTCTCATGCCCGTTCATGGTGTTGGCCGCAATGACCCTATTGACCGATAACTCACCCTCCCCTCCCGGAGACCGCCCGTTTCATGAGGCCACCATTGAAGACGTACGGTACTGCTATCGCCTGCTGCTGCGGCGTGAGCCAGACCCCCAGGGTTGGACTTATTGGCAAGAATTGTTGGAAAAACAACCGCTGACGATTGATACCCTGGTTGACGATTTCCTCAACCGCCCCGAATTCCGACGACTTCAGGCGGAAGCATCCCACCCGCACCTCCTCGAGCTGACTGACTTCAAGCTGTATGTGCGCCTCAATGACCGCCAGGTTGGGGCCGTCATCGCCCGTGACCGCGTCTACGAGCCGCACGTTACCGGCGAAATCCAACGCCTGCTGCGTCCGGGGCACGTTTTCCTGGACATCGGCGCCAACGTAGGCTATTACACGATCATGGCCGGTCAACTCGTGGGTGCGCAGGGGCACGTCATCGCCTTTGAGCCGAACCTACAAAACTGCGAATTGATTCACCGCAGCGTGGCCGCCAACGGACTGACCAACGTGATGCTGCACCCCTACGCCCTGGCGGAAGCTCGCGAGACCTTACGCCTGGCGGTGGGCGAGGATAGCACGCGCGGGCGACTGTTGGATAAGGCCGCCGGCCAGCCGCTGGACCTGGATGTGGATGTGCTGCCGGTGGAAGCGGTGGTGCTGGATGATTACCTGGGGGCGCTGCCGCAGCTTGACGTGGTGAAAATGGACATCGAGGGCGCGGAGCCGCGGGCGCTGCGGGGTATGACGCAGCTTGTGCGCCAGCTTCGCCCCGTCATCGTCACCGATTTTTCGCCCTACTTGATCCAGGAAACCAGCCGCACTGCCCCGGAGTCATTCGTGCAGGCGCTGCTCGATCTCGATTACCAGGTGCGGGTGCTGCCGGCATCTGGCGAGAAACTTCCGCCGATGATGCCGGCACAAATCATGACCTATTTTGCCGCCGGCGAGGAAACCCACCTGGACCTGGTAGCCACGCCCGTGGAGGGTGGGTGAGCGCGGCGGACGGACCGCGTCTGGCGTTCGTCGTGCAGCGGTATGGCGCGGACGTGAACGGCGGCGCGGAACAGGCGGCGCGCGCGCTGGCGGAGCATCTCACCGCGCTCGCCGACGTCCACGTCATCACCACCTGCGCCCGCGACTACACCACCTGGGCCAACGTCTACGCGGCGGGAGAGAGCCAGGTCAACGGTGTGACGGTGCATCGTTTCCCCGTAGACCGCCAGCGGGACTGGCGGCGGGCGGCGCGGCGGACGAACCGGCTGCTGCATCAGGAACACACGCTGGCGGATGAGGTCGCCTGGGTGCGGGCGCAGGGGCCGTACTCGTCGCCGCTGCTGCGCTTCGTGGCCGAGTCGGCGGACCGGTTCGACCTGTTCGTTTTCGTCACGTACGTCTACGCGACCACGTTTTTTGGCCTGCCGCTGGTGGCGCACAAGGCGGTGTTGTTGCCAACCGCGCATGACGAGCCTTATTTGTATTTGCCGGCATTCATCCCCCTCTTCCGTCAGCCCCAACTCATCATCCACCTCACCGAACCGGAGCGCGACCTGGTGCGTCGCGTCATTGGCCCTCCCCTGCCGCCGCAGCTTCTCATCGGCCTCGGGCTGGACGCGCCCGCGCCCGACCCGCAGGCGCCCGCCCGTTTTCGCCAGAAATACGGCATCGAAGAAGACTTTCTCCTGTATGCGGGGCGCGTCACCGAAGCGAAAAACGTGCCGCAACTGCTGGACTTCTTCCACCGTTATCGCGCCCGGCACCTACGCCCCTTAAAGTTGGTGTTGCTGGGGCGGGCGCATATGTCTTTGCCGGCATTTGACGATGTGCTGCCCCTCGGTTTTGTGTCGGAGGAGGACAAACACGACGCGATGCAGGCGGCCACCGTGTTTGTGATGCCGTCCGCCTATGAGAGTCTGTCCATCGTTTGCCTGGAGGCGTGGCACGCGGGCACGCCCGTGCTGGCGAATGGGGCGTGCGATGTGCTGAAGCACCAGTGCGTGCAGAGCGGCGGCGGCCTGTACTACACCAGTTATGATGAGTTCCAGGCCGCCCTGAATCGTTTGCTGGCATCCGCCGATTTGCGGCGGCGATTAGGCGCGGCGGGGCAGGCTTTCGTCCGGCGCACGTATCACTGGCCCGTTGTGCGTGCGCAGTATGCCGGCATTCTCCGCACCCTCCTCCCCGCTACCGTTTAGAAAACGGCAAATACACCGTATACCCCACAATCTCCCCCTGCGCCGCGCTCATCGTCATCCCCACAAATGTCTCCAGCGGCGGCAAATTGGCCCGCTCCGCGGCGATAGCTTGCCGCAAGGCCGGGCTGCCCGCCGCCGTCAGCGCATCCAGCACCTCTTCCAGCGCCGCCACCTGCCCCGCCGTGATCGTGGCCGTTTCCCCTTCGCCATTCACCAGCGAGACGAGCGCCGGCT
The DNA here is from genome assembly GCA_020634515.1 of Ardenticatenales bacterium. Classification (NCBI taxonomy): domain Bacteria; kingdom Bacillati; phylum Chloroflexota; class Ardenticatenia; order Ardenticatenales; species Ardenticatenales bacterium. The sequence goes on along the minus strand of JACKBL010000003.1, from coordinate 345,369 downwards.
CCCACGCGGACAAACCCGTCAACAGCAGATCCCACAGCGCCGGATCGGCGAAAATGAGATCGCGCATTTCGTCGCTGTGCGTGTAATACAGGTCAATGTAGTGCTGGCCCGCCGATGTGGTGAGAATGGTGTCGCGCAGATGGTAGTAGACCGACAACCGGGGAATAAAAACATCCAGCGCGCCCTGGATTTTGCCGGCAAGCGGATTCTCGGAAAACAGGAAGCAAACCATCTCATCCAGCATACAGGCATCTTCGGCGCTGCAAAGGTAGAAGTCGGTCGTGAGCGTATCACTGTTGTCGTTCAGATTGGGATCAGGCGTGTCCGAAAACGCGGAAACCGTGACCGTCATGGAACCCTGGTAGACCTGCGCCGGATTTTCCAGGAGGCCGCCGCTGCCGCCAACCGTTGCCACGCCGCCGCCGCCAACATCGCCGAAATCGCACGGATTCTGGTAGCAATTCCCCTGGCTGGGGGGATTCCAGAATGACAGGAAGCTGTTTATGTTGCGGTACATGCCGGCATTGATAGCCGCTTCTGGCCCCGCGTTTTGCACCGTCACCTGGAACGCCGCGTTTGTGCCCAACACCGCCGTCGGGCCGCTGATGGACACCGATAGATTGGCGCCAGAGGAGGGCGTGATCGCGCGGTCGTGCAAGAAAACGTCCGACTGGAAATTTAGGTCCAGCGGAATCAAATCGGCGGCGTCGGAATCAAAGGCAATCCGTTCCCCATTGCCGGAGATGGCCGTATTAAACGATTGTCCCGTGTAAGTCGGGCTGCCATTCCTGTTCACGCTGACGAGCATCAAGTCGCTTCCGCCGGCTTCATCGAACACGCCGTTCGCGTCCGCGTCCCGATCGAGCAGGAAAACGTCGCTGCCGTAGTTGGCGTCGCCGCTGATGAAGTTGCTGGCGGCGGATTCAAAGGCCACGAAGCGGCCATCCGTAGAGAGCGCGGGATTATTGGACCAGTCGTCTCCCTCCTCCCCATCGTTGGATTGGCTCACCAGGGTGGTCATGCCGGCACGCCAGTCGCGCACGAAAATATGCTGCCGGAAGGGAGCCGTGCCCCCGGCGACAAGATTGTGCGCCAATGACTCAAAAGCCACCTGGCCGCCATCGGGCGAAATGGCCGCCACATAGGAGAAATTGTCGGCGGGCGAGCCATCCGCCCCCACGGAAATGAGAACCACGGCCACCTCACCCGTTTCATCGAACACGCCATCCTCGTCCGCATCCCGGTCATACAGAAAGATGTCGCCGGCGTTGTTGCTGTCGCCGGCGACCAGGTTCGTCGCGGAGGAAGTGTAGACGATAAAACGGCCATCGGCGGAGATGGCCGGGTCGCTGGAGGGCGCATTGGCCCCCGCGCCGGCGGCGGTCACGGAGACGCGTCTGGTGCTGACGGCGCCCGGTTCGTCGAAGATGCCGTCTTCGTCCGCGTCCCGGTCATGCAAGAAGATGTCGGTGTAGGGAGCGTATTCGGGGATGAGATTGCCGGCACTGGACTCAAACACCACGTAGCGCCCATCAGCGGAAATGGCCGGATTCCGCGACGTGTTGTTCCCCGGCGTGCCATCAGACGCGATAGAAACCTGTACCGTCGTCTGCAACTGGCTGTCGTAGACAAAAACATCCCGCCAACCGTTGGCCGCCCCGATTCCCAGGTTATCGGCCAATGAGGTGAAGGCCACAAAGCGCCCACTCGCGGCCATCGCCGGTTCGGATGAGTCATTGTTGCCCGGCTCACCGTCGTCGTTCACCGAGGCCAGCGTCACCTGCCCCGTCTGCCGCTCCTTGATGAAGATGTGCCATTGGCCGTTTGTGGCCGTGGAATGCAGATTGGTCGCCGCCGAAACGAAGGCCACGACGTTGCCGTCGGCGGTCATCGCCGGCGTATAGGCGTGGTTGTTGGCCTCTCCTCCATTGGCCGAGGTAGAGATGCGAGTGGTGAACGCTTGTAGCGCAGCCGATGGAGGCACCTCCGCTACGGCTCGCGTGATGGACAGCACGGCGGCAACGAGGGTGATGAGAATAAAGGTGGCGACGAGGGTGAGGGTTCTTGGGGCCTGCATTTCATTTCTCCAAAGAATCATGGTGCGTCGGACAACGAGATTTCGGGAGGATGTGCATCCTCCCTTTATGTCGATTTCTCGTTGTCGTATTGGTGAGTTGTCGTCAAGTGGCGGCAATTTCCGCGCTGAGAATAAAAAGGCACGGTGGCTGCCGGCATTTTACACCGGAATCCCACACCCCCAAACCGCGCTGCCGCGCCTTAACCCGCCAACTGCCGTCTCATGACCAAAGTCCCACGAACTTTTCATCTACCTGTGCCCCATTTAACACACGGCTCGTCACCTGTGTCATACCCTGATGGCAACGATTCAGCTTCAGGGTTACATAGTCCAAGAGATCTTCCCGGAAGCCCAATTTCAAGCCCAAAATGCCGCATCATTCAGATCGTTTAGCATCAAAACAACTTCCGGGAAGATGGTGGCGAATAGTTACCCCTAACAACCAACCGAAAACAGCCAACCGCCCCCACCCAAATCCAACTGTCATTGTTCCCTAACCATGCCTCATTCTCGTATCCTGCTCCTTATACTGCCCCTCATCGCCATTTCCACCTTCTGGTATGCGCCCGCCGGTTTTGCGGACGCGGCAGAGGTGAATGGGGGCATCACCGCGCCGAAATGGACGGTGGACCTGTCCGCCTACAGTCGCACGTGTAACAACGGCACGAAGGACTGTCAGGAAAGCTCCCCGGCCCTGGCGGACGTCAATGGGGATGGCTACCCGGATGTCGTGGTTGCTACCAACAAGGGGTACGTGGTGGCGGTGGGCCACAATGGGGTGATTTTGTGGGCGGTGGATACGGCGGCGGCTTTTGGCATGAATGCCGGCACGCAAAACATCCAATCCTCCCCCGCCGTTGCCGACATTGACGGAGACGGCTGGCCGGAAATCGTCGTCGGCGCCGGACGACCCCCCGACGACTGCCCCGCCCCCCACCGTGGTGGCGTCATCGTCCTCACGCACAATGGCGCGGTGCGCCCTGGCTGGCCCCGCTTTAGCGTTGACCCCAACAGCGGCAACTGCCATGATACGGTCGTCAGCACGCCCGCCCTGGGCAACCTGGACAACGACCCCGACCTGGAGATAATTGCCGGCAGTTTCGACCGCCGCGTCTACGCCTGGAACCCCGATGGCTCCCTCCTCCCCGGATTCCCCCCCAGCAGCTACCACCTCTCCCGCTTCCCCGACTGGCCCAACCTCGTCGGTCGCCTCGCCGACACCATCTGGAGTTCCCCCGCCCTTGCCGATGTCAACCGCGACGGTCAACTCGACATTTTTATCGGCAGCGACGAGGGCAACTACGACAATCGTTTTGGCGGCGACGCCCACGGGTGGACCTGTCCCTACGCCCCGCCCCCCGGCGGCACCGCCGGCTACTGCGGCGGCTCCCTCTACGGACTCACCAACACCGGCGCGCTCCTGCCCGGCTTTCCCCGCTACTTGCTGGAAATCGTTCAATCCACGCCCGCCATCGCCGACGTTACCGGCGACGGCTTTCCCGAAGTTTTCGCGGCCACGGGAACCTACTACTACAACAACAGCCCCGACCACCCAACCGCCGGCTTCATCCTCAATGGTTGGAACCATCAGGGCAATGTCCTCCCCGGCTGGCCCGTAGTCCTCGGCGGAGCCGCGCCCTCCTCCCCCGCCATCGGCAACATCGCCGGTGACGCCCGCCCCGAAATCATCATTCCCGCTTTTGACTCCCGCATCTACGCCTTCTTCAGCAGTGGGCAACCCGTGCCCGGATTCCCCATGACGCCCCGCCGCGAAAAGGGACAGACCGGCACGCAATTTGCCGACAGCGTCGTCCTCGGCGACTACGATGGCGATGGTCTGATGGAGATTTTCCTCAACAACAGTTGGACCATCACCGTCGTGGACGGAAACGGGCAACAGTTGACGGGAGACAACTTCCCTCATAACGCGCTCCCCATCTTTTATACCTCCGGCTCGCTGCTCAACGACCCCGCCGTAGGCGATCTTGACGGAGATGGTCGGTTGGAACTCGTGGCGCAGAACAGCAAACTAATCGTTTACGACCTGCCCCAGGCATCGGCGGAGGCAGACTGGCCCATGTTCAAGCAGAATGCGCGCCGCACGGCCACGCCGCGGCGCCCCGCGCATATGGCAACGACCCCCGCGGTCATCCGCATTTTCCAGCAAGTGGGCGCGGATGCGCCGATTACCAGTCGCCTCTCCCTGCAAAATCAGGGCGACGATCTGTTGGCGTGGCAAGCGCAGCCGCCTGCCGCCATTACCTTGTCCATCAGTAGTGGTACGCTTTCGCCGGGTGATGCCACTGCCGTGACCATTTCGCCGGAACAGGTGTTTACCGAAGGCGTGTACACGTTGGGCGCGCTGGTGCTTACGGCCACTGCCGGCGACTATCCTGCTGTTGGCAGCCCCACGCTGGTTCCCATGACGCTCATTGTCGGCGACATTCATACCGTTTACACGCCGCTGGTGACGCGCTGAGTGTGAATGGCGGACCCAACTGACGAGGCAATTCCGTTTCCTTGCCCTATCGCGGTAGGCGAGAGCCGCTAACCAGTCGCCTACTTGTTTTGTAAAGCCCCTTTTTTGCCGGCAAAACGATGCAGACACCATGACGCAGGTCGTGACCAAAGTCCCACGCACCTTGCCTGGGGCTGTGTTGTGCTTTACACGGAAACTGCAATCCATCCCCTATGCTTCCCACAAATCGAGACAAGTGATTGTCCAGCCTTGCGTGCTGTTGAAAACCTGACAACTCGAGATGGGACGTATATGAATTCTAAGACACGACTGATTTTTCTCAGCCTTATCCTCTTCATGGCTTTCTTGAACATTCCGGTCACTTATTCCGGCGCACCCGATCCTGGTGCTGGCGTAGCCCCCCGCAAATGGGAAGTAAACCTGAGCGCCTACAGTCGCTCGTGCAGCAATGGGACCACGCATTGCCACTTCAGTTCGCCCGCGCTGGCGGATTTGAACGGCGACGGCTTGCCAGACATCGTGGTCGGGACGAATAAGGGGTATGTGGTGGCGATCCGCAACAACGGGGCGGTTTTGTGGGTACGAGACGTGGCGCCGGCGTTTGGAATGCCGGCAGGTACACACGAAATAGCCTCATCCCCCGCCGTCGCCGACATAGACAACGACGGCCTGCCTGAAATCGTCGTCGGCGTCGGCGCAACCGCCGACCAATGCGGCCCCGTACACCATGGTGGCATGATCGTCCTGGAAAACGACGGCTCCATCCGATCCGGCTGGCCCCGCCAATCCTACGACCAGAACGGCGATGGCTGCCGCGACAGCATCTACAGCACCCCCGCCCTGGTCAACCTGGACAACGACCCGCAGTTGGAGATCGTCGCCGGTGGCTTTGACAAACGCCTCTACGCCTGGAACCCCGACGGTTCCCTCCTGCCCGGCTTTCCCCCCTCCAGCTACCATTACAGCCGCCTGCCCGACTGGACCAACCTCAACGGCGCGCTGGCGGACACCGTCTGGAGTTCGCCAGCCGTCACGGACGTGAACGGCGATGGCCTGCCCGACATCTTCGTCGGCACGGACGAGGGCGGCTACGATTCCCGCTATGGTGGCAACGCCCACGGTTGGACCTGTCCCTATGCCCCTCCGGCAGGACGCCCCGCGGGCTACTGTGGCGGCTCCCTCTACGGCTTACAGCAAGACGGCTCCTTCCTCGCCGGCTTTCCCCAATACATTCTGGAAATCATCCAATCCACGCCGGCCATTGCCGATGTCACCGGCGACGGCTATCCGGAAATCTTCGTGGGCACGGGCACATTCTACAACCAGAACAGCCCTTCCCACCCTACCAATGGCTTCGTCCTCAATGGCTGGGATCGCCACGGGAATTCCCTCCCCGGCTGGCCGAAACAACTCAGCGGCCTTTCGCCGGCTTCTCCCGTGATTGGGGACATTGCCGGAGACAGCGCACCGGAAATCATCGTACCCACGTTTGACTCCAGGCTGTATGCCTTCTTCGCCAACGGGCAGCCCGTTCCCGGTTTCCCCATGACGCCGCGCCGCGAGCAGGGGCAAACCGGCGTCACGTTTGACCAGAGTCCCGTCCTGGGCGATTATGATGGAGACGGCAAGATGGAGATCTTCCTCAACAACAGTTGGACCGTTACCGTGATTGATGGAGATGGGCAGCAGTTGACGGGGGACGATTTCCCGAACAATACCCGCCCCATCTACTACACGTATGGCCCCCTGCTGAACAGCCCCGCCGTGGGCGACATTGACGGCGATGGCCGACTGGAACTGATCGCCCAAAACAGCATCGTGTATGCCTTTGACCTGGATAGCTCCACATCCGCGGCGGATTGGCCGCTGTTCAAGCGGAATGCGCAGCGCACCAGCGCCATCCCCGCGCCGCCGCGCCTGCATTTGGGCGTGGATGACATCACGCTGCTGCATGGAATCGGCGAGCCAGGAAACGCGCAAAAGACGCTCGTGATTCCTAACATGTCTGAAGAGACCATATCCTGGTCCATCTCCACCGTCGGGTCGGGACTGTGGGCGTCGCCATCGTCTGGGACGATTGCGTCCGGCGGCACGGCGGAGGTGACGGTGACGGTGGTGGTGTACCAATATGAAGAAGGCGTGACGGCCGTGGGCGAGGTGGACATCCATGCCAGCGTGGGAGGCGCGCCCATTGCCGGCAGTCCCGCTACGCTCCCGGTCACGCTACATCTGGGCACAATCAGCGACGTGTATACGCCGGGTATCTTTCATCCGTGATTGTCCGAAAATGAACAATCACCTTCCCAGAAGCTATCTTGACGTAGCTTCTGGGAAGGTCTCCTGGTACACCTTCAAGCGTTCGCCAAAATGGGGCAAGGCGGCTACTATTCCCCTCATGCGCCTGCTCTTTCTCACCCCCGCCTATCCTCCCGTTCCCGGTGGCGGCGAACGATACGTTCAATCCCTCGCGCACATCCTCAGCCAACGTGGACATCAACTGACCGTCATCACCAGCGCCGCCGCGGCTGAAGCTGATTTTTGGCGTGGCGTTTCCGTCGCGGCGCGGGACCTGCCGGCAAATGATGGGGTTACGATTATGCGTTGTTCGTTGCGACCCATCACCGGTGGGCGGGCGGCGCTGATGGCGCGTCGCCGCATTATGGCCGGTATCTCGCTGTTGCCCGCCGTGCCGCCGGGCTGGCTGGAGCGCCTGGCCCGCGCTTTCCCGCCGCTGGTGGGATTGGATGAGGTGTTGGCACGGCTCCCCATCCCCGACGTGGTACACGCTTTCAATCTTTCCTGGGAGTATCCGGCGCTGGCCGGCCGGCATTATGCCGGCATTCACCACCTCCCCTACTTCCTCACCCCCTACGCCCACATCGGCCCCGGTGTCAACGCCCTGGTCGCCCGCTACGTCACCATGCCGCATCAGCGCCGCCTGCTGGCTGCCGCCGACGCCATCCTCACTTTGACGGAGGCCACTGCCGCGGGTTTGCGAGATGCCGGCATTTCCTGCCGGCATCTGCGCGTCATTGGCGCGGGCATCGATCCCCAACCGCCCGCTTTGCCACCAGACACCCTGACCCGCTTCCTCCTGCCCACGCCCTTCGCCCTTTTCTTGGGGCGCGCCAACGCGGACAAAGGCGCGTTGGACGCCGCCCGCGCCGTGCTGCGGCTGCGCCGCGCCGGTCGATCCATATCCCTCGTCCTGGCCGGAACCGCCACCCCCGAATTCACTCGTTTTATCGCCCGGCTGCCCGCGGTGGACAGGACCGCCATTTACCATCTAGGCCCGGTTAGTGAAACAGAGAAGCACGCCCTCCTGGAAGCGTGCGCCATGTTGCTGCTCCCCTCGCGCACCGACGCCCTGGGCCTGGTGCTGCTGGAAGCGTGGCAGCACGCCCGCCCCGTCATTGGCGCGCGCGCCGGCGGCATCCCCGGTGTCATTGACGACGGCGAAAACGGGTTGCTGATTGATTATGGCGACGTGGCCGGGTTGGCCGGGGCGATAGGCGATCTGTTGGCGCAGCCGGACCGCGCCGGGACCATGGGGGAGGCGGGGCGGCGGAAAAATCTCACCACGTACACCTGGGACGAAGTGGCCCGGCGCGTGGAAGCGGCCTACGCATTGGCCTGCTGACGCCTGACCATCTCCTGTCAGGGAGCGGACTTAAATAAGATGACGAAGTCATTTCCTTACCGCTACTTCAAGCTGGCAATGCACATCTTTTTTCATCGCCACTCCTAAACATGCGTATTTTGAACCTGATTCAGCGATATTATCCGGCCCACGGCGGCGCGGAACGGCATCTGGGCGAGATTGCGCGGCGGCTGGCGGCGGCAGGGCACGATGTGACCGTGCTGACGACGGATGCGCGGGGCTTTGAACTGTTTTGGCAGCCGGATTTGCCGCGTATCTCGCCGGCGGAGGAGGTGCATGAGGGGGTGCGGATCTTGCGTTTTCCCGTGCGTCATCTGCCCGGAATGCCTGCCAGCTATGATGCCGCGCGGCGGTTGTTGTGGCTGCTGTCGCGGATACGCCCGTTGCCTGTTGCTATTTCGCATAGAGTAGCGCGGTGGACGCCGAAAGTGCCGGCATTACGCCACTGGCTGAACACGACCACGGACCCATTCGACCTGGTCGTCGGTGTCAACATCTGCTACGAAACCTTCCTCGAAGCCGGCTGGCAATTGGCTCGCCGCCGCCGCCTGCCATTCGTAACCCATCCGCTTACCCATCTCGGCGCCGGTCCCACACCCGGCAGCGATCCCATCAGCCAGTTCTACACCATGCGCCACCAGGTCGCCCTGGTGCGTGCCGGCCAGGCGGCAGTGATGATGACGGCGGCGGAACAGCAGTTTTATGCGCGGCGGGGTGTTCCTGTCGCCCGCCTACCCGTGATGGGAACGGGTGTCAATGCGGCGGACGTGTTGGGGGGGCATGGCGAAAGATGGCGCTGGCGGCATGGCGTGAAGCAGCCATTGCTGTTGTCGTTGTCCACGATGTCGGTGGACAAGGGAACGGTGCAGACGGTGGAGGCGGCGCGGTTGTTGTGGCGGGAAGGGGAGCAGGTGGGGTTGGTACTTGCCGGCATTTCCACCGCCCCCTTTCAATCCTACCTCAACCAACTGCCCGACGCCGACCGGGAACGCATCCTCGTGTTGGGTCCCGTTGATGACGCCACCCGGCGCGACTTACTCGCCGCCTGTGATATATTTGTGATGCCCTCCCGCGTCGATTCCTTTGGCATCACCTATTTGGAAGCGTGGCTCTACGGCAAACCCGTCATCGGCGCGGACGCCTGGGGCATCAAGGAGGGCGTGATTGTCGCCGGGGAAGATGGGTTGCTTGTGCCCTTTGGCGACGCGGCGGCCCTGGCGGCGGCCATTTCCCGCCTGCTGCACCAACCCGACCTGGCCCATCGGCTGGGCCAGCGCGGCCAGGCCAAAGTGTACGCACGCCACACCTGGGACCGCGTCATGCCCCAGATCGAGAACCTGTACCGCGCCGTCGTGACGAAAGAAAAATAGCATCGGATTCCCGTCCCAGACTGGCGTCGTTTCCCAAACTATTCCAGTCTCTCCTGACGGCAATCATTCAACAATTTTCCGTAACTACTAACGCGTTCTGGAGATGGGACCAATTTCACCGGAGAAAATTAGTCCCATCTCATTTACCCATTCATTATTCCCTCCCTCATGCGCATTCTTCACCTCGTTCACCAATACCCGCCCGACTACGTGGGCGGCACGGAATTGTACACGCAGCAGTTGGCGGCGCAGTTGGTGGCGCGTGGTCACGATGTGGCCGTGTTTTTCCGGCGCGACGGCGCGGAAGCCTCCCTGGAGGGATGGCGCGAACCGGGCGGGGCGCGGGTTTGGGCGGCAACATCGCGTCCGGTGACGCCCACGGGCCGCTTCCTGGCGACGTTTGGCGACCAATTGCTGGATGCGGCGCTGGCGCAGGTGCTGCGCGAGGAGCAGCCGGATGTGGTTCACGTGCAGCATTTGCTGGGATTACCCGCCTCGTTGCCGGTACAATTGCGGCGGCGCGGACTTCCTTATTTACTGACGCTGCACGACTTCTGGTGGGTGTGCGCCAACGCGCAGTTGGTCACGAACTACGATGAAACCATTTGCGCGGGGCCGCGTCTGTGGTTGAACTGTGCGCGCTGTGCGCTGGCGCGCGCGGGGCGGGGTGGTTTGTGGCCGCTTTCTCCGGCGTTGGTTCCGCTGCTGGCCATGCGCGCCGCACGGCTGCGTCCTGTCTGGGAGGGTGCCAGCCGCTTGATTGCGCCGACGCGGTTTGTGCGAGCATTGTATGGCGAACTGGGGCTGCCGGAGGAGCGGATCATGGTTGTGCCCCATGGGATTGCGCTGCCACGAAAAATGCCGGCACGCACCCGACCCGCAACCGGCAACCTTCACGTAGGATACGTCGGCGGCATCGCCTGGCAAAAAGGGGTACACGTTCTCGTCGAGGCCGTTGCCGGCATTCCCGATAACGCCGTCCAACTCACCATTTACGGCAACATGGCCGCCTATCCTGACTATGCGCGCGCGCTGCGGCAAATGGCCCCCCGCGCCCCCATCCATTTCGCGGGCCAGGTAGACCGCCAACAATTATGGCAGGAACTCGTCCACCTGGACGTCCTCGTCGTCCCCTCCCTCTGGTACGAAACTGCCGCGCTGGTCATCCAGGAGGCATTTGCCGCCGGCGTACCCGTGGTCGCCTCCAACCTGGGGGCGCTGGCCGAGCGCGTACGGCACAACGTGGATGGCCTCCTCGTTCCCCCCGGTGACAGCGCCGCCCTGCGCGCCGCCCTGCTGACGCTGGCGCAAGACCGCGAGCGGCTGGTGCAGCTCAGCCTGGGCATCCAACCCGTGCGCACCATCGCCGCGCACGTAGACGAAATCGAAGCCCTCTACCGGCGAGCCGTGTACGGACATTAACTCGTCATATCGATAAAGAGTGTCATAGTCCCGATCTCGTTGTCCCCAACCCCAATATCAGTTGGTCCTTCTCCGCTTAGGACTAACGACGAAATAAAGCACGGAATTGCATCGTCAGTTTGATTTAATTGCCGTTCCTTGACAACAAAAACAGGTATGCTCCTTGATGAGTAACTACCTGGCCCGTTGCCTGAGCCTGCCGAAGGCAATATCTGCTTCGACAAGCTCAGCCCACGAGAGGGTTAGCAGTTACCACAAAGTGGTGGAATCACCATTGTCGCCATGTTCGCCATAACAGAAACGTGGTTTGCGCGACGAATCCGGACTGGCTGCGTATTGATATTGTGGGTGCGCGGCCCGATAGGGGCCGTCACTCGCTTGCCAGTTCGCCCATCCTTTATAGACAATTTTGGTAACTACTAACGCTCTCTGGAGATTGGACCAATTTCACCAGAGAAAATTGGTCCAATCTGGCTTAGCAGTTACCAATTTTGCGGGAATTGTTGGCGCGGCCTCTTGTCTTCTACGTCTTTTCCCGACAACAGCGGTGGGTTTCGCCATTTCGCTAACCAGGCCGACCCACTGTCAACTAGCAACCGTCAACTGCCAGTCGTTGACAGCTTTTCCCGAAGGAGCAGTAGCATGACCGAGTTAAAACAAGAAGAAAAAAGCGTGAGACCCGTTTATGTCAGGCGGCATTCGCCGTCCATGTTTGGCCCGATTTTGTTGATCAGCGTTGGCGTGTACTTCTTGCTGCAAAATCTGGGCATCGTGTCCAATCTGAACTGGGTGGCGGCGCTGCAACTGTGGCCGCTGCTGCTGGTTTTCGGCGGCATCAACATCATCGTGCGTCAGGCCCCGCGCCCGTTCGGATCTCTCCTTAGCCTGATCGTGGCCCTCCTCACCGTGGCTGTTTTTGGTTACGTTCTTCTCAGTTCCAGCGATACCGTGTTTAGCCGTTTTGGTATTACCCCATCGGTCCCGGAACTGCATCGGGAGCCGATTGAGTATAGCGCCGATGTGAGCAGCGCGGATGTGCGTATTGACTTCGGCGCGCCGGGGGCGGACCTGTACGCGCTCAGTGACAGCGCCAGCGTGATCAAGGGCGAAGTGACGTATGGGAATCGGCTGAACTTTGACGCGAGCAGTGCCAGCAGCAAAGCCACCATTGACCTGGCCACGGAAGATGCCGGCGGCTTTGTCTTCAACCCGGCTACCTGGTTTTCCTGGAATGAGGCGCAGCGGTGGGACATTGGCCTCAGCCCGGACGTGTCACTTGATCTGCGCCTCGGCGTTAACTCTGGCGCCGTTGACCTGGACATGCGCGGCCTGCAGGTGACCTACCTGGACATGAATGGCGGTTCTGGCCATGCCCAAGTCGTTATGGCCGATGGCGACTATGATGCTGCTTTTGACCTGGGTTCGGGCAGCGTGACAATGACGCTGCCGGCATCTGGGCGGCACGAAATTGAGATCAATAGCGGTTCCGGCTCTGTCACCATCCACCTACCCGATTCCATGCAACTCCGCATGGAAGTAAATCGCGGCAGCGGTGGTTTCAACGCCGGCGGTCGGCTGAACCAGATCGACAACGACGAAGATAACCCCGTCTGGGAAACCGAGGGTTATGGCGACAGCGCCAACCAGCTTACTCTCGTCATCAGGCAGGGTTCAGGCAGCATCAACGTTAAATCCGGCAACTGACGGACGACGGCTGGCTGGCTGATTGGCAGGCATTGTCCGCCGCGGGTATGATTATGCCCATGTGGGCGGATAAGGCGCAACGCGCCATCACATGGCTGGCGAAAAGGCTGCAAGATAGCTGGCTCTGGCCCTGGAATCTCTGGCGAGATGGGGCAGTGCGGTGGCGGCGGCTGCAGGTAACTGCTGCCGCCGCTGTGCGTTGGCGGCGCGCTGCCGCGCCAATGCCCCCGCTCACCACGCTGCATCGCCTGGGTGTCCAGCTTTTCGACCTGGTTGGCGGCCCGGAGATAGCGCAGGCGCTGCTGCGCTGGTTTGCGCATACGACGCCCTTGACCAGTATGGAGGTCGCCGCTGCCGCCACTCTGTTTGGCTGGGACGGCCTCCGCTATCAGGACGTGCGCGTATCGACAGGGGGCATCCTTTCCTTGATATTCCATTTAAATGGCGAACGCGCCTTCGCCACCTGGCATACCATCCATCTGCCACGGTCGGGTCGGCATACACGCGCCAATTTGCCCCTGCTGATGCATGAACTGACGCACGTTTACCAGTACGAGAAAGTTGGCACGCTGTACATGACGGAGGCCATCCTGGCGCAGTGGCGCGACGGCCCGGCGTGCTATGACTACGGCGGGGTGGCCGGGTTGGTGGCGGCCTATGAGGCGCGTCAGGGGCCGGGGTACTTCAACCGCGAGGCGCAGGCGCGGATTGTGCAGGATTATTTTGTCAGATGCCGGCATAACGCCGACACCACCGCCTACGAACCCTTCATTCACGCCCTGCGCCGGGGAGAACTGTAGCCGGGGGAACCAAACGGCCCCGCCGCGCGTCTAACCAGATGGTATAGAACAAACCCTCCCCAAGATTGGTTCATTCTCCAAGAATCAAGACGGAAACCACATGAGCAATCTCGTCGGCAAACAAATCGAACGGTATCGCATTGACGCCCTGTTGGGGCAGGGGGGCATGGGAGCCGTCTACCTCGCCTACGACCTCAACCTCACCCGCCTCGTCAGCCTGAAAGTGATGCACGAACATCTGGGGCGCGAACCGGAATTCCGCCAGCGATTCTGGAAAGAAGCGCAAGTTGCCGCTCGCCTCGATCATGCTGCCATCGTGCGCGTTTACGATTTCGGCTCCTACCAGGAATTACTCTACCTGGTCATGGCCTACGTGCCCGGCCTTAGCCTGCGTGCGGCGCTGCGCCAGGCACAGGAGCAGGCGCAGTGGATTGATTTACGTGAAGGGCTTTGGGTGTTGGCTCAGGTTGCCGATGCCCTCGATTACGCCCATCGCCAGGGCGTCGTCCACCGCGACATCAAACCGGACAATGTGCTGCTACAACCGCTGGAACGATCCGAGCGCGCCGAAGAGCCGCCCATTCGCGCCCTCGTCGCCGATTTTGGCCTGGCGAAAATTCTGGAAGGCGACTTCAGCACCCAATCGGGAACCATGCTGGGCACGCTTTCCTACATGGCGCCCGAACACATCCTGGGCGAAGCCGTGGATGGTCGCGCCGACCTCTACGCCGTGGGCGTGATGCTGTATGAGATGGCTACGGGGCGGCTGCCGTTCCAGATCAAATCGCCCACGGACGCCGTGGTGAAACACCTGCGCGAGACGCCGCCGCCGCCGCAAACCGTGCGCCCGGACCTGCCCGCGCCCGTTGCCGCGCTGATCAGCCGGGCGATTGCCCGTGACCCGCTGGCGCGCTACCAGACGGGCGCGGAACTGGCCGCCGCCTTGCGTCAACTGGCGCGCGAGCGGGATGGGTTGGATGTGGCCGCGCCGCCAACGGCGGTGGGGCCGATGTTGAGCCTGACCGCCTCCGTTCGCCTCTCCGCCTCGCGCCAGATGCCGCCGGAACCCCCGCCGACGTTGCTGCCGGAGTCGCCGGTTTCCCCGCTACCGGGGGAGCGGTTGGTCGTTGAGTGCAGCGATCAGCCCGCGCAGACGATACCTCTGACGCAGGCTGCTTTGACCGTGGGGCGGGCCGAGCAGAACCAGATTGTGCTGGCGGGCAACGGTATCTCGCGTATGCACGTGCGCCTGGAACGAACCGACGCCGGCTGGCATGTGACCGACCTGGGCAGCACCAACGGCACGCGCCTGGGGGAAGAGCCTCTGGATCCCCATAATCCGCATCCATGGCCACCGGGCGTTCCACTACGACTTGGCCCCTGTACGCTGCGCTGGTTTGCGTCAGCATCTGCGGCGGTAGCGGCCGCGCCCGCGCCCGCGCCGCCCGCGTCCACGCCCGCGCCCGCGCCCCCAGTTGCCTCTTCAGGTCGGTCCTGGCCGCTGCCGGCATGGTTGATTGCCGTCGTTCTGGTGCTGCTGGTGGCGGCCTGCCTGTCCGCGGCGGCGCTGCTCTCTTTTGTGCGGGAGCGGGATGTGGCGGCGGCGGCCACGGTGCAGGTGGCGGCGCAACAGGCGGCGGCGACGAGTACGCAGCGGGCCGTGGCGGCGCAGACCACGGCTACGATGGCCGCCCTGGCCACGGCCCAGGCGGAAGCAGACGCGGCAGCCGCGGCAACGGCCACGGCGGAGATGGCCCGCCAGTTGGGGGATGATGATGGGGATGGCCTCGCCAATGGGGAGGAGGAGAAGTTGGGGACGAATCCGCAAGTGGCGGATACGGATGGGGATGGCCTGACGGATGGGGTGGAGGTGAATGAGGTTCATTCCGACCCGCTGCGGGCGGATAGTGATGGGGATGGGATGGCGGATGGGGCGGAGGTGGATGCCGGCAGAAATCCCACCATCGCCGAAACCGCTACGCCCACGCCCACGCGCACGCCCTTGCCCACGGTCACGCCTACGCCTGCGCCCACGCAAACCCCAACGCCGACGCCGACGCCGACGCTGGTCGTGCAGCAGTTGCAAACGTGGGACCACGGTCTACGTCTCCTTTCTGGTCAGCGCCGCTATAGCTTGCTTATGCCGGCAGCAGGCCCCATCAGCCTCACGCTTAGTTGGAATGATGGCGGGCCGCAAGAACTCGACGTGCGCCTGGTGAACCCGGAGACGGGCGCGGTGGCGGCGCAGGCGAATGGCGGCAGCCCGCTCCAGTTTGTCTACACGCTCACGGATGGGGACCTGGGGCTGGGGCGTGCGTGGGATGTGGTGATTGAAAATGCCGGCAGCGCCGCCGCCGACGCCTCATTGACCCTACTCTATCCGTCAGGCGGCCCCCTGACCGACCAATTTCTGCTGACGCCGGAGAATGCCAGCCAGATTAGCGTGATAATGCCGGCAGGCGTCGGCGTGCTTGTGGCTCGCACAACCTGGAGCGGCATTACCCCAGAGGCACTTTCGCTGCGGATCTTTGGACCCGGGCACATAACGCCCTACGCCGAACGGACGGGACCACCCCCGTTGGCGCTCAGTTACCGCCTGCTGCCTGACCAATGGCGGGCGGGAGACGTCTGGTGGGTGGAGTTGACCGTCGTTGGGCAGACAGACGCCAGCGGCAGCATGAACCTTGTCTATCCGTAGGGCAGGGCAGATGCTCGATTCTTCTTCACTGATTGGCCGATACCGGTTTCCGCCGCTGAATCGGCGACGCTATTGGGGCTGAACCCGGCCCGTCTCTCCGGAGCCGTAGACTTCCACATTTGAGCGATAGTCCACTTTGTTGAACACCGTAAGCGTGCCTGCCTGGTGGCGCACTACGAGGGGAACGACGGTCGTTGCCATGCCTCGCTCGTCGCGTCCGCGCGCCGTTCGGCAGGCGCGAGCGGCGTCAGGAAAAAGTCACCGAAATGACACTTAATAGACATCTTATAAAGAAAAATAGATAAAATATCTCGATCTATTTTTCTCATGGAAACCCTATTGACACTAAGATGACACCATCGTATAATGTTTATTGTCCTTATCATGCGCCCTGAATAGCAGGGTGTTGGGTTGTGGAGCGGGGGACATGTTGGACCCAGGTCCCCGCGGCCGACTTTCTTGTAGGAGGTGATGCGCGCAATTGATGGACTTTCTTGTTGATGTGGAAGACAGCTTTGTTTTGCGCGTATTGGTGGCGGTTTGCGATGCCGGCAAAACGCGCACCCTAGACTCAGGAACGGGGACAATCCGTTCCCATCCCGTATTGTGATGGCCGCGCGCAAGCGGTACCATCCCATTTGAACTAATCGGAGGAAAAGATGCTTTCGTACAAACGATTTGCCCTTATTGTGGCAATCCTGGCAATGGGTGTACTCATCCTGGCCGCCTGCCAGCCGGAAGTGGTGAAGGAGACGGTTGAAGTCACCCGCGTCGTTACCGAGGAAGTGATGGTGGAAGGGCAGGCCCAAGAAGTGACGCGCGTGGTCGTGGAGCAAGTTGAAGTGACACCGACCCCGGCGCTCGTGCCTGCCGAACCGAAGAACCTGATCGTCTGCATGGCGCAGGAACCGGAAACGTTGTACGTTTACGGTGGCAACATGCTGGCGCAATCCGCCGTTCTGCACGCTATCTATGAGAACGACGTCACCACGCTTTCCTACGCCTATCAGGCGCAGGGCGTGGAGAAAATCCCCTCGATTGCTGATGGAGATGCTTACTTCGAGACAGTCACCGTCAACGCTGGCGACAAGGTGATGGACAAAGACAACAACCCCACCACTCTGGAAGAGGGCCTCGTTGTCCTGAACGCGAACGGCGACGAAGTGACCTTCGATGGCAGCACTCCGGTGGAAATGAAACAAATGGTCGTCGAAATGACCATGAAACCGCGCATCTGGTCTGATGGCACGCCTGTAACGGCTGATGACTCCGTCTACAGCTATGAATTGGCCGTCGACCCGGATACACCGCGCGGCAAATTCCAGGTTGACCGCACCGCCAGCTACGAGGCCAAGGATGACCTGACGACAATCTGGCGCGGTCTTCCCGGCTTTGTGGACTCCCAATACTATCTGAATGGTCCCGCCAACTGGCCGGTTCTGCCGCGCCACGCCTGGAGCGGCTTCACTGCATCTGAGTTGCTGGAAGCGGAACAGAGTTCCCGCATGCCGATGGGCGATGGCGCCTTCATGGTGACCGAATGGATCGCCGGCGACCATATCACCCTGGTGAAGAACCCCAACTACTACCGCGCTTCCGAAGGACTGCCCTACCTGGACAGCGTCACCTACAAGTTCGTTCCGGATACCAACCAGTTGATTGCCCAGCTTCTGGCGGGGCAGTGCGACATTGGCACGCAGGATGGCATGGACGTGACGCAGGCCCCGTTCCTCATTGAAGCGGAAAACAGCGGCATTCTCGTTCCCTACTTCCAGACGGGTACCGTGTTTGAGCACATCGACTTCAACATTGACCCCTGGGACTCCACGGCACGCGGTGGCGACCGCATTATCTGGTTTGATGATGTGCGCGTGCGCCAGGCGATGACCATGTGTACTGATCGGCAAAGCATGGTGGATAACATCCTGTATGGCCGTTCCGAGGTGATCAGCAGCTACATCCCCAGCGTCCATCCGCTCTTTAACCAGGACAACAAGCAGTGGCCGTACGACGTGGACGCCGCCAACAAATTGCTGGATGATGCCGGCTTCCTGGATACGGATGGCGATGGCATCCGCAACCACCCGACCACGGGCGAGAACTTCAAAGTGAACCTGGGTACGACTTCCGGCAATGAGATGCGCCAGCAGTTGACGCAAATCTTCAAGGAGAACATGATCCAGTGCGGGATTGACATCGAACTCGAATACCTGCCCGCGAGCGAGTGGTTCGCCGATGGTCCGGATGGTCCGCTGTTTGGCCGTACGTTTGACCTGGGCGAGTTTGCCTGGTTGACGGGCGTGGACCCGTCCTGCAACCTGTACATCACGGACGAGATCCCTGGCCCACCGGAAGAGGGTTATAAGGCTGGCTGGGGCGGCTCAAACGAAACGGGTTGGAGCAATGCCGACTATGATGTCGCTTGCAAGGCGGCGCTGGCTTCGTTGCCGGGTACGCCGGAGTACGAGCAGTATCACAAGCAGGCGCAGTTGATTTTCTCGGAGAACGTGCCCGTTATCCCGTTGTTCCTGCGCTTGAAGGTGGCCGCGGCCCGTCCCGAAGTGCTGAACTTTGGCGTGGACCCGACGCAGAACTCAGAGTTGTACAACATCTTTGAGATCGACCTGAAGCAGCCCTAATGTGTTAAAGTAGGCTGACTTGCCGTGGCAGATGCTTGTGGCGGCAGGTCATGCGCTAAAAAAGAAAGAGCGGCAAACGATCAGCGTTTGCCGCTCTTTTTGTTTCCGCCGCCCGCGCGGTTTTTATCCTTGTGCGCCGATGACGCGAATGGTTAGTTGCTGCATTTCATCGACGCCGTCAGGGAAGGCGCCGCCCAGCAGTCGGTTGGCGCGACCAGGGAGGGATTGATCGTTGCCGGCATTGTCCGTTGTATTAGCCAGGATGCGGTAAGTGCCGGCATTTCCCCCCTGCACGCGCACCCACCAATGCGTCCAAACTAGCGACGACGGTCCGCGCAGCAGCTCCGCCTGCTGCCATGTCGCGCCTCCGTCCAGGCTCACCTCCACCCCCTCCAGGCCCACATCCGTGGCATTGGCGATGCCGCCGACGTAAAAATCGGGCGACTGCGTACTGTTTTCGGGGGGTGTTTCGATAATGGCCGTGGGATTGATTCGCGCCTCGTCGCTCCAGCCCTGTGATTCCCAGTGCCCCAGGTGCGGCGTGCGCTGCACGGTGACGCGGTGCAGCCACTTGGGTTGTTTTTGCCCATAGCGACCAGGCCAGAGGCAGCGGAGGGGGAAGCCATGCGCGGCAGGGAGGGGGTCTCCGTTCATTTCGTAGACGAGGAGGGCGTTTTCGTCCAGGGCCAGGGAGGCGGGGATGCCTGTGTCGTAGCCATCCAGGGATTCGAGTTTGAGGTGGTGGGTGGGGGATTGAATGCCGGCATCCGCCAACAACTGCTTCATCCGCACCCCCTTCCACATCGCATTGCCGATTAAGTTCCCCCCCACCGGATTACTGATACATTGCAGCGTGCGCATCTGGATAACGGATGGGTAAGCCATGATCTCCGCCAATGATAGAGACAAGGGCCGATCAACCACGCCCATAATTTCCAGGCGGTAGCTCGCCACGTCCACGTCTGGCGGTGGTTCCGGATTGTATTTGAGTGTATAAAAGTCCTCATTCGGCGTGATGCGCGTGGTCGTTGGCGGTTGCCAGGGCGGGGGCGAAGGGGGTGTGGCCGTTGCCGCGGCGGGCGTGGTTGTGGCTGCCGCCGCACTTGCCGCTGGCGTAGGGAGAGTGGTTGCGTCTGGCGGCGGATTTGGGGGGCGACAGGCCGCCACCAGGAAGCCCGCGCTGCCTCCGGCCAGCAGTCGCAGCATGTCCCGCCGGGAGAATTGTCTGGGTGAAGCCGTTGCAGCCGTCATCGTATGCTCCGTGGTAGTGGGGCGCGGGCGGATACGCTGCCGTCGCCGCGGGGGTTTTCTTTTCAGAATTGTAGCAATTTCCCGCCACGGCGCGGAATTCTGGCGTCGGCGCGTTTGAGCGAACAACCCCGACTGTCACCGATATGACCTTTTCAAGTCCATTTGGAATGCCCAATCCGGCTCAAAAACGAGTAATGTCACCCAAATGTCACCATAAAGCCACTAATAAGCCGTTTTGTTGCCTTGTTTTTGCCCACCGTTTCTAATAGTATTGAATCCAGAATGTGTGTACCAACCCAAATCCTAATTGGTGCGCTCTCACAAAACGAATCGGTTTGTGTGGCTTGGGAATAGAGACCGGTTGATGGTTGAAATGCCGGCACATGCAACACACTCTGAAGCTGCGCCTGCCACCAGGTTCATGCCGCGCAGCGGACAAACAGCAGATATGAATCTGCACCCCCCTACTATTTTGAGATTATCGTACAGGCTGATGGCCCAAGAACCATCGCCAGCGATAACTGGGCACAAACCCCAATTTTCACTCTAATTGTTTACCAGAGTTACGTGCGTTCTTAAGGAGGAACCCAAACTATGAAAATGGTAAAACGATGGTGGGTCATTGCGGCTATTTTGGTCCTCGGCGCCGTCGTCCTCGCTGCCTGCCAGCCTGAGGTCGTCACGGAAACGGTCGAAGTGACCCGCGTAGTCAAAGAAGAAGTAGTTGTTGAAGGCCAACCCGTCGAGGTAACTCGCGTGGTTGTCGAAGAAAAAATCGTGGAAGTGGAACCGACCGCCGCTCCGGTGGAAGCCAAGCCAAAAGACCTGATCGTCTGCATGGCTCAGGAACCGGAAACCCTCTACGTCTATGGCGGCAGCATGTTGGCCATGAGCGCCGTTCTCCATGCCGTTTATGAGAACAACCTCACCACGCTGTCCTATGGCTACCAGGCACAGGGCATTGAGAAAGTGCCTTCGCTCTCTGATGGCGATGCCTTCTTTGAAACCGTGACCGTCAATCCTGGCGACATGGTGGTTGACGCCGATGTCAACCCCGTGGCCTGGGGCGAAGAAGTCACCGTCACGAACGCGAATGACGAAGAAGTGGCCTTTGACGGCAGCCCTGTGGAAATGAAGCAGTTGGTTGTCCAGTTCACCATCAAGCCGCGCGTCTGGTCTGACGGCACGCCCGTGAGCGCTGATGACTCCGTCTACAGCTTCGAAATCGCCTCCGACCCCGACACGCAAAGCTCCAAATACACAATTGATCGTACGGCCAGCTATGCGGCCACCGGCGACCTGACCGTGGAATGGCGCGGTCTGCCCGGCTATCTTGACTCCCAATACTTCACCAACTTCTGGACGCCGCTGCCGCGTCACGCCTGGGGTGGTCTTACCGCTGCCGAGCTGAACGAAGCGGAAGAAAGCTCCCGTATGCCCATGGGCGACGGCCCCTTCATGATTACTGAATGGGTCGCCGGCGACAACATCAGCCTGGTGAAGAACCCCAACTACTATCGTGCTTCCGAAGGTCTCCCCTACGTGGACACCGTCACCTACAAGTTCGTCCCCGATACCAACCAGCTCATTGCCCAGTTGCTTGCCGGTCAGTGCGACATTGGTACGCAGGACGGTATGGACGTCGGCCAATCCCCGTTCTTGATTGAAGCGGAAGCCAATGGCATTTTGGTGCCCTACTTCCAGACCGGTACGGTGTTTGAGCACATTGACTTCAACATCCAGCCCTACGACGACCGCACCGTCTGGTTCGACGACGTGCGTGTGCGTCAGGCCTTCACGATGTGCACCGACCGCCAGAGCATGGTGGACAACATCCTCTATGGCCGTTCCGAAGTTATCAGCAGCTACATCCCCAGCGTCCACCCGCTGTTCAACCAGAACAACGTACAGTGGCCGTACGACGTGGATGCCGCCAACAAACTTCTGGACGAAGCTGGCTTCACGGATTCGGATGGCGACGGTCTCCGCAACCACCCGACCACCGGTGAGAACTTCATCGTGACGTTGGGCACGACCACCGGCAACGAAATGCGTCAGCAGTTGACCCAGATCTTCAAGGAAAATCTGTCTGCTTGTGGCGTTCAGATTGACCTGTATTACCTGCCCGCCGGCGAGTGGTTCGCTGACGGCCCCGAAGGCCCGCTGTTTGGCCGTACCTTTGACCTGGGCGAATTCGCCTGGTTGACCGGTGTGGACCCCTCCTGCAACCTGTACATCACCGACGAAATCCCCGGCCCACCGGAAGAAGGTTATGCCGGTTGGGGTGGCGCGAACGAAACGGGTTGGAGCAATGCGGACTACGATACGGCTTGCAAGGCGGCCCTGGCTTCTCTGCCGGGTACAGCCGAGTATGAGCAAAATCACAAGGATGCCCAGCTGATCTTCTCCGAGAACGTGCCTGTGATTCCGTTGTTCCTGCGCCTGAAGGTTGCCGCGGCCCGTCCCGAAGTCATGAACTTCGGCGTGGACCCGACCCAGAACTCGGAGCTGTACAACATCTTCGAGATCGATCTCAACCAATAGGCTCTTGACAGGGGTTTGATGCCTTAAATGAGAATGGCAGCACCAGGTTTGGTGCTGCCATTTTTCTTTTCCCACGGAAAAACAGACTTTGGAAGTTTCGACGTAATAGGTTAAAATTTCGCATCGTCGCATTCTGCTACATCCTGCCGGTTTATTTGTATCTTTCTTCATGAAAGCTCTCCTTCTGTCTTCCAGCTTCCATATCGCTCTGATTGTTCCTGTCCAGGCCCGTCCGTACGGTGGGTCCCGCGCACGCGCTGTCCGGTATGATGGCTTGTGGAAACGGAATAAATCGCTTGGCAAATAGCTTCATATGGTTACAATATGTCGGCGTATTCGCCAAGATGACCCCCTCTCATGACATTGATGGCAACGATAACTCCGCGAGATGCCGGCATTAACGCCCATCTTCAAGAGCACATATAGTTTGGAGGTAAAGAGATGACGAATTATCTCATTCGACGAGGGCTACAGATGATCATGGTGGTATTCGGAGCCACCATTGCCATCTACGTGCTGCTGCAAGCCGCACCGGGCGACCCGTTGTCCGGCATCAACCTGGGCGGAGACCGCCGCGCCCGCTTCACGGAACACGAGATCGACGTGATGCGCGCGAACCTGGGGCTGAACCGGCCGGTGTGGCTGGGGTATTTGACCTGGGTTGCGGGGGAAGATTGGGTTGATGAATTGGGGAACGCCATCGGCAACCCGGGGAACGCCAAGACGCTGCCGGTGACGGGGACGTGGGCGGATTTCCAGTTGGCACAATGCCGGGATGCGGGTGGGACGAACGAAGGCGTAGAACCGGGCAAGGGGTATCCATGCCAGCGGGGGATCGTGCGCGGGGACTGGGGCAAGTCGTGGAAACTGGCACGGGGACAGGACGTGATGGGCATCATCGAAGGGCGCATCAAGGACACGACCATCCTGATGGCCTCGGCGACGCTGTTTTCGTTGCTGATCGCCGTGCCCATCGGCATCATCTCGGCCGTGCGGCAGTACTCGGCGCTGGACTATGCGGTGACGACGTTCAGCTTCTTTGGGATATCGATGCCGGCATTCTGGTTTGGCCTGATGCTGGTCATCCTCTTCGGACTCACCTTCAAGAACTGGGGGCTGCCATTCTTCCCCACGGGGAACGTGGTGGACCTGCGCATCTTGCCGGGCAGCATTCAGGACGTACTAGGGGTGAGCGCCGGGTCACTGGGGGACCGCATCATCCACCTGGTCCTGCCGACCATCATGCTCAGCCTGCTGTACCTGGCGGGGTGGAGCCGCTTCCTGCGCTCGTCGATGCTGGAAGTACTGCGGCAAGACTACGTGCGCACGGCACG
This sequence comes from Ardenticatenales bacterium, assembly GCA_020634515.1. Taxonomy (NCBI): domain Bacteria; kingdom Bacillati; phylum Chloroflexota; class Ardenticatenia; order Ardenticatenales; species Ardenticatenales bacterium. Next base: position 321,390 of record JACKBL010000003.1, on the reverse strand, counting down.
GGCCAAAGGACTGAGCGAGCGGGTCGTGATTCTGAAACACGCCACGCGCAACGCCCTCATCCCGCTCATCACCATCGTCGTGTTCCAGATACCGGGCATCTTCGGCGGGGCGATCCTCACCGAAACCATCTTCAACTACCCGGGGATGGGGCGGTTGTTCATCTCCGCGCTGGGGCAGAGCGACTGGCCCATCGTCATGGGCTACCTGTTCATCACGGCCATCCTGGTGGTCGTCGCCACCCTGGTGGGCGACCTGCTGTACACGGTGGTAGACCCGCGCATCCGCTTCGAGTAAACCGCATAGCGCATACCTAAAATCTGAAGGAAGGAACCATGTCCGTAGCCGAACTAGACGTAGATGCCCTGCAGGCGGAAGCCCTGCTGACGAGCAAACCCGAACCCCTGTTACTGACCTATTGGAACCGGCTGCGCCGGCATCGCCTGGCGACCGCCAGCCTGGTGGTCATTCTGCTGATGCTCCTGACCGTGGTCGTCGGTCCGATGGTGATGGGGAGTCGCACCTACTACAACTACGCGCAGAAGCAAGACATGCCGTACACGCGAGACACGCAAGACCTGCTGAACCGCAACGCCGCGCCCTCGGTGGAACATCCGCTGGGGACGGACGAATTGGGGCGGGACGTCCTCATGCGGCTGCTGCTGGCGGGGCAACTCTCCCTATTCATCGCCTTCACCGTGACCATCTTCCAGGAAACGATAGGCATCTTCATCGGAGCCGTCTCCGGGTACTTCGGTGGCCTGGTGGACAACCTGATCCAGCGGCTGGTGGAATTCATCATCATCCTGCCCGGGCTACCGCTACTGTTGACCCTCTCGGCGCTGTTGCGGAACGTCTCCATCCCGTTCCTCAAGCCGGAGTGGGGGCAAGCGGTGGTCATCGTCCTCATCCTGGTGACACTGGGGTGGACCGGGTCGTGCCGCCTGGCGCGGGCGATGGTGCTGAGCCTGCGCAACCAGGAATTCACGGAAGCCTCGAAAGCATTGGGGCTGTCCGACCTGCGCATCATCGTGCGGCACATGCTGCCGAACGCGCTGCCGCCGATCATCGTCAGTGCCACGCTGGGGTTTGGCGGCGTGATCATCTACGAATCGGCGTTGAGCTTCCTGGGGTTTGGCATTCAGCAGCCGGTGGCGACGTGGGGGAACATGCTGCAAGACGTGCAGAAAGACATGTTCACCGCGCCGTGGAAGGCCTTCTATCCGGGATTTGCCATCTTCATCACGTCGCTGGCATTCAATTACTTTGGTGACGGTCTGCGGGACGCCCTCGACCCGCGCCTGAAGCTGTAGTTTTCTCACACAAAGGGGTAGGCAAGTGGAAAAGGAAAACATCCTTGAAGTAAAAGGGCTTAAGACCCAATTCTTCACTGAAGGCGGTGTTGTTCGCGCTGTAGACGGCGTTGACTTCGCTGTCAAACGGGGTGAGGTACTGGGTATTGTTGGTGAATCGGGATGCGGCAAGAGCGTCACCTCGCTTTCGATTATGCGCCTGATAGGACAACCGGGGAAGATCGTAGATGGGAATATCATCTTCGATAACGTGGATCTGGTGAATACGCCAGAATCCAAGATGATGAAGATTCGAGGAAATCGTATCTCAATGATCTTCCAGCAACCCACAAGTTGTTTGAATCCGGTCTTTCGTGTGGGTGAGCAGTTGTCCGAAGTGCTTTTTATTCACCAGGACCTGGGGAAAGAGGCGGGCGAAAAGCGGGCCATTGAGCTATTGACGATGGTGGGAATTCCTGAGCCAGAGTCGCGTATCAAAGCATTCCCACATGAATTGTCAGGCGGTATGGCGCAGCGTGTGATGATCGCTATGGCCCTGGCTTGCGTGCCGGAACTGCTGATTGCCGACGAGCCTACCACCGCCCTGGATGTGACGATTCAGGCGCAGATTTTGGACTTGATGCGCAATCTCCGCTCTAAAATGGATACCTCTATTATCCTGATCACGCATGACTTGGGCGTCGTGGCGGAAATGTGCGACCGGGTGGATGTGATGTATGCCGGGCGTATCGTGGAGGAGGCTTCCGTTTATGACCTGTTCCAGACGCCGAAACATCCCTACACAACAGCCCTGATTGGCTCAACGCCCGTTTTGGGGCAGACTGACAAGGAGTTGACGACTATTCCTGGTTCCGTCCCCAATTTGACCGATTTGCCCCCAGGGTGCAAGTTTGCTCCCCGTTGTGTTGAGCGCGTGCGCAATGAATTGGAAATCTGCACTCAGGAAGAGCCGCAATTGAAATTGATTGCGCCGAACCACAAAGTGCGCTGCTGGTTGTACGAGTAAGAGGAGAGGCGTGACTCATGTCCTATAAGAAAAAACAAGGCCCCGAGCGAGAAAAACGAGTTCTGTTAGAGGTGAAGAACTTGCAGAAATTCTTCCCCGTACGCGCTGGCTTGCTGCAACGGGTGAAAGCCTGGGTTAAGGCTGTGGATGATGTTTCCTTCTTCATTTATGAAGGCGAATCGTTTGGTCTGGTAGGCGAGTCGGGCTGCGGCAAAACAACAGTGGGACGCACGATTTTGCGTTTGCTGCCGGCAACAAGCGGGACCGTCACTTTTGATGGGCAAAACATCTTTGACCTCAACGGCGCGGACTTGAAGAAGATGCGCCGCGACATGCAGATTATCTTCCAAGACCCGTATTCCTCGCTGGATCCGCGTATGCCCGTCGGCGAGAGCATTGGCGAAGGATTGCGCGTACACACGAAGAAGAACGCGCAGGAGCGGTATGACGTCGTCGTGGAGATGCTCACCCGCGTTGGCTTGCGCGCCGACCATGCCCGTCGCTATCCGCACGAGTTTTCTGGTGGTCAGCGGCAGCGCATCGGCATCGCCCGCGCTCTGGCCCTCCGCCCCAAATTCATCGTGTGCGACGAACCTGTCTCCGCTTTGGATGTGTCCATTCAAGCCCAGGTGCTGAACATTCTGAAAGAACTCCAGTCGGAATTTGGTCTGACGTATCTTTTCATTGCGCATAATCTGAGCGTGGTGGAACACTTCAGCGACCGCGTAGGTGTGATGTATCTGGGCAAGATCGTGGAAGTGGCCGCGCGCGAAGACCTGTATGCCGATCCGCTGCATCCGTATACACAGGCCCTTCTGTCCGCGATTCCCGTGCCCGATCCTACCTACAAACGCAAGCGCATTATTCTGGAAGGGGACGTGCCCAGCCCGCTGAATCCGCCGCGTGGCTGTCGTTTTCACACACGTTGCCCGTTGGCTTTCGATAAATGCTCTCAGGATGAGCCGGTGCTGAAAGATTATGGCAATCTGCATTATGCGGCCTGCTGGTTATTGGAGACAGGCGAGCCAGGCGCGAGCAAGATTGTGCGGCACGTCGAAATTGAGGCGACGTGAGTGGAGCGCGGATGCGTCATTTGCGCATGTTACCAGGAGCTGTCCGCAGATAAGTTGGCGGAATTGTGCGGACAGCTTGTCAGTAGCCCGTCTGATAAAGTGTGAAGTTGTTTTCGGACGGCTACTTAGGGGCAAGCTGCGTGCTTGCCCCTGTTTTTTTTTGCCTTGATGCGGTTGAGCCTTTCCCACATCCGGCGGCTGTCGAGAGAATCCAATGGCTGAAGAAAAGAATATCCTGGTTGTGGATGACTACTTCGAGATGCTGTCTTTCCTGCGCTCGATATTGGAGCTATCTGATCAGAGCTATCGCGTGACGGGTGTGCCGTCTGCGGAAGAAGGAATGCTGGAACTGCAGCAGAATGCGTATGATCTGTTAATCACGGATTTGCGGCTGCCCGGCATTAGCGGTTTTGACCTGGTGCGGCAGGCGCGGCGGCGGCGTCCGCGTATGCCCGTTATCATGATTACGGCCTACAGTTCGGACGAGGGGCGGCAGGAGGCGACGGACCTGGGCGTTTTTCGCTATTTCCGCAAGCCATTGGATACGGATGGGTTGCTGGCGGCGGTGCATGAGGCGTTGCGCACGCGCCCGGAGGCCGGGCACGGAAGGGGGGCGACGGTGCCGGTGGCTGACTCCGTGGGCCATGTGGAAAGCGAGTCGCCGATGGGGACGTTGACGGATATTGCCCGCCGCCTGACGATGCTGCGGGCGGATACATCGGCGACGCAGGTAGCCCTGGCGCGGTTGGATGGGACGCTTTTGCATGATACGGGGGGGCAGTGGAGCGAGAAAATGCCGGCACTCACCCAAACCATCGCTCGCAACATGAAAAGCAGCTACGATCTGGCACAGCAGCTAGAAAGCCACGAACCCTTCACCATCCAGTATCAGGCCGGCCAGCGCGTGGACGTGTACAGCGCCAATGTCGGCGCGGATCACTTCGTCACCATCTTGATTGATGCCCAGACCCGTCGCGGGCGCATTGGCACGGTGTGGGTGTTTGCGCAGCGCGCCGTCGCCGATCTGCTGAATTTGTTGCCGGCATCGGCATCGGCATCGGCATCGGCTCCGCCACCCGCCCCCCCATCTTCCGAGCCGACTCGTCTGACAGTCGAGGCCGTTGCCGCGCTTCCCGCCGCGGAACCATCTCCGCCCCCCGCTGCGCCTATTGCCGAATCGGATTATCAGGCCATCGAAATTGTTGCCACGCCCCCAGTAGAAGAACCAACGCCGTCGCCTCCTCCATCCGTTGCCGCGACACCCCCGCCGGTTGAACCCGCCCCGCTACCATTGGCAGACCTGGCTGCGGCCATGGGGCCGGGGATACAGGTGGAGGAAATCGATCTGGATGCATTTTGGGAGCAGGCGAGCGAGATGGAAGAGCGTTCTGGTATGCGGGGGATTTCCTGGGAGGAAGCGCGCGAGCAAGGATTGATTGGTCGTATCATGGACGAAAGGTAACGATTAACGCGCTCTGAAGATTGGACCAATTTCACCGGAGAAAACGGGTCCAATCTGGCTTAGCAGTTACGACGAAAGAGGAAAGGGGGAGTAGGGGCAGGCTATCGCCGGCGGCGATGGCGACGTAGGCGCGACGTTTGCCGCTGCTGCTGTTCCAGATAGCTGACAATATGACCGGCCACGTCCTGTTGCGTCACGCGCTCGATTCCCTCCAGGCCGGGCGAGGAGTTGGCTTCCAACACCAGGGGGCCGCGAGAAGACTCAATCACGTCGATGCCCCCCACGGATAGGTGCAACGCCGCCGCCGCCCGCAGCGCCAACTTTTCCAGGTGTGCCGGCAGCGCAATCTCCTTGGCCACGCCGCCCTGGTGCAAATTGGCGCGAAAATCTCCGACAGGCGCGCTGCGCTCCATGGCCGCCACGCAGCGATTCCCCACGACGATAATGCGAAAATCCTTGCCCTGAGCTTCGGGAACGAACTCCTGCACCAGTAGTTGCAGGGGGGACGTTTGCCATACATTGATGAGGCGCTGCAGCATTTCCAGGTCATGTACCAGCATCACGCCCCGGCCTTGCGTACCCTGACGTTGTTTTAGCACGATAGGGAAGCCGCCCATTTTCTCGATGGCCGGCAACAGTTCCGGTGTTGAGGATACCAGCATGGTATGGGGCACGGGGATGTCGGCGCGGGTAAGGATTCGCATACTGGCGTATTTGTCTCGCGAGTTGCCGATGGCGCTGGCCGTGGCCGTGAGGAAAACGCCCTGTGACTCATAGTGGCGCACGACCATGATGCCGTATTGCGTGATCGATGTGCCGACGCGGGGGATGAGGCCATCCACGGAGGTCAGGCGGGGATGGGGATTGCGGCTGGTGATGCGGGTGAGTTGGATGGCGGCGCGGATGGTGTCAATGAGGATCGCGTTATGTCCGCGATGCCGGCATGTTTCCAGCAGGCGGCGCGTGCTATATAGCGAAGGATTGCGGGTAAGGATACCTATTCTCATCGTGACCGTTGTTCCGCACATCATACTGCTGTCAGGCAGCGTCGCCAGGGCGCAAAACCAGCATACATGATAACTGAATCATATTCCCGGCGCGCGGGTATGTCAAAATGCGCATTGTGATAACAGGCTCAGGCCACATACCAGGACCTCTGTGTTTTGACCCGCCTACTTGTTGCCGCTAAAATCATGCCCCGGGTCCTACGAATGATCCCATCTGAGCGGGGCGCGTCCCTGATATGAGAACGAAGTAATGATACAACCGCAAGCGGACAATCCTTTTTCCAACCCTATTGAGACCTACGTTGTTGTGCCGACTTACAATGAGGCCGACAACGTGGATGATCTACTGGCGCAGCTTCTGGCGTTGCCCGTTTCCCTGGGCGTGATTGTGGTGGACGATAATTCCCCCGACGGCACGGGCGAGATGGCGGACCGCTGGGCGGCGCGCTATCCGCGACAGGTGCATGTCATTCACCGTCCGGGAAAAATGGGGCTGGGCACGGCCTATATCGCCGGCTATAAGCTGGCGCTGGAGACGTTGGGCGCGACGCGGGTGATGACGATGGACGCGGATTTTTCGCACCATCCGCGTTATATTCCGGCCATGATTGAGATGAGTCGCCACAAACATGTGGTTATTGGTTCGCGCTACGTGCCTGGCGGCGGGCAGCGGAACTGGGGGTGGCGACGCATTGTGTTGAGCTGGGCCGCGAATCTGGTGACGCACATGCTTTTGGGCTTGCAAGCGCGAGATACGACGGCGGGATTTCGCCTGTATCGCCGCGAGGTGTTGGCATCTATCCCGTTGGACGAGGTTTTTTCCAGCGGCTACTCCTTCTTGGTGGAGATGCTGTTTATGTGCCAGCGGCGGGGATGGCAGATTGGGGAAGTGCCGATTATTTTTGAGGATCGGCGCAAGGGGCAGACAAAAATCTCGCGCCAGGAAATTTTCAAGGCGCAGTACACGGTGCTGCGCCTGTTTGTTCGTCGCTTGCGGGGCAGAGAACCGCAGCGGGCATCGGTACCGGTGACTTCATGAAGTATGTCAATTGCAATTTGTGTGGGCGGGATGAGTGGCGGGTGCGCCTGCCGGCAACGGTTTCCGCCAACGGGAACCTGGATGTGCGCGCTTTTCGGTGCACGAGCGCTGATTATGGACAGCACCCGCAGATTGTGGAATGCCGGCATTGCGGCTACGTATACGCCAATCCCCGCTGGCCCGCCGATCAACTGCTGGACGCCTACGTCAACGTCGAAGACGAAACCTACGTCAATGAACGGCAGGGGCGACTGCTGACCTTCCGCAAACATCTGGCCGCCATGCAGAAACATACCGGTCCCGCGCAAGGTCGCCGCCTGCTTGATGTGGGCGCATACATTGGCGTGTTTGTGGAAGTTGCCCTGGAGGCGGGATGGGACGCTCGCGGCGTGGAGCCATCGGAATGGGCCGTGCGGGAAGCGCAGGCGCATGGCCTGCCTGTGCTGCACGGAACCCAGGAGGCGGCGGACCTGGACGGACAGCAGTTTGATGTGATCACCATGTGGGACGTGATCGAACACGTCGCCGATCCGGCGGCGGAATTGGCCCGCGCCTACGACCTGCTGCGTCCGGGAGGCCTCATTGCCGTGCATACCATGGACATCGACAGCCTCACTGCCCGCTTCATGGGGACGCGCTGGCCCTGGTTGATGGAAATGCACATCCACTATTTCAGCCGCCGTACGCTGGCCCAAATGCTACAAAATCAAGGATATGAAATCATCTGGTCGGGCGCGGAGGGGCGTTATCTGCGCCTCGGCTACCTGGCCTCGCGGTTGGGTGGCCTCAACCAACGCCTGGGCCAATGGACCGACCGCCTGGTGCGTCGCTTCCACCTGGCGGAACTCGCCATCCCCGTCAACTTCGGCGACCTCTTCACCGTCTATGCGCGGAAGTAGTTGACGGTTGACGGTTGACGGTTGAAAGTCTCCAACTACCCACTCCCCATGACCACCCGACGACTTTTCACCACGCTATTTCTCCTGGCGCTGTTTGCCATGGCTGTGCGGGCGACGATTGACCCGGATATGTGGTGGCATCTGCGCACGGGGGCGTATATTTTGCAGGCGGGCATTCCGCGGCAGGATGTGTTTTCTTACACGGTTCCCAACCACGCCTGGGTGACGCATGAGTGGTTGTCGCAGGTGGTTTTGTGGGGGGTGTATGTGGCCGGGGGAATGCCGGCACTTATCCTCTCCACCGCCGCCCTCATCACCCTCACCTTCGCCCTCATCTACTACAGCAGCCCCGGTCGCCCCTATCTTGCCGCCTTCGTCACCCTCCTGGCGGCCATCGCCTCCTCCATCGTCTGGGGAGCCAGGCCACAAATGTTCAACCTCCTCCTCCTGGCCCTCTTCATCTACCTGCTGGAGGCGTATCGCAGCGGACGTCTCTCCGCGCGCGCCTTGTGGGTCTTCCTGCCCCTCACCGCGCTCTGGGCCAACTTGCATAGCGGCTACCTGGTGGGCATCGTCCTCCTGGCGGCGGTTGTTGTCGGCGAGTCCTGGCAGCGCCTGACGCGCGGCACGGATGTGTTCACCTGGGCGCAAATCCGCCGCCTGGCCTTGACCACGCTCCTCTCCTTCCTCGCCGCCGCCCTCAACCCAAATGGTCCCGCGCTCTGGCTGTACCCGTTTGCCACGTTGGGCAGCGGCGCGATGCAGGCGCACATTCAGGAGTGGCTCTCGCCGGATTTCCATTTGCCTATCTTCTGGGCTTTTGCCGGCATGATGATGCTGGGCGTGCTGAGTTTAAGCCTGAGCCGCGCGCGTCCGACCTGGACGGACATGCTCCTCTTGCTGGGAACGTTCGCCGCGGGCTTGCTCTCCGCCCGCCACATCCCTATCTTTGCGCTGGTGGCGACGCCGGTGATATGCCGGCATCTCCTCCTCGCCACCGCCAACACCCCTCTCCACGCCATTTTTGCCGGCAGCCACCCCGCCCCCAAAGGCGCACCCGCCCTCAATTGGCTCCTCATCCTCCTCTCCCTGCTCGTCGTCACCGCCTGGTCCGCTCGCGTCATCCAGGACAACGACGCCGCCATCGCCGACCATTTTCCCGTCCGCGCCGTGGACTACCTCATCGCCCACGACATGGACCAGGCCCACGGCTACAACAGCTACGGCTGGGGCGGCTACCTCATCTGGCGCGGCCTGCCCGTCTTCGTCGATGGCCGTGCCGACGTGTATAGGGATGATTTCCTACTCTATTACCTCAAAACGCTCGAACTTCAACCCGATTGGGACGCGCCGCTGCGCCAATTTGATGTAGACTACGTGCTGATGGAGCGCGGCGCACCGCTGACCACCCTGCTCGCCAGCCAACCTGACTGGCAAGAAGCGTATGCCGATGCCGTGGCCCAAATCTTTGTCAAAGTTGATGAATAACAGGCACCATCAGCCTGTTCGCCCCGCGGCGGCGTGGGCATATACCTGATTGACCCGGCGGATGAGCGACGCACCCCCTGATTCTTCCTCTCCCTGGCGACGACATCGATCCGATTGGAAATGGATCATCCTTCTTGGCCTGCTCATCCAGGCTGGATGGGGCGCGCGTCTCACGCACCCCTCCTACATGGACGCCTACTACTACACCACCAGCGGCCACCGCCTGGCGCAAGGCTATGGGTTCACCACCCAGGTCGTCTGGCAATACCTGGACCAGCCCCAGAGCATCCCCGCGCCCAGCCACACCTACTGGATGCCCCTGCCCGCCCTCCTGGCCGCCGCCGGCTACGCCATCGCCGACAACTTCCGCGCCGCCCAAATCCCCTTCTGGCTCCTGGCCGGGCTGCTCCCCTGGCTCAGTTTCCTCATTAGCAGCGTCCTCAGCGGCGAACGCTGGCAGGCGTGGACGGCGGCCCTGTTTACGGCGGCGGGCGGCTATTACGCCGCTTATTTCAGCCAGCCCACCACTTTTGCCCCCTTTGCCTGGGGCGGCGGGTTGGGTTTGTTGGCGCTGGCCTGGGCGACGATGCGCCCGCGCCCGCGTTACTGGCTGCTGGCGGGCTTCCTCGCGGGGCTGGCGCACCTCACGCGCGCCGATGGCCTCCTCTTCCTCCTCGTGGGAGGGGGGTTGTGGGGCGTGGACCTGGCGCGGACGCGCGCCTGGCGGCAGGGGGCGCTGGCGGGATTGGCGCTGCTTTGCGGCTATCTGTTGGTGATGCTGCCCTGGTTCTGGCACAACATGGTCGTTCTGGGACGCCCGCTGCCCACGGTGGGCACGCAGACGATTTTTCTCACGACCTACGATGACCTCTTCGCCTACAATCGCACCTTCACCTGGCAAACCTATCTGGCCTGGGGCTGGGGCAATATCCTGCGCTCCAAGCTGGCGGCGTTCTGGCTGGCGATACAGACGTTTATCGCCGTCTCCGGACTGATATTCCTGTCCCCGTTTATCCTGCTGGCATGGGTGCGGTGGGGGCGGGCGGACAAATGGCCGTGGCTGCGCCCGTTGACGTGGTATGCGCTGGGGCTGCTGGCCGTCATGGTGCTGGTTTTCACCTTTCCCAGCGGGCGCGGCAGCGTGCTGCACTCCTCGGCGGCGATCTGGCCGTGGATGACGCCGTTGGCGGCGGGGGGGATTGGCATGGTGGTGGATGCGGTGGCCGGGCGTTTGTCTCACTGGCAGCCGGCGCGCGCGAAGCGGATGTTTGCCGGCATGTTCCTGCTCATTGCCGCCGTCGTCAGCCTGGTCACCTCCGGGGTGCAGCCGCTGCGGGACAAAGAGGCGTCCATTGTGGAGCAAATCGGGCGCACGCTCCCCTCCGGAACCATCGTCATGCTCCCCGATTCCCCCATGTACTACTACCACACGGGCAACCCGGCCATCAACCTGCCCAACGAACCCCCGGATACACTGCTGCAAGTGGCCGACAAATTCCACGCCACCTACCTCATCCTTGACCCCGGCTATCCTGCGCCGCTGCAAGGGATTTATGACAATACCAGCCGCCATCCACGCATCCATTTTGTGGCGGATTATGATGGCATTCGGCTCTACCAGCTTTTGCCGCCGTAAGGGTTTCGCCCATGACCACACCCTCTGCTGCCCCATCACCCTGGTATCAGCGCCATCCTGGCTGGTTGGCGGCGCTGGCGGCGCTGGCTTGTGTTTTCCTTTACTTGTGGTTGGCGCGCCCGCTGTTGGGTTTCCCTCTGGATGATGCCTGGATTCACCAGGTCTATGCCCGCAATCTGGGGCTGACCGGTCGTTGGGAATACGCGCCGGGAACCGCTGGCTCCGGCTCTACTTCCCCCTTGTGGACCCTCTGGCTGGCGCTGGGATACGTGCTGCGCGTCCCGTTTCGCTGGTGGGCGTATGGCGCGGGGGTGGCTTGCCTCGCCTGGTTGGGGGGCGTCAGTGCTGCCCTCTGGCGTGTTCTGTGGCCGGGCCGGGCGTCGCTGGCCTGGATGGGCGGGTTGGTTGTGGTCTTTACCTGGCCACTGGTGTGGGCGGCGGCCAGCGGCATGGAGACGTTGCTTTTTGCGGCGCTGGGTTTCACTTTGCTGTGGCAGTTTTTGCGAAAATGCCGGCACATCCATGGACGCACCGCCGTCGGTATGGGAATACTTGGCGGCCTGCTCATTCTCACCCGTCCCGACGGCCTGGTGTTGTTATTCATTCTGAGCGTGGCCTGGCTTCTGCCCACTGCCGGGTCGCCGCCGCGCCGCCATTGGGGCGGGTTCCTGTTGGCGCTGCTGCTCACGCTGCTGCCCTACTTCATTTTCAACTACGCCACCAGCCACCACCTATGGCCGAACACGTTTTACGCCAAACAGGCTGAATATGCCGCGTTGCAGGCGCGTCCCCTGGCGGGGCGCGTCCTCCATCTGCTCTACTTCACGCTGGGCGGTCCGCCAGACGGGTGGCGCGGCATGAGCGCCGCCCACTTGCTGCTGCTGCCGGGGCTGGTCTTCGCGGGCTGGCAGGCGGCGCGGGATGACTGGCGCAGCCGACGATTGTGCGTCGCCCTCCCACTGCTGTGGGCCGGCGGGCACGTGTTCCTCTATGCCTGGCGGCTGCCCGTCACCTTTCAGCATGGGCGCTATCTGCTGCCGATTATGCCGGTGTGGGCGCTGTCTGGGTTGGCGGGTTGGGTCTGGCTGCTACGCCAGCCGGCGCTCATGACCTGGCGCTGGCGGACCGTGCGTCTAGGCTGGCTGGCGGCGCGTGTGGCCGCGGCTACGTTTGGTGTGCTGCTTCTCTTCTTCCTCGCCTGGGGCGGGCGGCAGTACCGCGCGGATGTGGCTTTCATTGAGGCGGAAATGGTCGCTACCGCCCATTGGCTGCGGGCGAACACCGCGCCGCAAGCGCTCATTGCCGCCCACGACATTGGGGCCATCGGCTACTTCGCGCGGCGTCCGCTGCTGGACCTGGCCGGTCTGGTTTCCCCGCAATTGACGCCGCTGCTACACGACGAGAACCTCGTGGCGCGTTATGTCGTCCGCGGTGGTGCTGATTATCTGGTGACGGCTCCTGGCTGGACCTATGCGGTGCTGACCGAAGATAGTAGCGCAGTCACGCTTGTGTTCCAAACGGACTACGCCTGGACGCGCCAGCAAGGGCTTAATAACATGGAGGTTTATGAACTGCGCCCGGCGGGGAGTGGTTTGCCGTAGGTATCTGGTTCGGGTATACTGCGCGCACACTGGATTTTGTATTTCTCCGCAGTCCCCAAAGGTGCAGTGTCCCTCCCCGCAGAATATCTACCGTGCAGTTGAACAGGCGAGGGCGTCGTACCCATGCAGTTTTGTCTTACGCAACGAGACAGACTGCCTTTTCACTCGTTGGCGTTTCCGGTTGATGCCGGCATTTCCACCCCAATCAGCGAACGAGTCCCGCACAACAAAGAGAGTGTTATCATGTCAGAGATTGATTTGCTAATCGTAGATGATCATCCGATGTTCCGCCAGGGGCTGCGCGACGTTTTGGAAACAGACCCACGCTTCTCCATCGTCGGGCAGGCGGCTGATGGCGAGGTCGCCATTGAACTGGCGCAGCAGGTGTTGCCAGACGTTATCTTGATGGACATTAATCTGCCCACGATCAACGGCTTGCAGGTGACGCGCACCATCAGGGCGCGCCTGCCGGAGACGAAAGTTATCGTCATTACCGGCTACGACGACGTTGAGCAGGTTTTCCATGCGCTGCGTGCCGGGGCATCCGCCTACTGTCCGAAAGACATTACGCCGGAAGCCCTGATCGACACCGTCTGTGAGGTACACGCTGGCCGGTACATTGTCGATGGCAAGAAAATGAACTACGACGAAGTGACCTACTGGATTGAGCAGAAGGTAGGTCGGGTGACAGGGGCACTCAGCAGCGACGCGGAGGATCTGTTTGTTCCCTTATCACCGCGCGAGATGGAAATTTTGGAGCACGTCACGCGAGGCTTGAGCAACAAAGAAATCGCCTACAAGTTGGGCATTAGTCACCAAACGGTGAAAAACCATATGACGGCCATTCTGCGTAAACTGCGTGTCGAGGACCGCACGCAGGCGGCTGTGTATGCGCTCAGTCGTGGCTGGGTGCGCCTGGAAAACCCGCGTAGCTAGGGGGGCATCCGTTTTAAGGGCGTCGCTCAGAAACTGACGGATGTGCTAGAAGGGTTCGTGTCTGGCGGAAAATTCAGAGCCAATTTGGAACGAACCCCAGGAGTGTTTGCCTATGGCGGAAAAAGCGGCCATTAAAGAAGACTTCTCGCTGCAAGCGCTGATTGAGGAGACGATCAAAGACCATGAACAAACGCAGCGTGAATTGAAAGAGATCGATCTCCTCATTCAACAGAGCGCGGCGGAAGTAGAACGGCTGGCGCAGCGGAATGCGCAGGTCGCCAATTACGTGCGCCAGCTTCAGGCCAATTTCGAAACAGTTCCCAGGGACGACATCAAGGAGGCGTATGAGGCGTTGCAAACGGCGCAGCAGCGCCTCTTCACGATGCGGGGCCAACTGGAGAAGTTGCAAAGCGATCAACGAAACCTGGAGCGGCTGGCGGAGTTCCAGCGTCGCCTCCTGCATACCACGGACGGCATTGGGATGTTGCCTAATCGCCCGCGCAGCCGATCTGGGGATCAGTCCGATGTCGTGCGGGTGATCCAGGCGCAGGAAGTAGAGCGCCAGAGCCTGGTGCGGCGGATGCACGATGGTCCCGCTTCTTCGCTAAGTAATTTCATCTTGCAGGCGGAGATTTGCCAGCGGTTCTTTGACACGGACGCGGATCGCGCGCGCGCGGAACTGAACGCGCTCAAAAGTGCCGCCGCCGCCACCTTTGGCGCTATCAAGAATTTCATTTTTGATTTGCGCCCGATGATGTTGGATGACCTGGGCGTTGTTCCCACGCTACGGCGCTACGTGGAGGCTTTTCAGGAACAGAGCGGCGTGCCGGTGTCCATCACGGTGACGGGCATTGAGCGTCGCCTGGAGGGCCATATTGAGGTGACGATCTTCCGCGCCGTGCAAGAGCTGCTGAACAATGCGCGCAAGCACGCGCAGCCGACACAAGTTCAGGTGCATCTGGACATGGGGGAAGACAGAGTGCTGGCGGTTGTCGAGGACAATGGCAGTGGCTTTATCGTGGACGATACGTTTAGCACGGTGGCGCGGGGTACCATCGGGCTGCCTTCGATTCGTGACCGGCTGGGGATGTTGGGCGGCGAGTTGACGCTGCAAAGCAACCTGGGGCAGGGAACGCGGGCGGAATTCGTCATTCCTGTGGCTCAAACCGTGGGAACGTGAAAAGATGACATACGCAGACCGATTTTCGTGGCGAGTGGTGGTTAGATGCGTCACCAACCGGTGAAAAACATCAATATGGGTCGCGCTATTCTCGTATGCCCACCCTTTTTTGAGTACCACGATCCTATTGCTTTAGAGTGGGCCATCGCCTATCATTTGCTCATACCGTTTGGTATTATCAAAGTTCATTTGTGCAATCCAAATTATCGTTAGGAGGTACTGGAAATGTTGTTTTTACATCGTGAAGAAGGTCAGGGTCTGGTAGAGTATGCACTGGTCCTGGTGTTGGTCGCGGTCGTCGTCATCGCCATCTTGACCCTCCTGGGGCCGCAGATTGGCAACGTCTTCAGCAAGATCACCTACGGACTCAGCGGCGCCTAAGCCTTTGTCCGACACTCCTTTTTGCCGTAAGGCTAAAGCCCTATCAATTGTATTGATAGGGCTTTTTTTTTGGGGGGAGCGAGGCTAAAGGCTCAACCGTTATTTCATCGTCAGTCCTTATCGTCACAGGAGCGCCTGGTTTCGGGAAGCGTCAAACGGTTTCAGCAGATTATTGAGAAGATACTGAGGCTGGCAGGAAACCAGACGGGTCGTTTCCCGGCTACCCGTTGGCAGTAGGACAAATAGGTGATCTGGTAGCCTTCACCCTGTTCATCAACCTTGTATAATTACGAAGCCGGAATGGTTGTGAAAATCATTCTTGTTCCACTTGTCTCCCGCTTTGATTGCCGTATTTCTTCTGCATATCCATGTCCACAAAAATACGTGTCCTCATTGTAGATGACCTGGTAGAAACGAGGCAGAATGTAGCCAAGTTGCTGCAATTCGAGCCTGATATTGAGGTTGTTGGTCAAGCCAGCAGCGGCGAGGAAGCCATTGCTTTGGTAAAGAACCTGCAGCCAGATGTGGTGTTGATGGATATAAACATGCCCGGGGTGGATGGAATTGTCGCCAGCCGTGCGATCATCCAGGCCGTTCCCGGCACGCAAATTGTGATCATGTCGGTGCAGAGCGAGGCGGACTATTTACGCCGCGCTATGCTCGCGGGGGCGCGCGATTTTCTGATGAAACCCTTTTCGGGTGAGCAGTTGTCGGCGGCGGTGCGCAGCGTGTATGAATCGCGTCCGCGGCTGGCCCCGCAGCCGCGTAACCATTACGAAATGGGAAACAATGGGGCAGAGCGCCAGCGAGAAGGGAAAATGCTGGCGGTTTATAGCCCGAAGGGGGGCAGCGGGTGTTCAACGATTGCCGTGAATACAGCCGTGCATTTTGCCATGAATGGTCACGCTACGTTGCTGCTGGACGGGAGTTTTCAGTTTGGCGACGTGGGCGTGATGTTGAACATGAAATCGGCGGCTACCATTCTGGACTTGATTGAGCGTACGGGGGAATTGGATGCAGACTTGATAGGCAGTGTGCTGCTGACGCATTCCAGCGGGCTGAAGGTGCTGCTGGCGCCGCCGCGTCCGGAAATGGCGGAACTGGTGACGACGGAGCGGCTGGAGAAATTGCTGAAGTTCCTGCGTGGGATGTTTTCGTATGTCGTGGTGGATACAAGCCGTGAGTTGTCGGAAGTGACGCTGGCGCTGCTGGATCAGGCGGACCATGTGTTATTGGTGACGCAACAAGATTTGCCGAATTTGAAGAGCGCCAGCTTGTTTTATGATCTGGCGTACAGTCTGGAATATCGACCGTCGAAGATCATGTTAGTGGTGAATCGCGTGTCGTCGAAATTGGGGATTTCCGTGAAGGATATTGCCGGCATTCTCAAACAACCCGTACTCGCTACCATACCCGAAGACGACCTCGCCGCTATCACCGCCGCCACCCGCGGTTACGCCCTGGTTTCCGGTCCTGCCCAACGCCGCCCTATTGCCACCGCCCTGACCACACTGGGCGACACCTTGTTAGACAAATTGCAGCCGGAACCCGAACTCCAACTGGAAACAGATAGTCGTCTGACGACCCGACTGAGCCGTCTTTTTAATACGCGCTGAGCGCTGAGCACCATCCAGAGGTGCGATGCGCTTATGAACGCCATTTGCGCAGGCGCGACACCCGGTAGAAGTGCGTCTCACTTGTTTGTATTGACACCGCGCTGACGCCCATTAGGGTTTTTTCTCTGATGCGCGGCCCGGTTGGTGGAGAAACGAAATGTCCTTATTGAATCGCATTGAACGCAACCAGAGACCTGACCAAGCCGAACAGTCTACGCTGCAAGACTTGCGCATCAAGCGGGCCTCTCCCGTCGCCACCTCCCGCGACGCCTACACCGACATGAAGACCCGTATCCAGCAGAAGCTCATAGCGGAACTGGACCCCAGCATGGACATCACCCAGACATCCGAAGTGCGCGCCACCATCCAGGAGATGTTTGAGGCCATGCTGCAAGAAGAGCGCAGCAGCGTCCTCAGTCGTAGTGAAAAACAAAAGCTGTTCGAGTCCATCGTTGCCGAAATCCTCGGTTTTGGTCCGCTGGAACAGTTCCTGGGTAACGATGACATCACGGAAATTATGGTCAATGGTCCCAAGAATGTCTACATTGAACAGAAAGGGCGCATCATCAAGACGCCCGTCACCTTTGAGAACAACGACCATCTCATGCGCATCATTGACCGCATTGTTGCCCCCCTGGGGCGGCGCATCGACGAGGGTTCGCCGATGGTGGATGCCCGCCTGCCCGATGGATCCCGCGTCAATGCCGTCATTCCCCCCATCTCTCTGGTAGGTCCTACTTTGACCATCCGTATTTTCTCGAAGACGCCGCTGACTGTGGAAAACCTGATTGAATTAGGTTCCATCACGCCGGAAGCCGTTGAGTTTTTGAAGGCGTGCGTCATCGCCAAAGTCAACGTGATTATTTCGGGCGGTACAGGTTCTGGGAAGACCACGCTGCTGAATATCCTTTCCGGCTTCATTCCGAACAATGATCGTATCGTCACCATTGAAAACGCCGCTGAATTGCAACTGCGCCAGGAGCATGTGGTCACGCTGGAATCGCGCCCGCCGAACGTGGAGGGGCGCGGCCAGGTAACGATTCAAGACCTGGTGATTAACTCACTGCGTATGCGCCCCGACCGTATTGTAGTCGGCGAGGTCCGCGGCGGTGAGGCGCTGGATATGTTACAGGCGATGAATACGGGTCATGATGGCAGCCTGACGACACTGCACGCGAACAGCCCGCGCGACATGCTGGCCCGCCTGGAGACGTTGGTGTTGATGGCCGGCATGGACCTGCCGCACCGGGCGATTCGTGAGCAAATCGCTTCGGCGGTTGACCTGGTGGTGCAGCAGGAGCGTATGCGTGATGGCACACGTAAGGTGACGTCAATTAGCGAGATTCAGGGGATGGAGGGGGATGTGATTACGATGTCGGAGATCTTCCGATTTGAGCAGACGGGGCTGGAAAATGGGCGGGTGATCGGAAGGCTGCGTCCCACGGGGCTGCGCCCCAAGTTTATGTACCGGTTGCAGGAGGCAGGGATTACGCTGCCGCCGTCGATTTTTGGAATTGGAGCGCGTTCTCGATGAAAATGCCGGCACGCACGGAGCGAAGGGCGCATCCGTTAACAAAGGCTTCGCTCGGGAATTGACGAATGCGCTTGAAGGGTTCTTATGCATTGGAAAGTCCAAAGCCAATTCCAAGCGAACCCGAAGGAGTACTGACTGATGTCACCCTACCTCTTGATCATTCTTGGATTGGGCGCGTTGATGCTATTTGGTGCCGGCATTGGCCTGCTTGCTGGTGGGGGCAGTTCCGTAGACGAACGCCTGGAAGAGTTCGTAGGCAGCCCCACCGCCCTGGCCATGCCGGAAGCACCCTCGGTCAGCCGGCGCAAAGAGGGAGCCGGCGACCGATTCGATAACGTCCTCGCCAGTCGTGGTTTTGGGGCCAAAATCCGTGACCGCATTTCCCGCGCCGATGTCAAATTGCACGTCCACGAATACATTCTGCTGCAAATTGGCGTCTGCATCGGCCTGGGATTCTTGAGCTACTCGTTCTTTGGTGATTCCCTTATTTTGGGCATCGCCGGCGCAATCATCGGCTTGCGTGTGCCTCGCCTGTACCTCTCTTTTAAGGCTTCTAGTCGCCTGGTCGCCTTTGACAAGCAACTTAGCGACACCCTCAACCTGTGGGTGAACTCGCTTCGCTCCGGCTACAGTGTGCTGCTGGCCATGGAAACTATTGCCACCGAACTGCCGCCGCCTGTCTCCAGAGAATTCGAGCGCGTTGTGCAGGAAGTCCGCCTGGGCTTGAGCCTCCCGCAGGCGTTGAACAACATGTTGCGCCGCGTCCCCAGCGACGACCTGGATCTCGTGGTCACGGCCGTCAACATCCAACGTGAAGTCGGCGGTAATCTCGCCGAAATTTTGGACATCATCAGTTTCACGATTCGAGAGCGTGTGCGCATCAAGGGCGAAATCCGCACCCTGACGGCACAAGGCCGCGTTTCCGGTTGGATCGTAGGGCTGCTGCCCCTATTCCTCACCCTCATCCTCTACCGACTGAATCCTACCTACATGGGCGAACTCTGGGTGATGGAGCGCCCTTTTATCCTTACCAACGTGCTGCCTTGTGGTTGGTTGGTGATTGCCAGCGGCCTGCTGATGATTCTCGCTGGCGTGGCCGTGATCCGCAAAATCGTGAACATCGAAGTTTAGCGGTAACTGCTAAGCTCCACCAGAGAAAATTGGTCCCATCTCCAGAGAGCGTTAGTAGTTACGTCTAGGAACGGAAATTGAATAAGACAACGAAGTTCTACCGTTCCTGCAAACTGACGATGCAATTCCGTACTTTTTTCATCGTCAGTCCTTAGCGTGCCGTACCGCGCGTTCCCGATTGGCCTAAGGACTGGCGCAAAATCAACTTCGGATTATCCGGTAAGTAAGAACCCTTTCAGCGCATCCGTCAATTCCTGAGCAAAGCCTCTGTTAACGGATGCACCCTAAGTGGCTGTCCGCAATCAAGTTAGCGGAAAAGTGTGAAGTCATTTTCGGACGGTTACTAAGCGCCAGGAGAGGTAGATGATGCAAGCAGTCGTGATTTTGTTGCTGGCAGCCGTGCTGGTGGTTGGCTCCGTCCTCCTGCTGCGCCGCTCGGAGGGTGATCCACTGGCAGACCGTATTGAAGAGTATGCGGCGCGGGAAGAAATCGCCTCCATCGAAGAGATTGAGTTATCGCTTCCATTTTCTGACCGGGTGTTGGTTCCTCTGGTGCGGCGATTGAGCAAACTGGTCGTGCGCATGACGCCGCAATCGGTGTTGGATAGTACGACGCGGCGGTTGGAACTGGCGGGCAGTCCGCGCAACATGACGGCGGCTGAGTTTTGGGTTTACAGCGGCGTTTTCACGGTGGGTTTTTCCGCGCTCATGTTCTTGATGATGGTGCGCGTGGGGCAGCCGCCTGAGCCAAACAAGCGACTGCTGTATTCGTTGGCGGCGTTTGCCATCGGCATGATTTTGCCGCACATGCTTTTGCGCTCGCGCATTGACCGACGCAAGCAGGCCATTATCAAGAAGTTCCCCGATGCGCTGGACTTGATGACGATTTGCGTCGATGCGGGCCTGACGTTTGATGGGGCTATGGCGCAGGTGGCGGGGAAGTGGGATGATCCACTTTCGCAGGAGTTTGCGCGCGTGGTCAATGAACTGCAATTGGGGAAGTCGCGGCGGCAGGCGCTGCGAGATATGTCGGATCGCGCCGATGTGCCCGATGTGAGCAGCTTTGTGGCTTCGATTTTGCAGGCCGACCAGTTGGGCGTGAGCATCGGCAAGGTGCTGCGGATTCAGTCGGAGCAGATGCGTATTCGGCGACGGCAGCGGGCGGAGGAACTGGCGCACCAGGCTCCCGTGAAGATGACGATTCCGCTGGTGTTTTTGATTTTTCCATCGATTTTGCTTGTGTTGTTGGGTCCGGCGATCTTCCAGGTCATTCGCAGCGACGCGCTGCGCGGTTTAATCGGATAAACCGGTTGGCGTATGCCAGGGGGCCAGGGATTCGCCGGTCGGAAAGGTTGTATTTTGCCGGCATTTTTTCTTTAAGCTGGAATGCCATAGAGCCAGCCATAAACTGAGTTGACGGTTCGCCATGAGCCTGGGCGAGCCGCGTGGGGTAGTTGGTTTGCCAGACATTCATGCTGGCGCGCAGCGGGTGCTTTCCTGGCTGACGCGCATTTCTTCATTCTTTGTGCCTTCCGCGTGTGGTGGCTGCCGGCGCCCCGGGGAACTAATTTGCGCTGAGTGCCGTATGCGCGCCATCCCCATTGACTGGCCGATGTGTCTCCGCTGCGGTCGGCGCATGGCGCAAACGGTGGAGCGGTGTTGGTCATGCCGGCACAATGCCACGCCCATGGACCAGGTACACGCCGCCTTCTTGTATACTGAGCCTATATCGACTATCATTCATCAAATGAAATATAAAGGCGCTTTTGCCCTGGCTGCGCCACTGGTAGAATTGATGCTGCGTCACCCGGTGCAGTGGCACAATCCGCCGGAACTGCTTGTGCCTGTGCCATTGCACCCCGTACGTCAGCGCCAAAGAGGGTATAATCAATCGACGCTGCTGGCGCGGGAACTCGCCCACCACTGGCGAATACCGGTTGACGAAAAGGCCTTACAGCGCATTCGTTACACAACGCCGCAGGTTGGCCTCAATGCCATTGAGCGGCACGCCAACGTCGCCGGCGCATTTGTCGCCGATCCGCAACGGGTACAAAACAAACACATTTTACTGATCGATGATGTGTACACCACCGGAGCAACGCTTTCTGCCGCTACCCTTGCTCTGCAAGAAGCGGGAACCTGTTCGGTTGCTGCCTTCTGCGCTGCCCGCAGAGGGCGAACCGGATGATCGCATTCTATCCGCGCAAGCGCGCTGCTCGCGGACAACGACACTATCCTGACCACCATTCTTAAAGGAGAGTACTATGGACTTCGAGATCTATACCCATAGCATGGAACTGACACCCCGGCTGGAGAACTACGTTGCCAAGAAAACGGAACGGCTGGACCGCTACATGCCCAATCTGGCAACTGTTCGCGTAGACCTGACGGAACAAAACGCCCGCAGTGCCGTCGAGCGGCAGATTGCCCAGATCACGATTCGGGATAGCCGCGGTACTATCTTGCGCGCCGAGGAACGCAGCAATGATATGTTTGCTTCTATTGACGCCGTCATTGACAAAATCTATCGTCAGATCAGCCGGTATCGCGGTAAACAGCGTCGTAATCGGCGCGGCGCGGCGGAGCCAGAATATCTGGGTGAGCCGCTGCCTTTGCCGGAAGAAGCTGGCGCACTCGACGAAGAGGGAGCCGTTATCGTGCGGGAGAAGCGCTTCCCGCTGATGCCGATGTCGGCGCAAGAAGCGATTGACCAGATGCTGTTGTTGGGGCACGATTTCTACGTATTCTTCAACGCGGACCGCCAGGCCATCAATGTGGTTTACAAGCGGCGTGATGGCAATTACGGCATGCTCCTGCCGGAAATGGATTAGGGTTTCGGATGTGCATGGAGGGCAATCGCGTCGCGCGGGCGCGATTGCCCTTTTTTTGTCTCTGGCATGGGGAACGTCACCGGTTTGAGGAGGCATCAGTGGTTACAGCGGTGGTGATGGTGGGCGAACTGGGGCAGGGAACCGACCCGGTTAACTGGGTGCGCGGCGCGCGCCAGGCGGCGGCTTGCGACCTGATGGCGCAGTTGCGGCGGCAGCCACTGGTGCAAAAAGTCGTACTGGTTGCGCCCAATGCGGTGGCGTTGGCCCCGGATGGCGTGATTCCCGTGGCGTCGCCTGCCGGACCGGTACATGTGGGGGCGTTCCTGGCTGAGTTGACGGCGACGTTTGGGATTGAGCGGCTGCTGTATTTTGGCGGTGGTTCCGCGCCGCTGTTGAGCGAGGCGGAACTGGGGGAACTCGTGGCGCAGTTGGCGGCGGCGGAGCGCCTGGTGACGACGAATAATCAATTTTCTAGCGATTGGGCCGGCATTGTGCCGGCATCTATTCTTCCCCAATACGCCCCTCGCCTCCCCCGTGACAATATGCTCGGCTGGGTTCTTTCCACCGAAGCGGGGCTGCCCCTCGCCGTTTTGCCCGTCAGCGCCGCCAGCCGCCTGGACATCGACACACCTACCGACCTGCTGGCATTGCGTTTATGCCGGCATACCCAACCCCACCTCCACCGCTACCTCTCCCAACTCCCCCTGGACACCACCGATCTCAAGCAGGCCATCGACATCCTGGCAACACCGGCGCGGCGCGTCTTTATTGCCGGCAGAATCAGCCCGGAAGTATGGCAATCCCTCAACCGCGTCAGCCGCTGCTGGCTGCGCGTGCTGGCCGAGGAGCGAGGCATGGTTTCCAGCGGGCGACGCGCGCGCGGCGAAGTCTACTCCCTGCTGGCGGAACAAATGTCTCTGGTCGGCTTGCCTACCTTTTTTACGCGGCTGGCGGACTGGGCCGACCTGGCCTTCATAGACACCCGCGTTCTCTGGACCAGTCTGGGGCATGATCCCGCCGCCGCCGATCGTTTTGCCTCCGATCTCGGCCTTTGGCAACAAATCGCCCATCCCTGGGTGGCCGAAATGACACGCGCGGCGCAGGCGTCCGCCGTTCCCGTCATTCTGGGCGGGCATTCGCTCATGGCGGGCGATATGCTCGCGCTCTGCGACCTGGTGGCGGCCAGGCACGGCGCCGCGGCATGAACCTGGCGCCCACCTTCCCGGAAGCTGCCTTGAGACGTTTTGGACCTGGCATTGAACTTCTGGGGTAACTACTAACGCTCTCTGGAGATTGGACCGATTTTTCACGCGTTCGAAAATTGGTCCAATTGAGCTTAGGGTTCTCTCGGAATTAACTTCGGACTTTCCCACACATAAGAACCCTTCCAGCGCATCCGTCAATTCCCGAGCGAAGCCTTTATTAACGGATGCGCCCTTAGGACGGACGATCCAATAAAGTGCGGAATGGCATCGTCAGTTTGAAGGAACGGTAAGGAAACAACTTCGTTGTCTTATTTTAATTCCGTTCCTTAGCAGTTGCCTTCCGGGAACGTTAATAGAGGTTGTTGTTGTATGCCCACTATCCTCATTGTCTGCACGGCAAATATCTGCCGCTCTCCGGTGGCGGAGGCGCTGCTGCGGCGGCAACTGACCGCTCTGCCCATTGAAGCGGAGTCGTGGACGGTCGTTTCTGCCGGCACATGGGCATTGGTTGGTCGCCCCCCCGCTCTCTACAGCCAGGAAATGATGCGCGAACATGGCCTGGAGGTGGGCGACAAACGCGCGCAAATGATCACGTCTGGCCTGATGCAGCAGGCGGACCTGGTGCTGTGCATGGAGGCCGGTCACGCCGAAGCATTGCGCGTCGAATTTCCCGCAGACGCGACCAAAGTTTATCTCTTGTCGGAAATGGTGGGGCTAAAATACAGTATCAGCGACCCTTACGGCGGCCCCCGCGAGGGCTACGCGGCGATGTTCCGCGAACTGAGTCGTCTGCTCGATGAAGGGCTTCCCCGAATTGTGGCGCTGGCCCGCGCCCAGGCCGCCCGCCGGTCATAGCTTCCTGGAAGCGGCTACCATCCTTCCAGGAATTCGTTCCACTCCTGCCGTTTTTCCAGATGGTTGCCAAATAGATAAAAGGCGGATGGGTTTGGCTCGAATGGGCGGCGACGCAGTTGCATGTTTGCCTGATCCAGCATCTTGCCCCCCTTGCGCCGGTTGCACGGGGCGCACGCGGCTACCAGGTTATACCAGCTATGGCTGCCGCCTGCATGGCGCGGCACCACGTGGTCAATGGTCAGGAGGTTGGTCTTGCGTCCGCAGTACTGGCAAGTGTAATCGTCCCGCCGCAAAATCTCCCGCTTGGAAAGGGCGATCTGCGGACGGGGGCGTTTGACCATATATGCCAGTTTGATGACGGAGGGGATTTCAAATTGGTCGCTGCTGGTGTGGATGTAGCCGCGCCCGTTAAGGACGATTTCCGCTTTGCCGGCAAGCAGCAAGTTCAATGCGCGTTTGATGTTACAAACGTGCAGAGGCTCGTAGTTGATGTTCAAGATGAGCACCGGCTCGTTCAATTTCATAAGCTTGCCCATAGCCGCGTGCAGTATAGCACGGGTGTTAAACCCAAGTCAATTAACAGAATGTTAAGGACTGACGATGAAATAAAGTACGGAATTGCATCGTCAGTTTGAAGGAACGGTAAGGAAACGACTGCGTTGTCTTACCTAATTCCGTTCCTTAAGATTGGAAACAACCGCTGCGCTGGCAGGGTCCTTGCTTGTCGGATAGTCCAAAGTTAATTTCGCATGAACCCTGAAGTGTCGTCGATGTCGGGTAACAACTAACGCTCTCTGAAAATTGGTGCAATCGGGCTTGGCAGTTACGATGCCGGCATTAACCAGACAATCCATTTCTCGCCCCCAAACTATTCCCAGTTTGCTTTCCATCAGGCCCGCCACGACACCTTGACCAAAGCCAAAAGGCGAGAATAATTCCCAAAATCAACCACTTGACTACCCACAAGGAAGGTTTTCATGCCTGCTGATTCGACAGACCTCCCCCCATCAACCCGAGCCGCGCTTGCTCCCAAACCGGGGCCGCGAACGGGCGCATTCCTGCTTATCTTGCTCCTGACCATGATCGGAACGACCCTCATCCTCGCTGTTCGTCCGGGACAGGGCGCCGAGTCATCGGCCATTTTCTTGCCTCTCATGTTGGCCCCCCGCGAATTTGAGATCACGCCCGCCGTTGGCAGCTTTGGTCCCATCACGGACATCACCCATGCCGGCGACGACCGTCTGTTTGTCGTGGAAAAAGCCGGCAAAATATCCGTCATCCAGCCGCAAGGCAACATCACCACCTTCATGGACATCAGCGCCCGCGTGGAAAGCACCGGGCAGGAACAGGGACTCCTGGCCCTGGCATTTCACCCCGACTACGCTCAGAACGGCTACTTCTTTGTCACCTACACAGCGCAGAGCGGCGTGCAATGGGAAGTGCGCACCTCTCGCTTCCGCGTGACCGCCGACGCGAACGTGGCCGACCCGAACAGTGAGCTAATCATCATGCAAATCAGTGAGCAAGGCATCCTCCACAATGGCGGCGGCCTGGCTTTCAACCCCCGTGACGGCTATCTCTACCAGGGCGTCGGGGACGATTCCCAGTTCCTCGTGGCGCAAGACGGCAATTCCGTGCTGGGCAAAATCATCCGCATGGATGTGAGCAGCGTGGTGAACGGGGCCGTGTCCGCGCCGCGACACATGCACCCCTTCCTGGACGCCCAGGCGCTGGTTTCCGCCGAAGTGTGGGCCATGGGGTTCCGCAATCCGTGGCGGTTTGCCATTGACCCCGTGCGCGGCCACATTTTCGTAGGTGATGTGGGGGACCGCTCGTGGGAAGAAGTGGACATCATTCCCGATGGCAGCCCCGGTTGGAACTTTGGTTGGCCCTGTCTGGAGGGACCATTGGTCGTCCTCACCGATGGTGTATGCGCCGACCAGTGGCGATTCACGCCACCCGCCTACACCTACCCCCACGGCCACGGCGAGGGCACGGGCTGCGCCGTCATTGGCGGCAAGGTGCTGCGCCCGGAAACGGATGGCCGCTTCATCTTCGCCGATTCCTGTCGTCTTTCCTTCTTCGCCATGACCTACGCGGACGGCGTTGCCAGCACGGTTCCATTAGGCAACCTGGAGGGGGTAGACTTGTTTTTGAACACGTTTGGCGAGGACAATCAGGGCAACCTTTATCTGGGCATGTTCTGGATACCTGATCCCGGACCGTTGTACGAAGTGTACGTGCCCTGAATCGGGCGCGGAAAAAGCGTAAGTGTTCTCTGGAAATTGGTCCAATCTGGCCTAGCAGTTACGATTAAGTGGCTATCCGCAATTAAATTGGCGGAAGTGTGCGGACAGCGGCTCTCATGGATAGCCCCTATCCATGAGAGCTGGTGGTAGCCGTCCGTAAAAAGCGTGAAGTTGTTTTCGGACGGTTACGAAGGGTTCGTACACAATTGACTTTGGATTATCCGACAAGCAAGAACCCTTCCAGCGCATCCGTTGTTTCCAATCTTAAATACGGATGCGGCTAAGAGACTGGAGTCTGGCGCAAGCTACATATGGTGGCCGGCGTCGCGGCTTTGGCCGGGATCAAACGCCATATGTGGGCCGGCTGAAGCCAGTCCAAAAACGCCAGTGTCCGGTAAGAGCTTGGTTCATTCTTGGAAAATGAACCAAGCTCACTCATCGTCTTCATAGCGGTAGACGTGGAGGGAGGCTTTTTCTATAATGGTAACTACTAACGCTCTCTGGAGATTGGTCCAATCTGGCTTAGGCCTGACGATGGAATAAAGTACGGAATTGCATCGTCAGTTTGAAGGAACGGTAAGGAAACAACTTCGTTGTCTTGTTTGATGTCTGTTCCTTAGCAGTTGCCTATAATGTTTGTAAGCACACGGGTGCGCCGCGTTCATTAGCCATATGTGGTTGAGAGTCGCCGGGCGGTGCATTTTTGCCTCCCTTTTCCGCGCAAGGAGTCGCCAATGACCAGTATCTTTCCCGTTTTATCCTCGCTGACGGAACTTCTCACGGGGAGCGTCACGGATGATTTCAAGAAGCTGATCAAGCCCGGCCCCCTGGTGGCTGCGGCGATCTTCCTTGCTCTCAACCAGGTGCTGGTTTTGCCTGCGTTGCGCCAACATCGGATTGTCGTCATCCTTGCTTTTGAGTCTTTATCCACGACCTGGCAGGTGCTGCTGGGGACTTTCATCCTGTTTGTGTCTGGGTATTTGCTGAACGCTTCGGGGACGACGTTTGTGAACCTGATTAGCGGGCAAATTATTCGAGATACCTGGTTGGGCGATAAGGGCGTTGCCCGGCAGCGGCAGATTCTGGAGGGGCTGCTGGCGAAACTGCGGGCATACGCCGATGATGAGACGGGGGATGAGGCGGTGCGGACCGCCGCCGCGCGCGCGACGCAGCGATTAGCGACGGATTTTCCCGAACCGATGGCGCTGGCTCCGACGCAGTTGGGCAATATCCTGGCGAATCCGGCCAGTTATACGTGGAATCAGTATGGGGTGCATCTGGATACGATGTGGCCGGCGATGGAGGCGGTGCTGCGGGCGGAAAACGATCCATTACGGCAGGGAATTGCCGGCAGAATGGATGCCCTCATCTTTCTCGCCAGTCTGGCCGGTGTTTCTGGCCTCGTTGCCGGTGAAATTTTGCTGCTGCGGCTTTGGTGGGGACCGTTGTGGCATCTGCTCTGGCTGCCCGTCCTCGGACTCTTCGCCTACACAGCCTACGCTACCGCCATACCCCAGGCGCGGGCATGGGCGCGCGACATGCGTCTGGCATTTGATCTGCATCTGGATGCCGTGGCCGCGAAGTTGAAACTGCGCCCGCTGGCCACGTATGAACATTTGACGGCCACGTTGGAGGAGGGAACGGGACAGATGCAAAGCCCGCGCATGGGGCGTTGGGAAGCGGTGTCCCGCTGGTTGCTGTATGGCGCGCTGCGGCTGCCTCAGGAAAACTGGACCAATCGGTTGGCTATGCCCCGGCGGGAGCCAGACTGGTATTACGAACCGCCGCAGCCGGCCAGCCCGCTATCTGATGTCTCTTTGCTTTATCCTCCTACGGTTAGTGTGACGCTGGAGCAGCAGCGGCTGCCGGCATGGGAACTGCGGAATAGGCGCGTTGCGTTGTTGGCTGCCTGCCGCGTTGCTTACCTGTTTGGCATCACCAATGAATCGGCGGGGGACCATGCCGCGCCCGCGCGCAATGTGTTTCTCCTGGTGGGAGACAAACGCGCGCCCGTGCTGCCCGCTTCCATCGTGGGGCGGTTGAATCAGGCGGATGTTTTGCATGGTTTACGACAGCCAGGTCCGCCGGACAAGGTCCTGTGGGGTCTGGGCGATATTGCGCCACGGACGACGGTCTGGCTGCGCTATGAAGTGGATTATGATCCGCGCTTGAAGATTATGGTCGAAAATGCGACGCTGCTGGAAGTAAAGCCGGTTGGCGTGGATGCGGTTAAGCTTTTCCTGCAAACGGACGGGCCGCGGGATGTGACGGTGATGGTGACGCGGCTGACGAAGATGCAGGTGATGCCGGCAAAAATTCACCTCGTTGTGGCGCATTCAGACAAAGTGTTAACGCCTGTGCCCGTCACCGTGGTGGATGAATCGAGCGTTGCCTGGCGGATTGAGGGCGTGCCGCAAGATAAAATCATCCAATGTGTTCTCCGCCCCGCGCAAGTTAGAGATGAGGAGTCATAAGATGGATAAGCAGCATGAATTGTGGCAGTCGCTGCTGCAAGAGTTGGGGCTGAGCCGGCAAGAGGCCAGCGCCTGGCAGCAATATGTGATTGAAATCCCGCGTGAGATTGACCCGTTGCGTAAAGATGCCGGCATGAAAGGGGAGTTCATTGAGGAATCTCTAGGTGGTCCCCTCATTCTGCGGCTGGCGGGTCGGCCATCTCCGTGTCAATTCCAGCCGTTGACGGGCGTTTCCCGTGACCCGTTTCATCTTGAAAAAGAGGATTGCCAGAATGTGGGGAAAGCGGATAACGTATACGGCTACTGGTTGGCGTTCGAAGATTCTGGCAATCCGCTGAATGCCGCCGACTACAACAATATCGGCTGTGCCGTGATGTGGAAAAAGCCGCCCGATGAGACACTGGCGCGAGATATGTTTGATAGGGCGTTGAAAAAGGGCGGAAGCGGCCTGGATACGGTGCGACGGAACAGGCAACTGTTGCAGCATCCAAAGCCGCTGGTGGTGACGCGGGATGCTTTCAACCGCGTACTGGCGGACGAGGCTTTTTCCTCTTTGTGGCGACCGAAGGATGATGCCACTATCCTGGGGCCGTGGGAATAGATGAGAATGGAACGACGGGTGTTTGTGCGCCTGTTTGCGTTGTTCTTGGGCGCGGGAAGGGCGTGATGGAGAATGTGGTAAATTTTATTGGCCGTACCTGGCGCTGGCTACTGATGGGTCTGTTTGTTTGGGTGTTGCTGCGGCTGGCGTTGGATTTGGATGCGACGCTGACGCCGCCGCCGGTGTTGCGGGATGTGGCTGTGCCGGCATCTTCCTTCGTCGGCGGCGTAGAGGGGCTTTCTGCCGGCAAAATCCTCCACCTCACCGTCTTCGTCCCCAATGCCCAAAGCACACCCGAAGCAGCCCTACAAACCGCGGGAGAGGTGCGCGACACGCTGGGCGCAGACCGCACAGCCGCGCTCCTGGCCGTGCCCGCCGCCGCCGCCCCCACCCTCGAAGCAGCTTTGCTAAATGCCGGCACAAAACTAACCTACCATTCCCTCTCCGACTGGCCTACCGCCACGCCCCTACCCACGCCCGCGCCCACGCTCACACCCACGGCGACGCTGGCGCCTGGCGAAACCCCGACTATCACGCCCACGCCCACGCCACAGAAAGGTAAACTGTATTGGACCCTCTCCCTTGAACGCAACCGCGCCCCGCTGGATGGATTCATGCCCGGTATGCCGGCACGCCTGGTCATACTGGCGCAGCTTCCCACGAACAACGACACCGAGACCATCACCCCGCCCACCGCGTTCGCCGCCTGCGCCATCGTGATGGCGTTCCAGGACGCGACCGGGCAACTTGTCACCACGGATGTGCCCGCCGACGCGGTCGCAGTCGTCCTGCAAATCAGCGCCACTGACCTGCCCGACCTGCTGCTCAACCTGAAGTACGCCAGCGACATCTACCTGGCGGCGGACCAGAGCTGCGCCGAAGCGTGAGGAATGAGAGGCGGGGGACACGTGGCCCAAGGTGGCCCCGCCACGCGCCAACGCGCACACTTGCCATTCGCAAACCCGCAAACCCAAAAGGTGGACAATGAAACGAAACGAACTGACAACCTACCTCGACGACTACTTGCGCATCGGCGACATCAAAGACTATGGACCGCAAGGGCTGCAATTGGAAAGCGATAACCAGGAAGTGCGCCGCGTGGCCCTGGCCGTGGACGTCGCCCCGCCCGTGATCGAGGCCGCCGGCGCGTGGGGGGCGGATATGCTGCTGGTGCATCATGGCATTCTCTGGCGCAGCGTGGAACGGCTGGCGGGACCACTGGGAGAGCGGGTACGACGGCTGCTGCGGCACGGCATCAACCTCTATGCCGCCCATCTGCCGCTGGACGCCCACGCGGAAGTCGGGAACAACGCCGTGCTGGCGCGTCTCCTCAACGTAAAAGCCGAAGCGTGGTGGTGCGAGGTGATGGGCACGAAGTTGGGCGTATGTGGACCGCTGCCGGAATCCGCGCCACTATCCCAGTTTGTGCAGCAGGTGAATGAGCAACTGCACACCACGGCTCGCGTCTTGTCCCATGGTCCCGCCCTGGTGAACCGCGTAGCCATTCTATCAGGCTTTGGCGCGGACGAGGTAGCGGCGGCGGCAGCCCTGGGCGCGGACACCTACGTAACCGGCGAAACGTCGCACGCCCACTATTGGGCCGCGGCGGACCACCACCTGAACGTGATTTTCGCCGGCCATTACGCCACGGAAACGGTGGGCGTGCAGGCGCTGGGGGCGCATCTGGCGCGGCATTTTGGCCTGGAGACCCGGTTCTTTGATTTTCCTACGGATATGTGATGACCGAATGGATTGCGTGGGGAGCCTCTTGCCGATCATCATGAAGATGCGCCAGGTGAGGTGACGATCTCGGTCACTTTTGCTAACATTGCCTGAGCGTTACTCCTAAGGAGCGGAATTAAATAAGATGACGAAATCATTTCTTTACCGCTCCTTCAAACTGGCGATGCAATGCGCCAATCCTAAGCCAGATGGGACCAATTTTCTCCGGTGAAAATGGCCGTTGAGCGCGTGAAATTGGTCCAATCTCCAGAGGTCGTTAGTCGTTACGCCTGAGTGTGCTTGGTAAGCAAGACCCGCCCGTTTTCCGCAAGAAACAATCGCGCAAACAGGCAGAGTCTGGCAGGTTTACGTGAATAGCGGCATGATTTCTACTTCGGTATGGGGCTGGCGCTATTCCCCAACCCCACACCCATTCCCAACTTCCTCACGCTGACGCAGATTTTTGTTTGATCCGCGTTTTTGCGTTCAATCGCGTCCTACTTTTGCAGGGGGCGAATTGGAAATTCGCCCTACAAGATACTTTCGAAGGAGGCTCTTTCCCATGACCCAAGAAAAACGGACTGTTCTGGACAATGTCACGGACCAGTTCAATAAGGCCGCGGATCTGATGCAACTCGACGATGACGTGCGGCGCATCCTTGCTCATCCCACGAACGAAATCGTCGTCAACTTTCCCGTGAAAATGGACGACGGCCACATTGAGATGTTTACCGGCTATCGCGTGCAGCACAACAGCGCCCTCGGCCCTTATAAGGGCGGTCTGCGTTATCATCCCGCCGTAGAAATCAACGAAGTGCGCGCCCTGGCAGCCTGGATGACCTGGAAAACGGCCGTAGCACACATTCCACTAGGGGGGGCTAAGGGGGGAATCCGTCTCGATCCCGGCCAATACTCGCTGCGCGAGCTGGAGCATATCACCCGCCGCTTTACCTTCGCGCTGGGCAGCAACATCGGCCCTGAGTACGATATTCCCGCCCCCGATGTGAACACCAATGCCCAGATCATGGCCTGGATTTTGGACACCTATTTTTCCATGATGCCCCCGCAGGATCGGCAGCGATGTTCGCATGTGGTCACCGGGAAGCCGATTGAGTCCGGCGGCAGTGTGGGACGCGACAAGGCCACGGGGCAGGGGGTCGTGTTCTTGATTGACCGTTGGGCGCAGGATAATGCCTTTGACCTGTCCCAGGCCACCTACTTTGTGCAGGGATTCGGCAATGTGGGTTCGTGGGCGGCGCGTCTGCTCAAACCGTATGGGGCCAAAATGATGGCCGTGGAAGACGCCAGCGGCGCGATCTACAATGCGGAGGGGATTGATCCCGATGCGCTGGTGGCGTATACGGCGACCAGTCCCCGACACGGGATTGCCGGCTTCCCTGGCGCGACGCCTGTTGATCATGCGACGTTTATGGCGACGGAGGCAGACGTCTTTATCCCTGCCGCGCTGGAGAACCAGATCACGGCGGAAACGGCGCCGCTGCTGCGAACGCGCCTGGTGGCGGAAGGGGCCAATGGGCCGACGGACCCGGACGGGGACGCGGTTTTGCAGCAAAACGGGATTGCGCTGCTGCCCGACATTCTCTGCAATGCCGGCGGCGTCATTGTCAGCTACTTTGAGTGGTTGCAAAACAAGCGCAGCGAATTTTGGGACCTGGACGAAGTGGATTCTAAGCTGCTGAAACTGATGAACCAGGCTTATGATCGTGTCCATAAAGCGGCGACCTGGTACGAAACGGATTGGCGCACGGCGGCCTACATCGTGGCGCTCAGGCGTCTGGAGCGTGTCTACACGGAGCGAGGCATTTTCCCGTAGGAAACAGTGAAAACGGGTGGTAACAAAACCAGATTGGACTAATTTTCTCTGGTGAAATTGGTCCAATCTCCAGAATTAATTGAAACGGTTAATGGATGTCACGATTGCGGCGGTCCGTTAAAACGGGGGTCCGTTAAAACAGGCACTGCCAGTTGTCAACCATTAACCGTCAACTTTCCCCGAGGAGTTATAATGAGCAGCACGGTAAGTTGGATTGAAGATGAGATTGCCGCTTTGAAGGAGGCGGGATTGTTTAACGTGATCCGCACGATTGAGTCGCCCATGGATGCGTGGGTGACGATTGATGGGCGGCGCGTGTTGAATTTTTGCGCGAATAATTACCTGGGGCTGGCGAACCATCCGCGGCTGCGGCAGGCGGCGAAGTCGGCGATTGATTCGCATGGTATTGGTCCGGGGGCGGTGCGGTCAATTGCCGGCACAATGGACCTCCACCTCCAACTCGAAAACAACCTGGCCGCCTTCAAACGCGCCGCCGCTTGCATCACCTTCCAGAGCGGCTTCACCGCCAACCTGGCGACCATCCCCGCCCTCGTTGGCCGCGGCGACATCATCTTCTCCGATGAACTGAACCATGCCAGCATCATTGACGGCTCCCGCCTGAGCCGCGCCGAAATCGTGCGCTACGCCCACAACGACGTGGACGACTTGCGGCGCAAAATCGCGGAAACCACGACCACCAACCGCCGCCTGATCGTCACCGATGGCGTTTTTAGCATGGATGGCGACATTGCCCCGCTGGACAAAATCTGCGACGTGGCGAATGAGCATGGCATTATGCTCATGGTGGACGACGCGCACGGCGAGGGCGTCCTGGGCGAGGGGGGACGCGGGATCGTGGACCATTTCGGCCTGCACGGGCGGGTGGATGTGGAAGTGGGGACGTTGAGTAAGGCGTTTGGCGTGATGGGGGGGCTGGTTGCCGGCAAACAACCCATCATTGATTGGCTGCGGCAGCGCGGACGCCCCTTCATCTTCTCTAGCGCCATGACGGTTCCCGATGTGGCTGCCTGCACCGAGGCCGTCAACGTGTTGCAGGAGTCAACGGAGTTGGTGGACCGCCTCTGGGCCAACGCGAAGGTCTTCAAGGAAGGGATGCGGCAGATGGGCTTCGACACCGGTCATTCGCAAACGCCTATTGTGCCCGTCATGTTGGGCGAAGCGCCGCTGGCGCAGCAGTTCAGCCGTCGTTTGTTTGCGGAAGGTGTGTTTGCAATGGCCATTGGCTACCCCACCGTGCCCCAGGGCAAGGCGCGCATCCGCGTGATGAACTCCGCCGCGCACGCGCCCGCCGATTTGGAGCTGGCGCTGGAGACATTTGGCCGCGTGGGCCGCGAACTGGGCGTTATTTGAGTGGCGAGTTTGCGAGGATGCGGGTGGCGAGTTTGCGAGTAGCGAGTTTGCGAGTAGCGAGTTTGCGAGTAGCGAGTTTGCGAGTAGCGAGTCTACTCGCCCCTCGCCCCTCGCCCCTCGCCCCTTGCCCCTCGCCCCTCGCCCCTCGCCCCTCGCCCCTTGCCCCTCGCCCCTCGCCCCTCGCCCCTTGCCCCTCGCCCCTCGCCCCTCGCCCCTCCTCAAACGGTAAAAGTTTGGCCGAGGGTGGGAACGTTGACGTCGGGGAGGCCCGCTGTTTTGCGCAGGGTGTCGGCGAAGGCGAGGGAGACATCCTCGTCACCGTGGACGACGTAGGTGTGTTGCGGGCGGCGCTGGAAGTGGGCCACCCAGTCGAGCAGTTCGCCGCGGTCGGCGTGGGCGCTGAAGCCCTGGATGCTTTCCACGCGGGCGCGCAGGCGGTACTTTTCGCCGAAGATGCGTACTTCTGGCTGCCGTTCCACAATACGTCGCCCTAGAGTGTCAGGGGCCTGCCAGCCGACGATGAGGATGGTGTTGTGGCGGTCCTCGATGTTGTTTTTCAGGTGGTGGAGGATGCGGCCCGTTTCCGCCATGCCGCTGGCGCTGATGATCACGGCTGGCTCGCGCAGGTCGTTGAGGGCTTTGGACTGGTAGACGGCGCGGGTATATTGCATTCGCTCAAAACCAAAGGGGTCGGAGCCGGGGGCGGTGAGCATGAATTCGGCGACTTCGTCGTCGTATGCTTCGGGATGCAGGCGGTAGACGGAGGTGGCATCAATGGCCAGGGGGCTGTCTACAAAGACGGAGAGGTTGGCGGGGATTTTGCCATCGTTGATGGAGCGATGCAGGCGGTAGACAAGTTCCTGGGTGCGGCCTACGGCAAATGCCGGCACTATCACCTTCCCCCCGCGCCGATACGTATCATTAACCACCTTCTCCAGCAAATGACTCGCCTCGTCCGTTGATTCATGCTCGCGCGTGCCATACGTGCTTTCAATCAACAGCACATCCGCCTCTTGCAAAAAAGTGGGATCGCGCAAGATAGGCCGGTCCGGGCGACCCAAATCACCGCTAAACACCAGCCGCACATCTTGCCCCGTCTCCTTATCCACAATATCCAGCGCCACAATCGCCGAGCCGAGGATGTGCCCCGCGTCATAAAACGTCAGCGTAACTTCCGGCGTGATTTTGTATGGGCGCTCATAGCCAATGGCAATGAAGTATTTCATGCACTCCACCGCGTCCGGCGTGCGATAAATCGGCGCCAACGGAGGCTGATTCTCTCGCGCCCGTTTCTTGTTCACGTACTCAATATCCGATTCCTGAATGCGGGCGCTGTCCCGCAGCATAATTGTGCACAAGTCCCGCGTCGCATAGGTGCAGATAATATCGCCGCGGAAACCGCTCTTCACCAGGTTAGGGATGTTGCCGCTGTGGTCGATGTGCGCGTGCGAGAGAATCAGGACATCGACCTCTTCCACCGCGAAGGGCAAATGCAAATTACGTTCATAACTTTCTGCCCGCTTGCCTTGATAAAAGCCGCAGTCCAGCAATATCTTGCTCCCATTGACGGTCAGCAAATGCTGCGAACCGGTCACGGTACGCACGGCACCATGGAATGTTATTTTCACAATGAACTCCTAACCTGGGTTACTTGAAAAGACTTCGCCACGAATTTGACGAATTTTACGAATACCTTCCCGGAAGCTGTTTTGCCAAACGGTCTGAATGATGCGGCGTTTGGGGTTTGAAATCGAGCTTCCGGGAAGTTAACGTCTTTGCTGTTTTTTTTGGAGGAGGCGGATGATTTCCTGACCGTATTGCTGTTGCCGCCACGGTCCCAACGAGGAAACGGATGCCAGTTCGGACAGATCTCGTGGATTGGCATGAGCCAGGTCCCAAAGGGACTGGCGGCTGAGGATCACGTCTGATTCCACGCCCCGCGCGACCGCCCGCCGGCGTCGCCATTCGTGCAGCAGATCGTACCGATTGACCACTTCTTCGGGGAGGCGCGGTCCGCGCGCCGGGCGACGCGGAGGGCCGTCTTGGCGTCCCTGGCGGATGGCCTGCAAGATTTTTTGCCCGTACCGCTTGACCTGGCCCGTGGTCATGCCATGAATGCTGCGCAGGTCGTCGAGGTGTTCCGGCGCTTCGCGGGCGAGTTGGAGCATGGTCTTGCCGCCAAATATCTTGAAGGGAGGGCGATCCTGTCGTTCCGCCTCTTTCTCGCGGAAAATGTAGAGCGCACGCAAGATGGCTTGCTGCTGGCGCGAGAGGTCGCGCACGCCATTGACGGACCAGAAACCATCGGGGTCGAAGGTTTGTTCCGCCGGATGCACCTGGCATTGCTCTTGGAATAGTTCCATCGCTTCTTCCCAGTGCCCGGCTGCTTGCAAGGCAGTGGCGAAGTCGTCGCGCAGGGTGAGGAGGAAGTGCGTATCGCTTTGGGCGTATTCCAGTTGCGAGGCGGAGAGGGGGCGGCGGCACCAGTTGGCTTTTTGGTGGCGTTTGTCCAGCTCGACGCCGTAGCGGTCTTTGAGGATGTTGGCCAGCCCCATGTGGGCGTAGCCCAAAATGCGTGCCGCCCACATGGTGTCAAACAGGTTGGACATTTGCCAGTCGAACTGTTTCTTCATGAGGATGAGGTCGTATTCGCCGGAGTGCAGCACTTTTTCGATGTGGGGGTCTTCGATGAGGTGGCCCATGCCGGCAAAATCCAGATCAGCCAACGGGTCAATCACATAATCCTGGTCCGGCAGCGAAATTTGCATCAGGCAGATCTGCTCGCGGTAGGCATAGAGACTGTTTGCTTCCAGGTCCAACGCGAACCGCTTCGCGGCGTGTAGGCGGTTCAGGCAGGTCTCCCAGGCGTCAGGTGTGTTTACGAAAGTGGCGGGGGGAAAATTCATGCGTCAGGCTTGTAGTTGTGAGTTGTAAATGTCGGCGTAAATGGGGCTGTTCTCCAATAGTTCCTCGTGCGTGCCTTGCGCGACAATGCTGCCTTTGTCCAGTACCAAAATCTGGTCTGCGTTAATCACCGTGCTGATGCGCTGCGCGATCACAAAACTGGTGCGCCCTTTCATCAGGCGATCCAACGCCTGTTGAATTTGATATTCCGTGGTCAGGTCCACGCTGCTGGTGGAGTCATCCAAGATCAAGATGTGGGGGTCGAGCAGCAGGGCGCGGGCAATCGCCACGCGCTGCTTTTGCCCGCCGCTGAGGGTGGAGCCGCGTTCGCCCACCGGTGTGTCGTACCCCTGGGGGAAGGACATGATGAAGTCGTGGGCGGCGGCGGCTTTGGCGGCGTTGATCACTTCTTCTTCGCTGGCGTCCGGGCGACCAAAGGCGATGTTATCCCGAATGGTGCCACTGAAGAGGGTGGTCTCTTGCAGCACAATGCCGATGCGTTGTCGCAGGCTTTCGATAGTCACGTCGCGCACGTCTTGCCCGTCAATGAGGATGCGCCCTTCGCTGGCGTCGTAGAAGCGGGGGATCAGGTTGATGATGGTGGTTTTGCCGCTGCCGGTGGAGCCGAGCAGGGCGATCGTCTGGCCCGGGTTTGCCTGGAATGTGACATCGCGCAGGACGGGGTCGCTGCTGGCGAAGTAGCGGAACGTGACGTTATCAAAAGTGACGTGCCCCTCAATGTCTTCCAGAACGTGGGCGTCTGGCCTGTTTTCTACGTCATTTTTGGCGTCCAGGATTTCAAAGATGCGTTGGGCACTGGTGGCGGCCTGGGCGGTGATGGAGATGATGAAGCCGAGTTGGCCCATAGGCAGGAACAGGTAGGTGAGGTAGAGGCTGAATTTTTGCCACTCGCCTACGGTGAGGAGGCCGTTGATGATTTGTCGTCCGCCGAAGTAGAGGACGGCAGCCTGGGCCAGGAGGGCGAGGAGGAAGATGCCGGGGAAGAGGAAGGAGAAGACTTTGCTGATGATGAGGCGTTGGTTCAGGAGACGGTCGATGCTGTTGTTGAAGCGGGCGGTTTCTTTGTCTTCACTGGCAAATGCGCGGACGACTTTAATGCCGGCAAGATTCTCCTGCAAAATTGTGTTCACCCGGGATAGACGCTGCTGTACCTCGCGGAACAACGGCTGCGACCGCGCCCCAAACAAGCCAAAAACGAACATCGTCAACGGCAGCAGCGGTACCACCAGCAGCGTCAACTGGATATTCGTCACCACCAGCAGCGTCAGCGTGCCCACCAGCAGCACCACCGCCTGTAATGCCACCAGCACGCCGCGGCCAATAAACGCGCGTAGCTTTTCCACGTCGTCCGTGGCTCGAATCATCAACTGCCCCGTCTGATTACGGTCGTGGTAGCTGAAGCTGAGGCGCTGAATTTTGGCGAAGATGTCGTTGCGAAACTCGAAGGCCACATTTTCCGATAGGATTTGCGCCATGTAGTTTTGCGCGAAGGAGAGAACGCCGCGCACCAGGGAGAGGACGATGATCACGATCATGCCCGTGAGCAGGGCGCGGGGGGCCTGGCTGAGGTCAATTTGCAGGCTGGCGGGATCGATGCCCAGCTTTTGCGCGGCGGCCTGCTGCAAATCGGGGGCCATCGTGAGGATGTCTTTGCGGTTGGCGTTGATGGTGATGGTGTCGATGATGCGCTGCACGAACTGGGGGACGGCCAGTTGGGCCACCAGGGCCAGCGCCAGCGCGCCATAGGCGGCGGCGGTCAGTTTTTTGTAGCGACGTAGATAACTGACCGCGCGCCAGAGGGATTTTTGCCCCTCGGCGGAAATGCGTTTGTTTGCGGCGGATTTTTCGCGCCGTCTTTGTCTTCGATTGGTAGCTACGGTCATACTTCTTTGTCCGTCAGTGGGTTATGGTTTCGAGGGCGACGCGCAAAACTGGTGCTGCGTATTTCAGCGGTAGCCCAGAGATTGGTTCATTTTCCAGGTATGAACCAATCTGAACTTGAGACCCTATTGTAGCAGTGTTTGGCCTTAATTCTAACTGGAGTCTGGCGAAAGGGTGCGCGGAACTTTTGTTGATAACCCATAAGCCCATTGCCTCTCACAGAAATACGGGGAACACAAGTTGTTTCCGCCCGAGTCGAGGGCGTCGCCTCGGCGCTGCGCGCCTGGCGCGGAACAGTATTCGCCCCACAAAAATGACGGTGTCGACAAAAACCCCGCGCACCCCTGGCGAAATCCACATAGGGTGGCCGGCGTCGCGGCTTTAGCCAGACCAAACGCCATATGTGGGTTGGCTGAAGCCGCCACACCAAAAACGCCAGTGTCCCGTTCCAAGTTCGGCGTGGCATTCAGTCTCCGGCCATCAACCATCAACCGCCAGCAGCGTCGGGCGAATGGGCGCGAAGGAGTGGCGGTGAATAGCGGTAGGGCCGTGGTGGGCGAGAGCGTGTAGGTGGGCCTGGGTTCCGTATCCTTTGTGGCGGGCGAAGCCGTAGGCGGGATATTGGCTGTCCAGCGCCAGCATGTGGCGGTCGCGGGTGACTTTGGCCAGGATGGAGGCGGCGGCGATGCTCAGGCTGAGGCCATCGCCGCGGATGATGGCTTGCTGCGGCTGCGTCAGTTGGCGCAGACGGATACGTCCGTCAATGAGCAGGTAGCTGGCCGGCGGCACGAGCTGACGCACGGCGGCGACCATGGCCTGGTGGGTGGCGGGGAGGATGCCGATTTCGTCAATGATGGCGGCGGCGGCGCTGCCCACGGCCCAGGCGAGGGCATGGGTGATGATCAGGTCGTAGAGGCGTTCCCGCTGCCGCGCGGTGAGTTGCTTGGAGTCGTTGACGGCGACCAACCGCGCCAGCCGGTCAGGATTGTTGAGGGGGAGGATGACGGCGGCGGCGACGACGGGGCCGGCCAATGCGCCTCGTCCCGCTTCGTCAATGCCGGCAATCAACCACTCCCCCCTTCGCTCTATAATCTCTTGCTCAAACGTCAAATCAGGCATTGGACGGCTGCCAATGGCGTCAGCGGCGGGGATAGACGCCCGTCATCAGGTTCCAGCGGATTTTCAGCGTTTCTCCGATAGTGTCCAAATAATCCCACCGTTGCACGTGCGTGCCGGCATCGTCTATCCAATCCGCGGCAATCACAGCCGTTTTGTAGCCATAGCGACGGGCCAGCGCCAGTGCCTCAATATCGAACCCCCAGCGGTCGATACGCGCCGCGCCGAAGATGCGTTCCGCCGCCTCCGCCGTAAACGCCTTGAAGCCACACTGCGTGTCCCAGATGCCGGGCACGGCCATGAGTTGGATGAAAAGATTGCCGGCATTTCCCAAAAATCGCTTCAAAAATGGCTGCGGAACCGCCTGCCGCGCGCCGGGTACATCCTTCGCATCCCGCGAGCAAATCACCACGTCGTACCCCTGCGCCAGGAACGGCTGCATCTGGTCAAAATGCGCCATATCCGTGGAATTATCCGCATCCGTGAACAGGCGAATCCCGCCCCGCGCCGCCAGCATCCCCTCCCGTACCGTGTAACCCTTTCCCCGATTTTCCCGCCGGTCCAGCCAGCGGAACTGTTCCTTGTCCGCGGCAAATGCCTCCACCACGCCGCGCGTATTGTCCGTGCAACCGTCGAGGGCCACAATCACTTCCCATGAAAATGGCTGCGGCAACAGGTAGGCATAAATTGCTGCCAGGGTCTTGGGGAGGCGGGTTTCTTCATTGTAGGCGGGGATAATGACGGAGAGATACGGATTCATGAGGAAAGATGGTTGGGAATCAGGGTTTTCTCTTGTGTAGGCCGGTATCTTCGTTGCGTTTGGGGTGGGGATGCCGGCATATGCAACCGCTCAAGCGGAAACATAAGGTGAATCACTTACCTGTTTCAAGTCAAGGGTGAATGTTACTTGGCTCCTCCGGTATCGTCAATAGGCGTCAGCAGGGCCAGCAGGGAGTCATCGGTAATGCGCCGGTTTGCCTGGATCTCACGCCGCTTGCGCCACATCTTTGGCAGGCCAAGCAGACCCGCCACCTGCCCCCGCAGCCTGGCCCGCGCCGCCGCGCCGCGCCAATGGCGCAGCGCCGCGCGCGTGATCTCCCACTGCCCGCGCAGCACCAGCCGCCAGTTTTGCCGTAGCAGGCTGGCCGGATAATTCTTCCAGATCAGGTAGAGAAAGTTGCGCCCGTCGTAGTAGCTGCCGGTGACGCTGCCGCCGGTGGCCTTCAGTTTGTGGTAGACGATGGCCGTGGGCACATACAGCACCGCCCAGCCGGCCAGATGGGCGCGCCAGCCCAGGTCTACGTCCTCGCAGGAGAAGAAGAAATCGTCATCCAGCAGCCCGATCTCGTCCAGCATGGCGCGGCGGTAGGCGGCGGCCCCCCCGCAGGCGCTAAAAACGGCTTCCTCGCGCTCGTATTGCCCTTCGTCTTTTTGCCACACGCCGCGATTGCCGGGGATGCCATCGACGCGGTAGAAGTCGCCGGCGGTGTGGAAATGGTCGCGGCGGTCGAAGAGGAGCATTTTGCTGGCGACGCTGCCCACATGCGGGTGACGGGTAAAGGCGTCCAGGATGGCGGCGAGCCAGCCGGGATCAGTTTCGGTGTCGTTGTTGAGGAGGATGAGGATGGGGGATTGGGCGGCGCGCATGCCGGCATTACACGCCCCCGTAAACCCCCGATTCTCCCCCAACGCCAGTAGCCGCACCTCAGGAAACGCCCGGCGCACATACGCCTGCGAGCCATCCGTCGAACCATTGTCCACCAGCAGCACCTCAAAATCGGCGCGGGTCTGGCGGCGCAAGCTGCCCAGGCAGTCGTCCAGGTGCTGCTTGCCGTTCCAGTGGGGAATGATGATCGAGGCGGCGGGCATAGGAGGTGTTGTCATTTAGATTGGTCCAATCTCCGAGATTGGACCAATCTTGCCAAATTAATAACGGGCGATTACTTAAACTGTTCGCAAATAAGCGGCGAGTGCTTCTTGCCAGGGGCGCAGGGTAATGCCCAGCGCGGCGGCGGCGTTGTTGTGCAGCGCGCCAAAGCGGGGTGGGGTGGACGCACGCACAAACGCTTGCCCCAAAATGGGGGTGTTGCGCACGTGCGTTAGATTTTCCTGGCGCAAAATCTCGTTGGCGAACGCCCACCGTGAACATGCGCCCGCGTTGACCAGGTGGAAGATGCCGTACTGCCGCGCCGCAATCAGTTGGGCGATGCCCGCGGCCAGGTCGGCGGCGTAGGTGGGGTTGCCCACCTCGTCCGTGACCACGCGCACCTGCCCGGTGCGGTGGGCGCGGTCGAGGATGGCGTGGATGAAGTTGCGCCCGCCGGCGGCGAAGACCCAGGCGGTGCGTACGATGGCGCAGCGGCGCGCGAGGGTGCGGGCGTACATCTCGCCGGCGGCTTTGGATTGTCCGTAGGGGTTGATGGGGTCGGGCGTGTCCCATTCAGCGTATCCGTGGGGATTTGTGCCGGCAAAAACCTCATTCGTACTCACATAAATCAGCGCCGCCCCCACCGATTCGCAAGCCAGGGCCACATTCTGCGTCCCCAACCCGTTCACGCGGTAAGCCAGTTGCGGGTCGCGGGCGCAACCGTCCACGTCCGTGTACGCCGCGCAGTGGACAATCACATCAGGTTGCGCCACCCGCACCGCCGCCCCCACCGATTCGCGGTCGCTCACCTCCACGTCGGGCCGATTGGCGGGAATACATTCATGTTCGGTCAAGACCGCTTGCAGCGCGCGTCCCACCTGCCCGCGCGCGCCCGTAATCATAATGCGCATAAGAAACCTCCACCCCGAATTATACCAGCGAACGACCGATCCACCGCAACCACTGACTCGCCGCTGCCAACTCCCCGCGATTCATGTATATTTACGCCATGCGCATAGACATCCTCACGCTGTTCCCCGACA
Source organism: Ardenticatenales bacterium (assembly GCA_020634515.1). NCBI lineage: Bacteria > Bacillati > Chloroflexota > Ardenticatenia > Ardenticatenales > Ardenticatenales bacterium. Next base: position 278,116 of record JACKBL010000003.1, on the reverse strand, counting down.
TGTTTCCCGACTACCTGAATGCCAGTATTTTGCGGCGGGCGCAAGATGCCGGCATTCTCCACCTCCACCTGCACAACATTCGTGACTACGCTGCCGGCAAACACCGCATCACCGACGAGCCCCCCTACGGCGGCGGCGGCGGCATGGTCCTCAAACCCGCGCCCATCTTCGCCGCCGTAGAAGCCATCCTGGCCGACCCACCCGCCGCCACGCCGCCCCCCATCATCCTCCTCACGCCACAAGGTCGCCTCTTTAACCAGGCCCTCGCCGCCGAACTGGCGCGGCAGCCCCGCCTGCTGCTGCTCTGTGGACGCTACGAAGGCGTAGACGAGCGCGTGCGCCAGCACCTCGTCAGCGACGAAATCTCCATCGGCGATTTTGTCCTCACCGGCGGCGAATTGGCGGCCATGGTTCTCATTGATGCCGTGGCCCGCCTGCTGCCCGGCGTCCTCGGCGCGGAAGATGCCGCCGACCAGGACAGCCACGCCACCGGCCTGCTGGAAGGCCCCCACTACACCCGCCCGGAGACCTTTCGCGGCTGGTCCGTGCCCCCCGTCCTCCGCTCCGGCCACGCCGCCCAAATTGCCCGCTGGCGGCGACAAGAAGCCCTCCGCCGCACCTGGCGCCGCCGCCCCGAACTCTTGCTGACCGCCGCGCTCAGTGAAGAAGATCGCCAGTTTCTGGCCGTTCTGGCGCTTGAATAGGTGACGGTTGACGGTTGGCGCTTGCCTGCCCTCCGTGGCCTGCTCAGTGGATCCTTTCCCGCTTTTTTGTTCCCGAAATTGATACGCAAACGCGCGCCGCCGCGCGTGTGGCCCGCTGCAAGCCGGTTGTCAGTGGGTTGCCCCTACGCGCGTTCCGACGTCGGATCGGCGCCGTTTTCCCTGTCGCCGCAACCTTAAAAATTCACGTTTGCACCTTTCGTTTGTGGCGCGTTTGGTGTATACTTTGCCGTATAGTGGGTCAAAGTGGTACGAAGTGGGGCAAAAAGGTCCACATTGGCCAGAAAATCATCCCAGAATGGGGCAATTAGAACAGATGTTCTTAGGCGAGTTCGTCCACACCATCGACGATAAAGGGCGTTTGACCATTCCCGCCAAGTTCCGCGGCGAACTGGCGGCCGGGCTGGTGATTACGCGCGGCTTCGACCGCAACCTGATGCTGTTTCCGCTGGATGGCTGGCAGAACCTGGCGGACGAAATCGCTACCCGGCCTCTCAGCGATGAGGGGATGCGGGCTTTCCGGCGGCGCGTTTTTTCCGGCGCGGCGGACCTGGTGCCGGATCGTCAGGGTCGGATTGTTTTGCCGGCATATCTGCGCGAATTTGCCGGCATTGAAACAGAAGTCGTCGTCACCGGCATGTACAACTACCTGGAAATTTGGAACGCCGACAACTGGCAAGCCGTACGCACCGAAGTCGAAGAAAGCGACGATGCCACCCGCTGGGATGACCTGGGGATTTGATGGATGTCGGCCACATCGGACGCCGCCCATATCCCTGTTCTCTTCCAGGAAACCATGCACATATTGCGCCCCCACGCCGGCGGGCGCTACATCGACGGCACAGTAGGCGCGGGCGGTCATACAGCGGGCCTGCTGGCCGCATCCGCCCCGGACGGAAAGGTCCTCGCCTTTGACCGCGACCCGGAAGCCATCTCTTTTGCCCGCGCCCGTCTGCAATCGGACGCCAGCCGTGTGACATTTATCAATGCCAGTTACGCCGAAATGGGCCAACTGGCGCCAACCTATGGTTTCAACCAGGTTGATGGTGTTTTGCTCGACCTGGGGTTGTCCTCCCGCCAGTTGGAAGATGGTCTGCGCGGGTTTTCGTTCTTACGGGACGGCCCCCTGGATATGCGCTTCGATCCGCGCCGGGGCAAAACGGCGGCGGACCTCATTAACACACTGTCAGAAACCGATCTAGCCAGCCTGTTCTGGCATTATGGCGAAGAGCGATCCAGTCGTAAAATTGCTCGCGCCATCGTCCTGGCACGACCGCTGCACACAACGGGGGAGCTGCGGCAGGTGATCGAAGCGGTCATGGGGCGACGTGGACGTAAGCACCCCGCCACCCAGGTTTTCCAGGCGCTGCGGATTGTCGTCAACGAGGAGTTGGCGGCGGTGGAAAAAGGGTTGGCTGCCGGCATCGACCTGCTCAAGCCGGGCGGGCGCATGGCCGTGATCAGCTTTCACTCGCTAGAAGACCGCCTGGTCAAGCAGACATTCCGCCAACTTTCCCGCGACTGTGTTTGCCCGCCGCAACAGCCAATTTGCACTTGCGATGCCCACGCCGTTGTCCAGTTGGTGACGCGCAAGGCAGTTCAGCCGGGCGACGAAGAAATCGCCGCCAATCCACGCAGCCGCAGCGCCCGCCTGCGCGTCGTGGAGAAGAGAAGTGGCGTGGCGTAGTTGATGGTTTTACCATGTCCGATCCCGTTCCCTCCGCTCGTCAACGCGCCGCCGAAGCGCTGAAGAAACTCCCCTGGCTGACTGAAGCGCAAGCGGCTCTTGGCTGGGGCATTATTCTCATCCTGATTGCCCTGCTAGGAGCGATTTATCTCAGCCAGACGAGTCGCACGGCCATTGTGGGGCGACGGATACAGGCGCTGCAGGAGGAACTGGATAACCTGAAACAGAGCAATGGGGAACTGGAATCGGCGATTGCCACGGCGCAATCATTGGATCGGTTGGAAAATGAGGCGCGACGGCTGGGATTCGTCCCGCCGCGCTCCGAGGAGATTGAATATCTGGTTGTGCCGGGTTATCCCGTGATGGAAAATGCCGGCATTTCTCCCACCCCCAACGCCATCATCCGCAAACCCCCGCACACCATGCGCGAAGCCATATGGCTCCTCCTTAAAGCCACATTCGGCAACCTCGTGCAAGGAGAATCTGGTGAACAGTAGTCAAATCAGGCGTACCTGGATCATTATCATCGGCCTTTGCTTCTTCACCGTCATCATTGTCGGGCGTCTTTTTGCCTTCCAGGTGGTGCAAGGGAACGCTTGGGTAGAACAAGGTCGCCGGGCCGAGATCGTCCAGGTGCGCGACGATCCAGAGCGGGGCATCATCTACGACCGCAATGGCGCCGTCCTCGCCGCCAACGCCGCGGACTACCAGATCAGCGCCGCCCCCAATCTGGTGCAGGATGCGGGAGAAGTTGCCACTACCCTCGCCCCCATCATGGAAGAACCGCGTAATCGAATCCAGGCTGAACTGGAATCGGCGCAATCCTTTGTCATGTTGGCCCCCCGCGTCGGCGCGGACATCGCGGACGCCGTGCGCGTTCATGATTTTGATGGCATCCAGATTGATCCGTTGCCGCGCCGCATTTACCCGCAGGGCAGCCTGCTCAGCCACGTCCTCGGTTACGTTGATTTCGACAATCAGGGCGGCTCCGGCCTGGAGGGGCAGTATCAGCGTGTGCTGGCCGGCGAGGCCGCCAGCGCCAGCGTAAATATCTCCCCGCTCACCTTCCAACCCAACGTCATCGCCCGCGAGGGGGCGGACCTGGTGCTGACTATTGACCGCACCGTGCAATACGCGGTGGAGCAAGCGCTCTCGGATGCCCTGATCGAGCATCAAGCGCGCTCCGGTACAATCATCGTCATGGACCCGCGCACGGGCGCTATCCTGGCGATGGCCAGCAAGCCGGATTACACACCGTACGATTTTTACAAACATGACGCCGGGTTACTGCTCAACCCCGCCATCAGTCGGATGTATGAGCCGGGGTCAGTCATGAAGCTGATCACCATGGCCGCCGCTCTTGACTCCGGCACGGTGACGCCACAGAGCACCTACTACGACTCCGGCGTGATTGAGATGGGCGGCAGCCAGATGTACAACTGGGACCGCAGCGCCCCAGGGTTGACGGACATGACCACGCTGTTGTCCCGTTCACTGAACGTAGGCGCGGCCACGCTGGCTTCCTGGATGGGGCCGGACGTGTTTTACCATTACATGGAGAAGTTCAACTTTGGCCGACCCACGGGCATTGATCTGATGGCGGAAGCAATTGGCATCATGCCGCTGCCCGGTGATGAGAACTGGACGGAAGCCAGCCTGGGGACGAATGCCTTCGGCCAGGGGTTGGCGGTGACGCCGCTGCAAATGATCGTGGCCGCATCGGCGCTGGCAAACGATGGCAAGCTCATGCAGCCCTACGTGGTGCAGGAGATTCACGCGCAGGGGCAGGTGCTGCGGCACGAGCCGACGGTGCTGAGCCAGGCGGTGAGCAAGGAGACGGCGCGGCAGTTGACGGCGATGGCCGTTAACGCGGTGGCGAGTGAGGTGTATGAGGCGCAGGTGGATGGGTACACGATTGCCGGCAAAACCGGCACGGCCCAGATTGCGGAAGGCGGCATTTACCTGCTCAACGACGTCATCGGCTCCTTTATTGGCTGGCTGCCGGCGGATAACCCGGAAATCATTGTCCTGGTGAAGCTGGACCGCCCACAACTAAACCCGTGGGGTTCGCAGACTGCCGCCCCGACCTTCGCCAGTCTGGCGCAAGAGTTGGTCGTCCTCCTGGACATCCCGCCAGACCGGGTTCGTCTCCAGGCCGACATCATGGCGGCGCGAGGTGGTAATTGATAAGGGGCAAGGCACTCGTTTGCCGAGGATCATGATTACGCTTGGACACGTTTTTGCCGCTCTCACGGATTATCAGCCGCGTGGTCAGGAACCGGCGCTGACGTCGGTAGTCATTGACAGCCGCCAGGCCGTGAAGGGCAGCTTGTTTGTGGCTTTTGTCGGCGAGAATGTGGATGGGCACGATTTCGTGGAGGATGCGTTTCGTCGCGGCGCGGTGGCGGCGTTGGTGCAGCGGCCCGTGGCTCGTTCTTACCATACGGTGCGGCTGCGCGCCGGGGATACGAATGGGGAAGGGTTGGCGGAAATACCGGCATCTCCCCTCTGCCTCCTCGTAGATAACACCCTGGATGCCTTGCAGCGGATCGCCGCCTACTGGCGACGCCGGCACCACCTCACCGTCGTCGGCATCACCGGTAGCGTCGGCAAAACCTCCACCAAAGAATTGACCGCCGCCGTCCTCTCCCGGCGCGGTCGCACCTTAAAATCAGAAGGCAACTACAACAACGAGATCGGCCTTCCCCTGACCGTACTGCAATTGAACGCGCGTCACCGGTACGCCGTGCTGGAAATGGGCATGTACGCCACGGGCGAAATCGCCACCCTCTGCCGTATTGCCGCCCCCGCCATCGGCGTCGTCACCAACGTCGGCCCGGTGCATCTGGAGCGGTTGGGCAGCCTGGAGGCAATCGTAGCCGCCAAGCAAGAGTTGGTGGCGGCGCTGCCCGCCGACGGCGTGGCTATCCTCAACCGGGACGAGCCGCTGGTGATGGGCATGGCCGCGCACACGGCGGCGCGCGTCTTCACCTATGGCCTCGGCGACAATGGGGACGCGCCGCGGGCCGACCTGTGGGCGGACGAGATCGCTTCCATGGGGCTGGATGGCATTCGTTTTCGCCTGCACTATCAAGGCGCGACACTGTACATTCGTGTCCCGCTGCTGGGGCGGCACAGCGTACACACGGCGCTGCGGGCGGCGGCAGTGGGCCTGAACTGCGGCCTCAGTTGGGATGAGATCGTCACGGGGCTGCAAGATCGCCGCACGCAGTTGCGCCTGGTGGCCGTTGACGGACCGCGCGGCTCGCTCCTGATCGACGACACGTACAACTCCAGCCCGGAATCGGCGATTGCGGCGCTCAATTTGCTGGCGGACCTGGACGGACGACGCATTGCCGTGATGGGTGATATGTTGGAATTGGGCGCGGCAGCGGAGCAGGGTCACCGCATGGTGGCGCGGCGGGCGGTGGATGTGGCGGATATTTTGATCACGGTTGGTCCGTTGGGGCGCATGATGGGGGAGGAGGCGCTGGCTTTGGGAATGCCGGCATCTCACGTCCATATCCTCCCCGACCACACCGCCGCGGCCGCCCTGCTGGCAACCGTCATCGAACCCGACGACGTCATCCTCGTCAAAGGCTCGCGCGGCGTCCACCTGGACCAACTGGTAACGGCCTTAAGTACGTCGTGAAGAGTAGATAGGCAACATGGCATTTGCACTCACAATAGGCGGCGTCACCTTCTTGCTGGCCGTGATCTGGGGCAGCCCCCTGATCGAATTGATGCGGCGGCTGCGTCTGGGCAAACAGATTCGCATCGAAGGGCCGCAATCGCACATGAAAAAGATGGGCACACCGGCCATGGGCGGCATCCTCATCGTCGGTTGGACCGTGATCATCAGCATTGTGGTGAACATCGTGCAGTTGGTGAAACTGCAAGTGATCGCCGAAAGCGTGATCATTCCCCTCGGCGTGATGGTCGCCTACGCCATTTTGGGCGGCATCGACGATTACCAGGGTTTTCGCCAGCGGCCCGGCGTGGGCATGCTGGCGCGCTACAAAATCTGGTATCAGGTCGCCATCGGTCTGGCGGCCGCGATTCTGCTCTTCATTCTGAATGACCGGCACGGCTTCGTGGCTGTGCCCACCGTGCCCTTGCTGCTGGACATGGGCATTTGGTACGTGCCCGTGGCGACTTTCGTGATTGTGGCGACGGCGAATGCGGTGAATTTTACGGATGGATTGGATGGACTTGCCGGCATTATCACAGCCACCGCGTTCGCCATCTACGGCGTTATCGCCTTCATGCAAGACCAGCAGTTCCTGCTCGTTTACTGCTTCGTCGTGGTCGGCTCCTGCTTTGCTTTCCTCTGGTTCAACGCCCACCCCGCGCAGATGTTCATGGGCGACGTTGGCTCCCAGGCGCTGGGCGGCGCGCTGGGCGTGGTCGCCCTGATGACGAACCAGTGGCTTATCTTGCCCGTGGTGGCTTTTGTCCCCGTTGCCACCACGGTTTCCGTCGTCTTACAAGTTGCCTCGGCGGTCCTGAGCCGCCGTTTCCTGGGGCGAGATATTCGCCCTTTCAAGATGTCCCCTCTGCACAACCATTTTGTCGTCACCGGCTGGAGCGAGACGCAAATTGTGCAGCGATGGTGGCTGATCGGTATCCTGTCGGGCATGATCGGCCTGGCGCTGGCGTTGATATAGAAGAATGGACACGTTAACTGGCAAACACCTCCTCATCCTCGGTCTGGCGCGGCAGGGCATGGCTCTGGCGCGTTTCGCCGTGTCGGTGGGGGCAAAGGTGACGGTGTCCGACTTGCGCCTGGCGGAACAATTGCAAGCAAATCTGGCGGCGCTGGCCGACTGCCCGATAGCGTACGTTTTGGGTGAACATCCGTTGTCGTTGTTGGATGGCGTGGATGTGGTGGCGGTGAGCGGCAGCGTGCCGGCATCCGCGCCCATTGTGCGGGTGGCGGTTGAGCGGGGCATCCCGGTAACGAATGATTCGCAGCTTTTCGCCGAACGCAACCCCGCCCGCCGCACCATGGGGATTACAGGAAGTGCCGGCAAAACCACCACCACCACCCTCACCGGACGCCTCTGCCTGGCCAGTGGCGTCACCACCTGGGTTGGCGGCAACATCGGCCAGCCCCTCATCGGCTGCCTGGACCAGATTCAGCCCCAGGATTACGTCGTGCAGGAACTTTCCAGCTTCCAGCTTGAATGGTGGCGCCGCAGCCCCGCCGTGGCCGCCGTGCTGAACATCACGCCTAACCACCTGGACCGCCACCGCACCATGGCCGCCTACAGCGACGCCAAAGCCAACATCCTGCGCCACCAGGAGCAAGACGGCGTGGCCGTCCTCTGCGCCGATGACCCCGGCGCCCTGGCCCTGGCCCCCCTGGTGCGCGGGCGGCTGCGCCTCTTCAGTCGGCGGCAAACCGTCACCGATGGCGCCTTCCTGCGCGACAAGCAGCTCTGGCTGGCAGACGATGGGCGCGCCACACCCGTTTGCGCCCTGGAAGACATTCAACTGCGCGGCCAGCACAACATCTCGAATGTCCTCGCGGCCATCACCCTGGCGGATAGCGTGGGTGTCCCTGCCGCCGTCATGCGCGAGGCCATTGCCAGCTTTACCGGCGTGCCCCACCGCCTGGAACCCGTGCGCGTCCTCCACGGCGTCCTCTACATTAACGACTCCATCGCCACCGCGCCGGAGCGCGCCCTGGCCGCCATCAACGCCTTCCACGAACCGTTGGTGCTGCTGGCCGGTGGGCGGGACAAAGATATGGTCTGGGACGATTGGGCGCGCACCGTGCAACAGCGCGTCAAAGCCGTCGTCCTCTTTGGCCTGCTCGCGCCGGCGCTGGCGGACTATCTGGCGGCGCAGTCGCGTAATGGGCAAACGCCGCCGCCCGTGGTGCGCTGTCACACACTCGGCGAGGCCGTGCAGGCGGCGGCGCGGCTGGCGCAACCCGGCGACGTGGTTCTCCTCTCCCCCGGCGGAACCAGCTACGACGCTTACACCGATTTCGTCGCCCGCGGCGAGCATTTTCGGCAGTTGGTGCGGGACCTGTGTTGAGCTTCCGGGAAGGTTTGCAGGAAGATTTGTCCTTATGCCTACCTTCCACCTTCCCGGAAGATGCAAATGGCGTACGCCGAACTTCCGGGAAGGTTTCCTGGTAGATGCGGCCTAATGCCCACCTTCCACCTTCCCGGAAGATGCAAATGGCGTACGCCGAACTTCCGGGAAGGTTTCCTGGTAGATGCGGCCTAATGCCCACCTTCCCGGAAGATGCTGAATTATCGTGAGAAAGAGCTTATGACAGCCATTCGCTTTGTTGGCAAACAAAATAATCGCGTCGGTTCCCACCTGCGCCTGAAGTTTGATTACTGGTTGGCGCTGGCGGTTGCCGGACTGCTGGTGGTGGGCATGCTGATGGTCTACAGCACCACCTTTGATTATGGCGTCCTCTTTCACGAGGGGGATGCCACGTTCTTCTTTGAACGCCAATTGCAGGCGCTGGCGATTGGTCTGGTGGCTATTTTCGTGATCATGCAGTTTGATTACCACTTGCTGCGCCGTTTTAGCGTGCCCCTGCTGGTGGGCACGCTGCTGCTGCTGGTTGTCACGCTATTCTTCGGCGAAGCGATTTTTGGGGCGCGACGTGGTCTGTCCGGCGGCTCCTATCAGCCGTCGGAGGTCGCCAAACTGGTGACGATTTTGTACATCGCGCACTGGTTGTCCACCAAAGGGGACCGCATCCGCGACCTGACGTATGGATTGGTGCCGTTTTCGGTGATTACGGGCGTGGTGTGCGCCTTGATCGTGCGCCAGCCAGACCTGAGTACGGCGGCTTTGATTGCCTTGATCAGCTACTCGCTGTTTTTTGTGGCGGGAGCGGATTGGCGGCAGTTGAGCGTTGCCGGCATTATCGGACTGGTCGCGTTTGTCTTCCTCATGCTCACCCTGCCCCACGCCCGCGGGCGCGTAGACGCCTACGCCGCCGCCCTGCGCGACCCCAGCCAGGCAAGCTGGCACGTGCAGCAATCCCTCATTGCCCTGGCAAATGGCCGCTGGTTTGGCGTCGGCCTGGGTGAAAGCACGCAGAAATTCGGTCCCCTGCCCGCCGCGCACACCGACAGCGTTTTCGCCGTCCTCGGCGAAGAAATGGGCCTTCTGGGCTGTCTCCTCACCATCGCCCTGTTTGGCATTCTCGTCTGGCGCGGCTTCCGCACCGCGCGCAAAGCGCGTGACAACTACGGTTCGCTGCTGGCCCTGGGCATCACCTGCTGGCTCAGCTTCCAGGCCCTCATCAACATCGCCGTGATCACCGCCGTCGTCCCCTTCACCGGGCTGCCGCTGCCGTTTCTCAGCTACGGTGGCTCCTCGCTGGCGATTTCTCTCGTGGGCGTGGGCATTTTGCTAAACATCTCGCGGGACGCGGCCATCAACACGCGCATTCAGGGGCAGCGCCCACCCCGCGCCCGCACGATGCCGGCAGGAGGCCCAGGGTGAGAGTGATGATTTGCGGCGGTGGCACAGGCGGCCACATCTACCCCGCGCTTTCCGTGGTGGACGCCCTCAGCGCGGACAGGCCAGACCTGGACGTACTCTGGGTGGGCACGCGCGGCCAGACGGAAGAGCGGCTGGTTCCGCGCGCGGGCATTCGTTTGCACACCATTCGCGGCGGTCCGATTGTGGGCGTGCCCCTGGTCACGCGGCTGCAAAACGGGGCGCAACTGTTGTGGAGTCTGGGCAGCGCCTTTCGCCTCCTGCGCCGCTTTCGCCCACAGGTGTTGTTCATGACGGGCGGCTACGTGAATGTGCCGGTGGCGCTGGCGGCGCGATTGCGGCGGGTTCCGGCGGCGATCTATTTGCCGGACATTGAGCCGGGCGCGGCGATTCGCTTTCTCAGCCGCTTTGTGGACAAGGTGGCTTGCACCAGTGATGATTCGGCGGTTTATTTTAATGCCGGCATCACCGAAACCACCGGCTATCCCGTACGGGCGGAACTACGCGCCGCGGCCCGCAAGGATAAAACCGCCGCCCTGGCCCAATTCGACCTGCGCCCCGACCGCCTCACCCTGTTCGTCTTTGGTGGCAGCCGTGGCGCACAATCCATCAACCGGGCGCTCATGCGTATTTTGCCGGCACTCCTGACCCAGTACCAGGTCATCCACATCAGCGGCACACTCACCTGGCCGGAAGTCGAGGCCAACGCCGCCCAACTACCCGCCGACCTGCGCGCCCATTATCGCCCCTACGCCTACCTGGACGACGAAATGGGGCCGGCTTTCCGTGCCGCCGATCTCGTCGTCGCTCGCGGCGGAGCCAGTATGTTGGGCGAATGCCCCGCCTTTGGCCTGCCCGCCATTCTTGTCCCCTACCCCTTTGCCTGGCGTTACCAAAAGGTGAACGCCGACTACCTGGCCGCCCGTGGCGCGGCCATCCGATTGGACGACGAGCGTATGGCCGCTGAACTGCTGCCCACCATTCAAGCCATTCTTTCTGATGCGGCGCGGCGCGTGGCTATGTCCACGGCGGCGGCAGCCCTGGACCAACCAGACTCAGCGCAACGCATCGGTCGGTTGCTGACGCGGTTGGCGGAGAAATAACGGATGCTCAGTCTGCAAACCGTATTCTGGATTATGATCGGCTTTTTTGCCCTGATCGGCTTCCTGCGCGGCTGGACGAAGGAAGTTATCGCCACATCTGGGCTGGTGCTGTCCCTGTTCGCCGTGGACCGGTTTGGCGTCCTCATCGTCTCCCTACTCACCAACGTGCCCACCGACTCCAGCACGATTGCCGACCCTTACGCCGGGCTGCGCCAGCAGTTCTACGTGCTGGCCCTGGTGCACCTGCTCATCGCCTTCTTCAGCTATCAAGGTCCTTCTCTGGCAGGGCAGCTATCGGGCGGGCGTTTTGTCGCCCGTTTGCGGGACAACTTGCAGGAGAAACTTCTGGGCGCGATTGTCGGCGGTTTCAATGGCTACCTCATCGTCGGGACGCTGTGGTCGTTTCTGGAGTATCGCATCATCTCGCCCGGTAGTTATGAGCGACTGGTGCGCAACGTCCCCTATGCCTTCGATCCCGCCACCATCATCCGCCCCGACTTCGACACCTTCGCGTCGCTGGTGGAGAAGCTCCCCCTGCCCCTGCTGGCGCCTTACCTGCCGATCCTGATCGTACTCGTCTTCCTGTTCGTTATTGTCGTCATGATCTAGCCGATCCCTACCTATTGACCATTCACTTATGGCCACGCTTATGTCCTTCGCTCCTGACACTTTTCTACTCGCCCCGCACATGCACGTCCACATCGTGGGCATTGGCGGCAGCGGCATGTCTGCCATTGCCCAGGTGTTGTTGGGGCAGGGCTATCCTGTTTCCGGCTCCGACATGCAGGCGAATGCGCTCACGGCGGCGCTGCAAGCGGCGGGCGCGACCGTCTTTGTGGGGCACGCGGCGGGGCATGTGGCCGGCGCGGATGTGGTGGTGATTTCCTCCGCCGTGCCCGCGGATAACGTGGAACGGCTGGCCGCGCGGCAGGCGGGCATTCCCGTGCTCAAGCGGGCGGATTTTCTGCGAGCGCTGATGCATGATCAGACCTGCATCGCTGTGGCGGGATCGCATGGCAAGACGACGACGACGGCCATGATCAGCCACATCCTGATCGCCGCCGGGCGCGACCCCAGCGTGATTGCCGGCGGCGTGCTGCCCAGCCTGGGCAGCAACGGGCGCGCGGGGCGCAGCCGCCTGTTTGTGATTGAGGCGGATGAGTATGATTACATGTTTTTGGGGCTGCGCCCAACGGTGGCCGTGATCACGAACGTGGAACACGACCACCCGGATTTGTTCCCCACGGAGGCGGCGTATCGAGAGGCATTTGTCCGTTTTGCCCGCTTGCTGCCCCCGGGCGGCGAGTTGGTGGCTTGCGCCGAGGACGAGGGGGCGCGGGCGGTGCTGGCCCGGTTGGCGCTGATGGATGTGAAGCTGGCGACGTATGGACTGATGGGTAACGGGCAGACGCCTGATTGGCGGGCGTTGGATGTGCGCCCGAATCAGTTGGGCGGCTCCGATTTTCTGGTGCAGTCGGGAAGCGAGACGCTGGGTGTGGCCCGCCTGCGCGTGCCTGGGCGGCATAATGTGCTGAATGGGTTGGCGGCGCTGGCGGCGGTGGCGTATGTGGGCGTGCCTTTTGTGGAGGCGATGCCGGCATTAGCCACGTTCACCGGCGTCGGACGGCGCTTCCAAATCCTCGGCGAAGCGGGAGATGTCACCATCATCGACGACTACGCCCACCACCCCACGGAAATCCGCGCCAGCCTGGCCGCCGCGCGCCAGCGATTCCCCGGACAACGCATCTGGGCCGTGTGGCAGCCGCACACCTACAGCCGCACCCACCTGCTGCAAGCGGAATTCGCCCGCAGCTTCCAGGACGCCGATTGTGTCATCGGCCTGGCCATCTACCGTAGCCGCGAGCGGGACACATTGGGCATGACGACGGAGAAAGTTCTGGCGCAAATGGACCACTCGGACGCCCGCGCCATCCCCGCCCGCGAAGAAGCCGCCGCCTACTTGCTGGACCATGTGCAGCCGGGCGACGTGGTGATCCTGCTGGGCGCGGGCGACGGCAACGCCGTAGGCGAGTGGCTCCTGGATGGGCTGCGGCAGAAAGATGGTTAATCGCAACTACTAACGCTCTCTGGCGATTGGACCAATCAGATTGGTTCAATCTCCGAAGATTGAACCAATGAACCACTCGAGCAGCGTATGAACTTACAAACCTCGCTTATGGATGCGATTTTGACTCACTTCCACGCCACGTTTGGCGAACAATTCCAGTTGAATGTGCCGATGTCGCGCTATACGACGGCACGTATTGGCGGCCCGGCGGAGATGTTCGTCATGGTGACGAATGCGGACGAGCTGCGGCAGGCGGCGGAACTGGCTTATAACTCGCACATTCCCTACTTTATTTTGGGTGGGGGGTCGAATGTGTTGGTGGCGGATGCCGGCATTTCCGGCCTTGTCATCTTCAATCGCGCCCGCCAGATGCGCTTCCGCCACACCGGCGCCCACGTCGTCTGTACCGTCGAATCCGGCATGAACCTCTCCTCCCTGGCGCGCCAGTGCATCGCCAAAGGGCTGGGCGGCCTGGAATGGGCCATCAGCGTGCCCGGAACCGTCGGCGGGGCCGTCGTCGGCAACTCCGGCGCGCATGGCAGCGACATGTCCAGCAACGTGCGCACCGTCACCCTGTGGAAACCGGGCGTGGGCGTCCGCACCTACAGCCGCGAGGAAATGGGTTACGCCTACCGCGACAGCGTGCTGAAACAGGAACAGGGCACGGACCGCTCCCGCCGCGTCGTCCTCTCCGTGGAACTGGAGTTGAAGCCCGAACCCGTGGATGTACTCACCGCGCACGCGGACGGCTTTATCGCCTACCGCAAAGAGACGCAACCCGGCGGCGCAAGCTGCGGCTCCATGTTCAAAAACCCGCCACACTTCTACGCGGGCTACTTGATTGACGCCGCCGGCTTGAAAGGGTATCGGCGCGGTGGTGCGCACATCTCCGAAAAGCACGCCAACTTCTTCATTAACGATGGCGATGCTACCGCCGAAGACGTACACGGCCTCATTGCCGAGGCGTGGAACGTGGTGCGTGAGAAGTTTGGCGTCGAAATGGAACTGGAAGTGGAACTGGTTGGCGACTGGCGGTTTGAACAGGAATGATGGCAGAGCAAAAGCGTAAGCTACGGGTAGGCGTTATTTTCGGCGGTCGATCTGGCGAACATGATGTGTCGCTGCAATCGGCGCAGTCGGTGATGGCCGCCCTGGATAAGGAAAAGTACGAGGTGGTTCCCATTGGCATCACGCGACAGGGAGGCTGGCTCACGGGGGACCCGATGATGGCGCTGGCCGCGGGTCGCGCGGCGGCGGCGCAGCCGGCAACGCTGCTGCCCGATCCGGAGTCGGCGGCGCTGCTGCAAGTGGAAAAAGTGGCGGCGCGGCCGGCGGCGATGTCCGAAGTGGCTCATCTGGACGTGATTCTGCCTGTGCTGCATGGCCCGAATGGCGAGGATGGTACGGTGCAGGGGTTGTTGGAACTTGCCGGCATTCCTTACGTGGGCGCGGGCGTGGTTGGCTCCGCCGTGGGCATGGACAAAGCCATCTTCAAAGCCGTGATGCAGGCGCACGGCATCCCCGTGCTGCCGTGGAAGCTTGTCCTGAAAACGGCGTGGCTGGCCGACGCGGAGGCCGTGCTGGATGAAATCGAAGCCGCGCTCGCCTATCCCGTCTTCACCAAACCCGCTAATTTGGGTTCCAGCGTGGGCATCTGCAAATGCACCGGGCGCGACGAACTGCGGCGCGGCCTGGACGAAGCGGCCCGATACGATCGGCGGCTGGTGGTGGAGCAGGGCATTCCGGCGCGCGAGCTGGAAGTAGCCGTGCTGGGCAACGAAGACCCCATCGCCAGCGTGGTGGGCGAGGTGCGCCCGCGCCGCGCTTTTTACGATTACGTGGCGAAATACATGGTGGCTCCCGGTTCCGCCGATGAATCAGAACTGCTGATTCCCGCGCCGTTGTCGGCGGCGGAGTCGGACGAGGTGCGTCGGCTGGCATTGGCCGCGTATCGGGCGATTGATTGCGCCGGGTTGGGGCGGGTAGATTTGCTCATGGACCGGGAGAGCGGCGCGCTCTACCTGAATGAGATTAACACGATGCCCGGTTTTACGCGCATTTCCATGTATCCCAAATTGTGGGAGGCCAGCGGCCTGCCGTATCCGCGGCTGCTGGACAAGTTGATTGAGTTGGCGCTGGCCCGCGAGGCACAGAAGTCGGCGTTGCAGCGCACGTATGACGCGCCTGTGTCGTGATGGGTGGTATGAATGATGAGTGAGAAACGGTCTACGAATCGACGGTTGCGGAAACAACCTGCTGTGCGGCGGATGCAAGTGGCAATGCCGGCATCTCCCCCCAAACTCGCCATACCCCGCACCGCCAAAAAACGGCGGCGGCGTAACAACCCTACCTTCCAGCGCCCCCTGGCCCTGCTGAAGCAGTTTGTCGTGACCTCCCGCTGGATCAGTCTGGGCATCCTCCTCATCTGCGCCGCCGCCCTCTACCTCGTCAGCGGCGACCAGACCTTCACCCTCACGGCCATTCCCGTGGAAGGGGCGCAGGCCATTCCGCCGCAAGAGATCGCCGCCGCCAGCGGGCTGGCCGGTGTCCACATTTTTGCCGCCGACCCCGACCGGGCCGCGCGCCAGGTGGCCGCATTGCCCGGCGTTATCTCCGCCACCGTCAGCCTGGAATGGCCTAACCAGGTCTTGATCCAGGTGCGCGAGGACACACCCGTGGCCGTGTGGGTGCAGGAGGGTCAATCCTATTGGATTAATCGGCAGGGCACCCTCATCCCCGAGCGTGCCTCCGTCCCCGGATTGCTGCAAATCCAGGCGGAGGGAGACGCCTCCTTGATTACCCTGTCGCCCGATCCCGCCGGTGAGGATACGGCGGAGACGGAGACGAATGAGGCGGGTGCGCCCACGCCAGAGGCGGCCATGACGGCGGCGCTGCGCTTTGTGCCGGCGGAAGTGCTGCGTGGGGCGCTGCTGCTGCGCCAACTGCGTCCCAACATCGAGTCGCTTTATTACGACCCGCGCGGCGGCCTCAGCTACCAGGATGGTCGCGGCTGGCGGGCGTATTTTGGGGTGGGGGAGGACATGGCGCAGAAACTGACCGTTTATGAGACGCTGGTGGACCGTCTGTTGGCGGAAGGGCGCGCGCCGCAATACATCAGCGTCAGCAACCCGCGCAAGCCATTTTTCCTGGCGACTGGCGGTGGCGATCAGTGATACTACCTTTTTTCAGATTGGTTGATTCTCCAAGGTAACTATTCACGTCTCCGAGAGATTGGACCAATTTTGTAGACATCAATAAGATTCAACCAGAGCAAATTGGTCCAATCTGGGCAGATGACCTGTATAGTCACTCTCCAAGAATGAATCAATCTTGGGGAGAACTGAATTCTGGACGGTTACTTGGGAACGGAAAGCAAATAAGACAACGAAGTTGTTTCCTTCAAACTGGCGATGCAATTCCGTACTTTGTTTCATCGTCAGTCCTTAGTAATCGTTCGGAATTAAGCTCGCGGAGATTGGTTCAATCTGTCAGATTGAACCAATCTGCAAATCGCTAAGTTGTTTTTGAACGATTACTTGGTTTGAGGTGGTGGTGGTAATGGAAGAGATCATTTTTGCGCTGGACATCGGTACGACAAAGGTGTGCGCTCTGGTGGGCGAGGTGCGCGCCGGGCAGTTGCGCATTATCGGGTTGGGTAGTGAGCCGGCGGTGGGGATGCGCAAGGGTATGATCGTGGATGTGAATGAGGCGGCGCTGGTGATTGCGCGCGCGGTGGAGAAGGCGGAACAGACGTCGGGCTACAGCCTGTCGCGGGCGCTGGTGAGCATGGCGGGGGAGCATATCAGTTCGACGAATAATCGGGGGACAGTGGCGGTGGGGCGGAATAATGCCGGCATTTCTCCCGAAGACATCGACCGCGCTCTGGATGCCGCCCAGGCCATCGCCATCCCCCAGAACCGGCAGATTGTCCACCTGGTTCCCCGCCGCTTTAGCGTGGACGAGAACGAGGGCGTGCGCAACCCCGTGGGCATGTTTGGCTACCGCCTGGAAGTCGAAGCCCACATCGTTACCGCGGCCAACCCCGCCCTGATGAACCTGCAAAAATGCGCCGATGTCGTGGGCATCAAAGTCGAAGAGTTCGTCCTCAATGCCCTGGCCTCCGCCGAAGCCATTCTCGAACCTACCGAACGGGAAATGGGCGTGCTGGTGGCGGACATCGGCGGCGGTACAACGGACCTGGCCCTGTTCGTCGATGGCATGGTGTGGCACACCAGCGTCATCCCCGTGGGCGGCAATCACGTCACCAACGACATCGCCATTGGCCTGCGCGTGCCCTTCGAGGTGGCCGAACGGGTGAAATTGCAGTACGGCGACTGTCGCCCGGAACAAATCGATTCCGATTCCATCTTCACGGTGGAGCCATTCGGCGGCGAGAAAATCCAGGTAGGGCGGCAAGACCTGGCCCACGTGATTGAGGCGCGCGTGGAGGAGATTTTCCAACTGGTGCTGCGCGATATTCGAGAATCGGGGTATGACGGGATGTTGCCTGCCGGCATTGTCCTTACCGGAGGCGCGGCGCAGTTACGAGGCATTGCCCAGGTCGCCTACCGCGTGTTGGGCGTGCCCGCCCGCGTCGCCAACCCGCGCAACCTGGCCGGCCTGGTGGACTCACTGCACAGCCCCGCCTACGCCACCAGCGTCGGCCTGTTGCAATGGGCCATCAGCGGCCAAAACAGCTATCGCCCGCGCCCGCGCCAGGGGGAATGGGGGCGTCGGCTAGGGACGATCTTCAAGGCGCTGCTGCCGGGACCATGATGATGGCGCATGGTCCAACGAACCTTCCCGGAAGCTCAATTCCAGGCCCAAAGCGTTCTGTTGTTCGAGTCATTTAACATCAAAACAACTTCCGGGAGGATGGTGGTGAATAGTGACGAATGATGAACACAAGTGGTGAGACCAGGTGCGTTTTCGGGAATTCATCAGCTATTCCCAAATTCATGGGATTTCGCAACTGCTAAGCCAGATTGGACCCATTTTCTCTGAAATGGGTCCAATCTCCAGAATAGGATTTTTATATCACAGCGGTATCGTGACTGTTCTAACCAGGAGATGAGGATTATGTACGGTAAACAAGTCAAGCGAGAGGTACAAAGAATGCCGGAATTGGAAGGTTCCGCCCTCATTCGCGTCGTCGGCGTTGGTGGCGGCGGCAGCAATGCCGTCAACCGCATGATTGCCGAGGGCATCGTTGGCGTTGATTTCATCGCCATCAACACGGATCGGCAGGCGATCATGGGCAGCGGCGCGCCGCAACGCCTGGTGATCGGCGAACGGTCCACGCGCGGCCTGGGCGCGGGGGGCAATCCCGAGGTGGGGCAGAAGGCGGCGGAGGAGTCGCTGGAAGAACTGCACGAGCTGTTGCGCGGTTCGGATATGGTGTTTGTCACTGCCGGCATGGGGGGTGGCACAGGCACGGGCGCGGTTCCCATCGTCGCCAAAGTTGCCCGCGAAGAAGGCGCGCTCACCATTGGCGTCGTCACGCGCCCCTTCAGCTTTGAAGGGACCAAGCGCGCCAAAGTGGCCGAGTCGGGCATCGAAGCGTTGAAGGAACATTCCGACACGCTCATCGTCATTCCCAACGACCGCCTGCTGGAAGCCGCCGACAAGCGCGTTTCTTTGCTGGATTCGTTCCGTCTGGCGGATGACGTGCTGCGCCAGGGCATCCAGGGCATCAGCGAATTGATCACCGTGCCCGGCCTGATCAACCTGGACTTCGCCGACGTGCAGGCGATTATGTCCATGGGCGGCGCGGCCCTGATGGCTGTGGGCAGTGGCAAGGGCGAAGACCGGGCGCGCACGGCGGCGGAGCAGGCGCTCTCCAGCCGCCTGCTGGACGTGACCATCGACGGTGCGCGTGGCATCCTCTTCAACGTCACCGGCGGCCCCGACCTGAGCCTGTTTGAAATCAATCAGGCAGCCTCCATCATCCGCGAGACGGCACATCCCGATGTGAACCTCATCTTTGGCGCGGTTATTGACGAGAACATGGGGGACGAGGTGCGTATCACGGTCATTGCCACGGGTTTTGAGCACGCGATTCCTTCGCTGCGGCACATTGCGCCACCGGTGGAGCGTTCGCTGCCCACGGGGCAGCCGGTGCGTGAGCGGGCGTCCGTGCCCGTTTCCGCTCGCCGCGAGACGGAAGCACGCCGTACGGCGGAGACATTCCGCCCCGATGATTTGGAGATTCCCACGTTCCTCCGCCGTCGTCGCAGCTAGCCGCGGATGAGGGGAGGACGTAAACGAGCGCGGATAGACGCGGATAAAGATATGGCTCCGCGTCATCCGTGGTCGTTTTCATGTTGTTTGATGCCTGTGTATGCTGTTACGGGGTCATGAGTAATCATCCGCCGTGGCGCGATTACTGGTTGGGCCGGGTGGATAGCCGCCCGCTGGCGGTTTTTCGCATCTTTTTTGGCGCGCTGGTGCTGAAAATGGCCGTGCAATATGTTCCATTGGCGCGGCCTTTTTTCAGCGATGCCGGCATTGTCCCCCGCGCCGCCCGTCTTACCGGTCCCCTACGCGAAACCCCCTCCCTGCTGTATGCCTTCCCTTCCGCGTGGATGGCACAGGCGTTTCTGCTGCTGTGGGCGGCGGCGGCTTTCTGCCTGCTCGTCGGCTACCGCACGCGCCTGGCGGCGGTTCTCGTCTTTGTTGGCTCCCTCTCCGTTTTTGAACGTAACCTGTTCGTTCTGAATGGCGCGGACCAGGTGGTGCAGGTTCTCAGCTTTTGGGCGATGTTTTTGCCCCTGGGCGACACGTACGCCGTGGACGCCGTGCGCCGGCGATGGGCGGCGTACCGTCTGAGCGGCAGGTGGGAGGATTTGCGCGTTTCCGCCGCGCCTCGCCGCGCTTTTGCCTTCCCGGTGCGTTTGCTGCAGATACAAATGGGGCTGATTTATCTTTTTACGGGGTTGTATAAGCTGCGCGGTGGGGTCTGGCTGGATGGGACGGCGCTGCATTATGTGTTGCAGTTGCCGGCATTTTTGCAACCCACCGGCGCATGGTTTTTTAGTGTCGCCCCCGCGTGGCTGCTGGCCTTCCTCACGCACTACACCTTGTGGATCGAACTGGCCTTTGTGCTGTTCATGTTCCTGCCCTGGGGCCAGCCGGCGCTGCGTCTGGCGGGCCTGATCCTGGCGACGGCGTTGCAAGTGGGCATTGGCGGCCTGATGAGTATTTTTAACTTCCAGGCGGTTATGGTCATCGGCACGTTCGTTTTTTTGGAGCCGGATTGGATTGTGGCGGTGGAGCGGGGGCTGCGATGGACGCGGGATGTGTCGTTTGTGCCGTTTTGGTCGGGCGCGCCGCGTTGGTTTTTTCTGGTGTTGGCGGGCACGCGCGCGGATGAGGTGACGCAGACGGCGGATTGGCCGGATGGCGATGTGTGGGTGAAGGATGGGGGGGGAGGGAGAAATGCCGGCACAGCCGCGCGCCAACGCCTGCTGGGACACCTCTTTCTCAGCCGCCTCTGGCTCTGGCTCGTCCGCTTTTGGCCGGAGCGCAACCCCTCCGCCTCCGTTGTGGCCTTAACCCCCGCCGCCCCCACCGATACACGCCCGCCGGCCTTTTTTCGTTCCTTGCCCCCCTGGTGGACGATGGCGCGGCGCGGCTTGCTGGTCGTCAGCCTCAGCCTGGTCATGGGCAGCGTCCTGTGGGTGAACCTGCGCGGCCTGCTCAAGCCGTGGGTTCCACCGGTGACGGGGCTGGCGCGCACCATCTTGCTCGCCACGGAGCTTACGCAGCGTTGGGATATGTTCGCTACCGGTGGACCACGTACCTGGCGTTGGGTGGCCGTCACGGGCCAGTTCGCCGATGGGGCTACCCTGGACCTGCAAACTGGCGAACCGCCCCTGGATGCTCCGCCTCGCTGGTCCAGGGGAACCGGGCTGCGCTGGCGCGAATTTAACGCCAACGTCGCCGAACTACAGTTCCCCTGGATGCTGCAAAACTGGGGCGATTATCTCTGTCGCACCTATCCGACCGGTACGCCCGCCGCGCCCCTGCGGCATGTTCAGTTCACCCTGCGTAGCCGCCACACTTTCCCCCCCGGTGGTCAGCCCGACCCCACGATCACGGACGAGCCGCTGCTCCTCTTTTCCTGCGCTGATTCCTCCTGAATCAAGACCCCGACCGGCCCGAAACCTCACCCGGTGCCCAGACGCACGGCATGGGCCGGCTTTGTTTGTCTGGCTACATTCTGCCGGAGTAGATGCCGGCATGAAAATTTTAAGGTGAAAAATCCATAAACCACGCTTGCCGGGGGTATGCCTCTATGCTATAATTCTGACCATTCTGTACACGCCAAATGTGGGGGCTTGCAATTCCCGATACCTCATATATGCCGCTTTTCGCTCGTATGTTCCCGTTTGTTTTGTCGTCTGGGTGCCGCCGGTTGCAACAAGAGGTTTTCCATGAAATGTCCATATTGTGGTCACGAAAAAACCCGTGTCATTGATACCAATCATGACGGACGTGGTGGCATCCGTCGTCGGCGCGTATGCGTCAACTGCGATGAACGCTTCAGCACCTACGAGCGCCCCATTCTGGCGACGCCGCTGTTGGTCAAGCGGGACGGCACGCGGGAGGAGTTCTCGCGGGATAAACTGGCCGAGGGCATTCGCCTGGCCTGCGCCAAGCGCCCCGTGGCCGCGGCGGACATTGAGCGCGTCGTGGGGGAAATCGAGTCGGAGCTGCAAATGATGGGCAAAGCGGAAGTCTCCAGCCGCATCGTCGGCGACAAAGTGATCAAGCGGCTGAAGGACGTGGACCAGGTGGCCTACATCCGCTATGCCACCGTCTATCTGCGCCTGGGCGACCTGGAAGCCATCCGCAACGAAATCGACCGCCTCGTCAGCGAAAGCCAAGGCTCTCGGTAGGGCGCAGCCAAGAAGTAATCGCGGAATCGTTGGATGCGCTTGAAGTGACCTTCTAACCTGCAAAGCGGCAAGTTGTCGTTGGACGGTCATTTAGCCGGTAGGTTTTCTCTTGTCGCTGCCTCGCCAGAACCAAGATCAGCAAGGGTAGTCCCACTTATGGACAACACAGACGATAATGCAGACTTCCTGATTCAAGCCTTAAGAGAACCGGGTTTGAAATATGCGCGTGGTGAACAACCGTCGTTGTTTTCTGAGAAGGAATTGCTGAAAGGGGAAATGCTTCCCGTTGATACAGATGACGCCGTGGAACCGCAATTGTTATATAAGCATCCACACGGCGTGATTTATGTTGGCGATTCCTTCAGGTGGCTTTCATCCGTCGAAAGCGAGTCTATCGATCTGGTCATTGCCGATCCCCCATACAACATCAATAAGGCGGAGTGGGATTCCTTTGAATCACAGCAAGCCTATGTCCAATGGTCGTTAAGGTGGATAGAACAGGCGGCGCGTGTGTTAAAACCAAGCGGGACGCTCTATGTTTGTGGCTTTTCCGAGATTCTGGCGGATATTAAACTCCCTGCATTGAAGTTTTTTGCCGGGTGTCGTTGGCTGATATGGCATTATAAAAATAAGGCCAACCTTCGTTCTGATTGGGGGCGGTCGCACGAGAGCATTTTGCATTTCCGCAAAAGCAAGACGTTCACATTTAACCTGGACGATGTTCGTATTCCTTATGGAAATCATACGACCCAATATCCTGAACGAACTCAGGCGGAAACAAGTCAATATGGGAATAGGGCGGGTGCGCGTACGAATCAAGTCTGGCGACCGAATCCAAGAGGCGCCAAGCCTCGTGATGTGATAGAGATTCCGACAACATGTAACGGGATGCACGAATCAACACCGCATCCAACCCAAAAACCGGAAGAACTTATCCGCAAATTGGTTTTGGCCTCGTCGAATGAAGGCGATTTAGTGATTGATCCATTTTTGGGTTCAGGGACGACGGCTGTTGTCGCGGAGCAGTTAGGGCGAAAATGGATGGGGTGTGATCTTTCTGAAATTTACTGTCAGTGGGCCATTGAGCGGATTGAACGGATAAAAGATTGGCCTGTGGAAAAATGGATTGAATTCGATCTGAATAATTCAAATCGGAGGAAATCGATCCGATGACATCACAGGTATCTTTACCTGACCTTCAGGTAAGCGTTCAAGATAGAGCGGCTTTTGGGCAGCTTGAAGATTATTATGCACTGGCTCATGATTTCTTGAGCTTTCTTGAGGAAGCTCAATTGACGCGCATTGTTTCGCCGAACGATCATCGCTATGTGTTTTATCAGTACGACCGAGAATTTGGACATCGCATAACGCGACCTTTGAATTCAGATCTATTCATTGATAGGGCAGATGATTTTCAAGCAGCGGGCGAGAATTTTATGTCATTTTTAGGAGACCTGAGGCGCTTAGGAGCCGAAATGGCGCACCAGGCGTCTGTTCAGACGTATTTGATGACCGGGGAAGTCAACAAAGTGGTTTATACCTGCCAGCAAATCGTGGGGAGTATTGGCGATTCCCTTGAAAATTCCAATCAGTCGCGTAAGCGAATAGGCCAACTTTTCGAAAACCTGGTGAGATTGCTGCTTGTAGAGATCGGCTTTACATGCAGTAACCGGACGATTTCCATACCTATCCCGGATTCCCCAGACTATTCCATGTCTTATGAACTTGATCTTGTATTTTCTAAGAAGGGAGCAATTCTGGCGTCTGAAAGCGCTTTGCTCTATCCGGGAGAAATAGTCGGTTCGGTTAAGACAACGAGTAAGGATCGCGTTGACAAGGTTTTCTTGGACAAGTTTCTTCTTAATCGGCTATTGGGCCGCGAGATCAAGATGATTGCCATATTCCTGCACGATGTTCAGCGGGCACGCAGGGCAAACAGCATCTTTGGCGTCAATTCTACTTTCAAGACGAATCATTTCTTGGGGTATACGGTGGCGCTTAATCGGTTAGATGGCGTTTATTACGTTGATCCGCGTCCGGAAATGAGAACTGATCCACGTTTGCGTCAAGAAATCGACGATTTTCAGGCATTTCTCACGCGAGATGTCTGGCAATTGTGAGATCACGCCTGATCGGTTCCTGCCAGTCGCATTGAGTTGGATGTGCCGTACATGGAAACTGCTTTGGAAGAGTTGTTTGTGCTGTCTAATCCAGTGGGACAGGAGATGGCTGTATGGGGAGATGCGCGACTGGAGATTGCTTATTTCTTGTCGTCAGAGAGGCCGAACGAGCGATATGTGACTTCGGTGCGGGCTGTTGTGCTGCGGGGGGAGTCGGTGTTGGTTGTGCGAGATAGCGATGATACATTCCATGTTGTTCCCGGCGGGCGGCGGGAACCGGGGGAAAGCGTGGCGGAAACGCTTTCCTGGCTACAGCGGCGACATACCTTCCCGCGGCGCGGGCGGCGGATGAACATGTGCGGGAGGCATTCTGGCTGCCACTGGCGGCGGCAAAAGAACTCAAAATGGATGGGAGCCAGAAGCGTCTTTTAGAAGCGGTGCAGCTTCTTGTGGCGGGCATAGAGTAGCAGCGTGGTCCGCGAAAAAACATCCTGGAGGAAATGATGCTCAGAGAGGCAAAGCAAAATTCGGTCAACGGGGCGGCGCGGCCGGAATTGCGGATCAGCGAGAATGCACTGGCCGTCTTGCGGCGGCGCTATTTGCGCCGGGGACCGGATGGGAAGCCAATTGAATCCGTAGCGGAGATGTTTTACCGCGTGGCCAGCCATGTGGCGGGCGTGGAGGACGAGGGGGAGGCGCAGGCGGTGGCAGAGGCTTTCTACGAATTGCTGACGACGTTCCGATTCATGCCGAATAGTCCGACGTTTACGGGGGCGGGAACGCCGCTGGGGCAGTTGGCGGCCTGTTTTGTGCTGCCGATTGAGGATGATATGGGGCGGGATAGTGCCGGCATTTTCCAAACCCTCCGCGACGCTGCCCTCATCCAGCAAACCGGCGGCGGCAATGGCTTCTCC
Source organism: Ardenticatenales bacterium (assembly GCA_020634515.1). Taxonomy (NCBI): domain Bacteria; kingdom Bacillati; phylum Chloroflexota; class Ardenticatenia; order Ardenticatenales; species Ardenticatenales bacterium. Next base: position 253,123 of record JACKBL010000003.1, on the reverse strand, counting down.
TTCTCCCGCCTGCGCCCCAAAGGCGCGCTCGTGAAAAGCTCCGCCGGGCAAGCCACCGGTCCCGTCGGCTTCCTGCGCGTCTACGACCAGGCCTTTGGCGAGATAGCCCAAGGCGGTACCCGCAGGGGGGCCAATATGGCTGTGCTGCGCGTGGACCACCCGGATATCTTTGAGTTCATTTCCTGCAAGGCCAGCGAACACGCCATCACCAACTTCAACATCTCCGTGGGCATCACGGACGACTTCATGTGCGCCGTGCGCGACGATACAACCTTCGACCTGATCAACCCGCGAGATGGCGTCGTCTGGCGCACGGTACAGGCACGTGAGTTGTTTGATGAAATCGTCAAATACGCCTACAGCAACGGCGAGCCGGGCGTCCTCTTCCTCGACGCGGCCAACCGCACCAACCCCGTGCCACACCTGTACGAACTTGAGGCGACCAATCCCTGCGTTACGGGTGACACAAGGATTTACACGGCGAACGGGTTGTATCAAGCGGCTGAATTGGCGGCAGCCGACGCCTTGCCCGTTGTGGTTGATGGTCGCTTTGACGTAGACACATTACAACCGGCCAGCGCCGTTTTTGCTACGGGGGTCAAAGACGTTTTCCGCGTGACAACGCGGGAAGGATATGAAGTGCGTTTGACGGCCAATCATCAGGTCATGACCGCGCGGGGCTGGGTTGCTGCCGGCCAGTTGCAACCAGGCGACCAGATTCATATCCTTAATCGTCCGGGTGCGTTTGGTACAGAGGGTTCGCGGGAATTGGGGTTGGTACTGGGCTGGCTAGTCGGTGATGGCACTGTCAATCAAATCAGAGCTGTTCTTTCCTTTTTCGGGACGGAAAAGACGGAATTAGCGCCCACTTTCGCGGACGCTGTGACCACGCTTGTGGACAAAGATGATCGATACAAACAAAACACGCATCGGTTCTATCCCGTCCAGCCGACTGAGATCGCGGGACGTGACGAAGTTCGTGTGCAATCTGATAGATTGCGCCACCTGGCGGCACAATATGGCCTGGACGAGAATAAGCTGCAAGTGCCAGAGGTTATTTTTCGTGGTAGCCAGGAGACGCAGCAAGCATTTTTACAGGCGTTGTTCACGGCTGACGGCACGATGGCCGATGGTGGCGACAAGGGGAGCAGCGTGCGGCTGACATCCATCAGCGTCGCGTTGTTACAAGATGTACAGCGCCTGCTGTTGAATTTTGGCATCGCCAGCCGCATCGATCGTGAAAGACGGACAGCAGGATGGCGAGAATTGCCAGATGGCACAGGGGGGACTGCGCCATACTGGTGTCAGGCGTATCATGAACTCGTTATTTCGCAGGACAATTTGCTGCGTTTTGCCCGGCGCGTTGGCTTTTTGAGCCAGGCAAAACAGACATCTCTGCTCGATTGCCTGGCCCATATGACGCATGGTCCTGATCGAGAGAGGTTTGTCGCCCATGTGCAAGCCGTCGAACCGGATGGACGGGAGATGGTATATGATTTGTCGCAGCCTTCGACGCATTCCTTTGTAGCCAATGGGTTGGTGGTCCACAATTGCGGCGAGCAATGGTTGGGCGCATACGAAAACTGCTGTCTGGGGTCCATCAATCTGGCGAATCATTTTGCGCCTGACGGGGCAGTTGACTGGGAAAAACTGGCGCAGACGACGGCGCTGGCGACCCGTTTTCTGGATGATGTGGTGTCGGCGAATGCGTATGTGCCGGCAGTTCCGCAACTGAAGGAGGCCGCTTTCCGCGCGCGCCGCATTGGGTTGGGCATTATGGGGCTGGCGGATTTGATGTATCATGCCGGCATTCGCTACGGTTCCGCCGAAGGTCAAGCGTTTGCCGCCCAGGTGATGGAGTTCGTCCGCTTCCACTGCATGAAGACCAGCATTGAACTCTCCCGCGTACGTGGCCCCTTCTTGTCCATTAAGGGTAGCATCTACGACCCCGACAACTTGCGTTGGACGCCACCCCAACCCCTTTTCCCTTACGCGCGCGATTTTGGGCGACCGGTGTTGAATTGGGATGAGATTGTTGCCGGCATTCGCCAGCACGGCATCCGCAACGCCGCCCAAACCACCGTCGCCCCCACGGGAACCATCGCCACCGTCTCCGGTTGCGAAGGCTACGGCTGCGAACCTGTCTTCGCCCTCGCCTACGTCCGCCACGTCAACGACAATGGCAAAGACCTGCAACTCACCTACACCAGCCCTCTCTTTGCCCAGGCCCTGCTTGATGCGGGGCTGGACGAGGCCACTCGCAACCACATCATCGAACACGTCGTGCAGGTTGGCACCTGTCAGGATTTACCGGAATTGCCGGCATCCATTCGCCACACCTTCGTCGTCTCCCAGGACATTAGCGCCGCCGAACATGTGCAAATGCAGGCCGCTATCCAGGCATTTGTGGACAACAGCATCTCCAAAACCTGCAACTTTCCGGCCACCGCGCAGCCGGAAGACGTGGCGCAGGCCTACATGTCCGCCTGGGAACTGGGCTGCAAAGGGCTTACCGTCTACGTAACCGGTTCGCGGGACAAGGTCGTGCTGGAAACCCACGCCACCAAAAAGGCCAAAGAACCGGAGGCCGCCGAACCGGCGCGACAGCCGGCGCTGTGGCCCGCGGAAACGAAGAAGCCGCGCCCCAGGCAGCTCAAAGGCGTGACCCACCGTATTACCACGCCTCTGGGAACCGCCTACGTCACCATCAATGAAAATGGCGGCAACCAGCCGTTCGAAGTATTTCTGCAAACGTCTAAGGCCGGGAGCGACACGGCCGCCGTCTCCGAGGCGATTGGCCGTCTGATCAGCTACATTTTGCGCCTCTCGTCCTCCGTTCCTCCACGCGAGCGGATGCGGGAAGTTGTGAATCAATTGGGCGGCATTGGCGGCGGGCGTCCGCTGGGCTTTGGCTCCAACCGCGTGCTGTCACTGCCGGATGGTGTGGCTCAGGTGCTGAATGATTACCTGTTGGTGGACCAATCCACCCAAGACAATGAACACAGGGTGGCGAAAGCGGAGATGCACCGCCTGCCTATTGGCGACCTGTGTCCCGAATGTGGTGAAGCAGCCGTCGTCAATGAAGAAGGATGTCGCAAATGCTATGCCTGTGGCTACAGCGAATGCTGAGACGGCGGTGACAGGCAGCCGGAAAGCGCGAGGCTTTTGTCGCAAATTCGCCACGAAGTTGAAATGGCTCCGCTCTCGTCGTTTGCTCTGCTTCTGGAAAGCGGTTAATATTATTTTCGTTCCGCCACACTGGTGAAAAGGCTCGTGAGCAACAGCGGTAGCGTCGCAACGACGAATCTGCATGACGCCCGTTCCCTTTCCGGAGTGTCACACGGCAATTGAGGCATCACATGCAAGAAGACAAACGAGAGACGCAAACTGAGGAAAAGAAGGTTTACGAACCACCGGCCATCATTTATGAAGGCATTATCAGTACACGAGCCGGGACACCGGCTTTGGGATTGGCTCCAGATCAAGACCCGGGCATTAATCCGGAAGATCTGTTTGGTAAATAGCCCAGGGCACTGTAACTGCTCAAAGATTGGTTCATTCTCCAAGAATGAACCAATCTTGAGGAGCATGGCCGGTAATGGTCCATTGGCGACTTTCCCAGAGAAGTCGCCAGGCGTTTTCGTTTTAGGGGGTCAGGGAAATGCCGGCACGTTCCCCGGCGTCGGTGGGAAAACATCACGGAAGTCGGCGGGGCAGTTATTCGTGTCTCGCCAGTGGGGATACCGCTCCAGCGCGTGCCCATTGTCGATCACGGCGCAGGCGATGACGCCGGGGAACTGTCCCGTGCCATAGCTGATGGCATCCACCGCCTTGTTATCCGGTCCGCGCAAGATCACCTCATCCCCGCCATTGCCCAATTGGAAGTACGTGTCCGGCGAACCCCAGGCCGGGTCATCGATCAGGTCGGGGATATTGCCGTTCGTATCCAAAATCTCGAAATCGGGATTGAAGCCATAGAGCGCCTGGAAAGCCGTGGCCTTTGCCGCCACCACCAGCGTTTCCCCCGGAGCCAGCGTCACGCCTGCCGGGAAGCGGCGCAAATCCTCAAAATCCGTTATGTTTACGGCATCCCCCAACGCATAATTGCTCAGGTCCATAACGCTGCCCGTGGGATTCACGATCTCCACAAATTCCGCGTCATCCGATCCCGTGGGGTCATACATCACTTCGCTGATCAACGGATAGGTCGCCGCCCCCTGGAAATTAAAGGAGAACGTGGGCACGTAGGCGCGGTTGGGCCAGTCGCGCTGGAACATGTCCGCCAGCAGCGCAAACGCTTCGTCGGACTGCACTTGCAGCGCCAGCTCCCGGTTCCCTTTGTTAGACTGCTCACTGCCGTTGATGCTGCCCACGTGGATGTAGCCGTGCCCGGCCAGGCGCACGAGTACCATTTTGTTGTGGATGCCCAGTCCCGCCGGGTTGCCCAGAGCGCAAATAACTTGCAACCCTTCGCCGCGGGCCACGCTTTTCACATAGTCACAAGTGGCCTGGTTGCTCGTGGGGGAGTTGGGATCATCCAGCGCCCCATCCAGCAGCAGGCGCACGGTGGCGCCGCGCCGGGCGGCGTTGAGGTAGGCTTCCAGGCGCAGATTGGGGTCGGCGGTGGGGGTGCTGTCGCTGCTGCCCCAGTGTGGTGGTTCGTCAAGCTGCTGCACCAGCACCAGGTCGCCCGTGCCGGCCTGATTCACCAGTCCGAGGAGGCTGTTCTGGTCGCGCAGGCTGTTTTCGGGTGAATGGACCACTTCAAAGGAGAATGTGCCCTGGAAGACGGCGGGCGTGGGGTAGCGCACGGTGTAGGTGATGCCGCCGCTTTCGGTGATGGGCACGAAGCCGGGGGAGGGCGCGCCATACGTGGGGTCGGCGGCCTGCCACTGTTTCAGGTCGGTGTGTGTCAGGGGGGCGTAGTCGGCGGTGAAGATGTCGTGCACGCGGGCGATGACGCCGGGGGCGTCGGTGAAGAGGACCAGGCCGCGCCGTCCCCAGGTTCCGTCTGCTTTGTCGTCGTTGGGCAGGCTGTTCAGGCTCATGTTTTCGCTGCTGATAGCGACGCGCGCGTTGTCTACGAGGATGAATTTGGCGTGCAGGTAGCTGTAGCGGTCGTGGATGTCGTTGTCGTCGTCGGAGATCATGAACCAGCAGGAAATGCCGGCACTATCCAACTCCTGGCACACATATTTTTCCTGGTCCGAAAGGCCGCCCGTGGGACCCCCCTCCAGCAGCAGGGACACCGCCACGCCGCGATTGGCGGCGGCGATAAGGGCATCGGCCACCCCCACATTCTCAAAGGTGAGCGATTCCATGATGATGCTGCTTTGGGCGCTGTTGATGTGGTCTACGATGGCCTGGAAGGCGTTGTCGGGGGCGATGGCGATGCGCAGTTCGGCGAATTCGGTGGATTGGGCGGTGAAGAAGAAGGCGTCCAGGTCCCAGCCGGGATAGCGTACTTTGCGCCCGTTGACGGTGTCCGCTGTGGATTGCGCCCAATCGGCGGCGGTGTTTGTGTCGGGAACGGGCAGGTTGGTGGCCTGGTCGCGCATGCGGTAGAGAATCTGGCCGTTGCTGCCGGAGGCGCTGCCCACGGAGAAAGGTTGCACGGCGGCGCCGGACCAACCGTTTTGACCGGTGTTGCCGTTTTCGTAAACGAGCGTGTCTACGACGTTGCCTATGTCGTCCAGCAGCACCACCTCATCGCCCGTATTGGTATAACCCGGCCACCCTCCCTCCATCTCCGGCACTTCCGGCAGGGTGTCGTCCGTTTCAAAGTCCGGCGGCGCGCCAAAGGAGAAGCTAAAAGCGGTGGCACCGCGGGCAAGCCAGAGGCGCTGGCCGGGGGCGATGCTGGTTCCGGCGGGGAGGACGGCCCCGGAACCGGGGTCGCCGTTGTCGGTGATGCGCCAACCGCTGATGTCCACGGAGGTTGTGCCGGCATTGACCAACTGCACCGCCTCATCCAGGTCCCCGGAAACGTAGCCATCGTACAAAATTGCCTCAATCAACACCACGGGCGTCGTCCCATCGCTGATGACGGTGGTGGCGCCGGCCTGATTGTTGCCCAGGTTCGACTCCGCGCTGCTCGTAGCAGCCACGATCTGGTTCGTGACGCTGCCGCTGGCGTTGGCGGCCACGGCCACGTTCACGTGAAAAGTGATGTTGGTGGGGGTGAGGACTTCCCCGATGCTCCAGACGAGCGTCTGCGCGTCGGGTTGGCTGAGGGGGAAGCCGCCGTCGTCGCTGAGGTAGCTGAGGCCGATGGGCAGGGTGTCGGTGAGGGTGACGCCGTTGGCTGTGGCGCTGCCGGCATTTTGCAGCCCGATCTGGTAGGTAATGTTGCTGCCGGGCGCGGCGATGGCCGGGCCGGATTTGCTGGCGACCAGGTCCGGTTCGCCCGCGGGCGGGGTGATCGACCAGCTTGAATTGGGCTGGCGCGGCGTGCCGTTGATGGCGTTGCCGTTGGCGTCCAGGCCGTTGCGGGTGATGCCGTCGTTGCTCACCCAGTTGGCATCGCTATCGCTAACGTCAGGGTCGAGGCGTTCCATGGAATGACGGTCTGGAGGTAGCGTGCCGGCAGGCCAGACGTCGCCATCCCCGTTGGCCGTGTCAATCACGCTGCTGCCGGCATCTCGCAAAATAAGTGTTTCACCGCCATCCGTAAGCGCGCCCGTGTAAATCTGGTCGGCGGCAAGGTTGGAAATGGTGGTATCATCCGTGCGCTCTAACAAAAAAAAGCTGTTAGCTTCGATTTGGCCGGAGAGAATAATGCTGAGGCCATCTTCAATGGTCCAGCCGGTCAAGTCAATGGCCTGGTTTGTGGTGTTGTAGAGTTCCATCCATTCGTCGGAACTGGAGGCGGCAGTACCGCTCCAGGCGACTTCGCTAATGATCACGTCGCCGGGGGCGGCGGTGGGGCGCTGGGCTTGCAGGGGATGGGAGAGGAGGAGAGAGAGAAGGAGGGTGAGGGTGAATGCCGGCATCAGCCAGAACAGAAGGCGTCTTGACATGGGAATACTCTCCGTTGCGTGTCTCGGGCGATTTATTCAACTTCTGCCTGGAATTCTATCACGCCCACCACTTGTAGCCACGGCGGTTCCGGCAGCGAATTGCGCCCAATCCGCATCCCCAACCGCCGCATCACCCCTATTGACCCCTCATTATCATAATTCGTTTCCGCCACAATGCGCCGCAAGCGCAAATGCTGAAAGGCGTAATCAACCATCGCCTGCGCCGCTTCCGTGGCATAGCCGCGCCGCTGATGCGTTGGCGAAATGGCGTAGAAAAGGCCAAACTCCGGCGAGACGCGGTCCGCCTCAACGGTGGCCGCCATCCCCGGAACCTGGGCAAAGGCATTCAAACAGGGCACATAACCACAGGAGCCAATCAATTCGCCCGTCGCTTGAAGGACGATGGCCCGATCCCCGTAGGGCGGCTGGTTCAACTGCGCCAACTGTGTGTAATTAAGCACGGTCCATTGCAGCCATTCGGCCCGCTGCGCACGCGCCGTCACTGTTACCGTGCCGAGATCGGCGTCGGCCAGTTCTTCGTCAAACAGGCGATACGCATCCGCCAGATCCGCCAGCGCAAAAGGGCGAATTTGCAGGCGGGGTGTTTCCAAAATGGGCATTTCCAACATGATAACGTCCTCGGCGTGCGCGCCAATAGGGAACGCCCGTGCAAGCCCTTCATGCTTGCACGGGCGCAACGGGATGCTGTTGTTTGGGGTGAAGCGGGACGGCGGTTGCCGTTGCCTGCCGTTTACACCTTGATCAGAGAGTCATCGCTGCCGAATTCGTTTGGTACGTAGGCATCGGCAGCCCAATCGTTGTCCCAGCGCTCACCGTCAAGCAGGTACCGGAAGCGGTAAGACTGTTCGGTGGGCAAAGACACGGTCAGGCTGAAGCTGCCATCCTTTAGCTTCTTCATTGGGTGCGACGTGGTGTCCCAATCATTGAAGTCGCCTACGAGATGAACCGTTTCCGCGCTGACTTCCGCCGGCAATTTGAACGTCACGCGGCAAAAATTTCTTGTCTTCGTATAATTCTTCACCAACATAATATTCTCCTCATACATCTTCACTTCTGTTTCTTGTCGGTCCTGCTCATCCTCATCATACTCAATCGTCACCGTGCTGTCCGATTGATCTAGAATGCGCCACGGCGGTGGCGCTTCCTGCCCGAACAGCCGCAGCACGTGCCGCGCCAGCTTGTCCAGGCTCCCCTCCTTATACTGGTGCGCCAGTGCCCGGGCCATCACTTCCAGCGAACTGTTGGCATCCAGGCCGAATTGCGCAATCACGGCGTCACGGTGGATGGACAACCATACGAACAAGTCTGTTTCTGTACGTTCGGGAAAATTGACCAGCAAACCGGCTTCCCGAATAATCTGCACGACGGGGAGATAGATGATGTCGTACCAGGCGGCCACGGCCTCCGCGTAAGGCATTTCCTGGCGATCTATGTAGGAAAGCTGCGCCTGCAAATCCTCAATTTGGGCCAGTAATTCCGTAAAACGACCTGGCGTTGTCACCTCAATGTCCTGCTCCGGTCGCAGCGTGTCCAGGTGTGTCGCTTCCAGGAAATTGCGGCGGCCAAAGCGGATCAAAACCTCGTCCAGTGAATCATCGGGACCGATCTGAACCTCCTCTGGAAACTGCCATACATGCGCCTCGATGGTCTCATTGCCCATGGCTTTAGCCACGGAAGCGCGATGATTGCCATCTTTGATAAAGTACACGTCGCCAATTTGGTACACTTCGATGGGTGGCCACCCTTCAGCCGCGGTCGCCAGCGAATGTACATTAACCCAACGCGCTTGCAAACTGTCGTTGAGCGGCTGCAAACCGCGATTAAACTCGCGGTAGCGACCCACGCTGCCCACAATTTTCCGGATGGGGATTTGCTGAATGCCCCGATACATGGGGTTCCGCTGCTTGAGCTGGGCGCGAATGGTCTCGAACGGCAACAGTTGCAGGTCGCGTCCGCTGAGGCGGGCGACCAATTGTCGTCGACGAGCCTGGCGGCGCGCTTGCTTAAATTCGTTCAGGGCGGTTGTTTTTTCATCTGTCATGTTTTCAGTTTAACGGGGATCCGGTCTCCTTTCAATATGCATTATGTCTGAATTCAATGGCGGGCTGATCGTGCAGCTTATGGTATGATCACTGTGTGGCGTGATCGGTGCCGTGTGGCCCAAGTGTACACGATAATTGGCAACTATTCAGCTTGCGGGAAGGGGGGCGTGAATAGATGCTGCCGGCCAGGGGTTCGTTCAAAATTGGGTTTCGATTATCCGGCAGGTAAGAATCCGTCCGGCGCGCTTCAATCCCTGTGCGAAGGTTACCTACGGAACGGAAATTAAACAAGACAACGAAGTTGTTTCCTTGCCGTTCCTGCAAACTGACGATGCCATTCCGAACTTTATCTCATCGTCAGTCCTAGACGGAAGCGTGCTGAGGATGCAAGCCGCGCGGAAATGGTTTGGGGTACAGGTTTGTGATGAATCAACTGCTACATTTTTTGCCTGAAGTGGAGGCGGCGCTGCGCGCGGGCGCGGCGGTGGTCGCTCTGGAAAGTACGCTGATCACGCATGGATTGCCTTTTCCCCGCAACGTGGAGACGGCGGCGGCGATTGAGGCGGCGGTGCGGGAGGTGGGGGCCGTGCCGGCAACGATTGCCATCTTGAGCGGGCGGATTCATGTGGGATTGACGGCGGCGCAATTGTCTTACCTGGGCCAGCGTCCGCCGGGGACGGTGCGTAAATGTAGCCGTCGTGACTTGCCGCTGGCGCTGGCGTTGGGGGAGGATGGGGCGACGACGGTGGCGGGGACGATGATTGTGGCGCGAGAGGCGGGGATTGAGTTGTTTGCGACGGGGGGGATTGGTGGTGTGCATCGGGGGCATCCGTTTGATGTTAGTGCGGATTTGCGGGAGTTGGGGCGCACGCCGGTGACGGTGGTGTGCAGTGGGGCGAAGTCGATTTTGGATCTGGCGGCGACGCGGGAGGTGTTGGAGACGAACGGAGTGACGGTGGTGGGGTATGGGACGGATGAAATGCCGGCATTTTACTCCCCCACCAGCGGCCTTCCCGTAGACGCCCGCCTGGACACGCCGGCGCAGGTGGCTGCCCTCGTCCGCGCCCGCCGCCGCCTTGACCTGCAATCCGCCACGCTCGTCACCGTGCCCGTGCCGGCGGACGCGGCCCTGTCCCCCACTGCCGCCGAATCGGCCATCGTTCAGGCCACGCAGGAGGCGGACGCTGCCGGCATTCACGGCCCGGCGGCCACGCCGTGGCTCTTGCAGCGCGTGTTGGAATTGACCGATGGGGCCAGTCTGGAGGCGAATACGGCTTTGTTGCGGCATAATGCCGGCATTGCTGCCCGCATCGCCCGCGTCCTGAGCGAAGAGTGACCCGGTGAATGGGGGAATTCGGGCATAGTCAAAGACGCCCAACCGCCAACTCCCCTCAATGAAGCCATCATCCTATCGAATTTTATTTCCTGTTCGGTATAATGAAATAGTGTAACCGTTCACCACCACCTCCCGAACGCTGTTTTGATGCCAGATAACTTGAATGATGAGACGCTTTGTGCCTGAAATCGAGCTTCCGGGAAGATACCGTGGTACACGGGTTTGGTACTGTCCGCACATTTCCGCTAACTTAATTGCGGACAGCCACTAGGTAGCCCTCCAAAAACGAGTTCGCGTTTTCATCGGACGGCTACTGACAAGCTGTCCGCACAATTCCGCTAACTTAATTGCGGACAGCCACTAAGTCCTGAGCAGTTGATTTGCAACAAACTCCAGGGATGAAATGCGCAAGAAGAAAAACGCCGCCACGCTTCTCCGGGAAGGATTTCGCCGCCTCAACTGGGCTATCTTCCTCCTATTTTTGCTGGGTCTGATAGGAATGGCCGCGGCATTTTGGGGGCTGCGCACGCTGTTATGGCAGGGTGATGCGGCACTCTGGTTGCCGGCATTAGGGTTGGCGGGAGCCGTCCTGCTGCTGTTGGCGGCGTTGGTGATGATGGTCGTCATCCAGATTGGCGGCCAGACGCGGGCGGTGACGCTGGTGAGCGTGGATGATGAGTTGAACACGCTGCGGGTGGCGAGCAACCGGGCGCGCGCTTTGCAGCAGATGGCTTCTACGATTAGCGGCACGCTCAGTTTTGAGCGTGTGATGGATGTGGCGTTGGATGCGGCGAGCCTGGTGCTGGAGGAGTTGGGCGTGCCGGCACAATCCTTGACGGGGGCGGTCTTTCTTTATGATGCGGGGAAGCTGGTTCCGGTGGCCGCCCGCCGTTTTGCCGCCCGTGATTTTGAGCAAGAGGTGGGGGATAATGCCGGCATCATCGCCGAATCCCTCAAAAACGCCGAACCCATCAGCACCGATAAGCCCGCCCAGGACCCCGAACTGCGTAAACTCATCGCCTTTCAAACCTGCCAGAGCGCCGTTTGCATTCCCCTGCGCGCCGGCTTTCAACTCTTTGGAGCCATGATCATCGGCACGGAATTTGGCGTTGAATTCAGCCAGGATCGTTTCGAGTTCTTCAAAGCCGTTGCCGATCAGTCCGTCATCGCCCTGCAAAATGCCCAACTCTACCAGGACCTGCGCGCCGAAAAACAACGCCTGATCGAAGCGGACGAAGAAGCCCGCAAAGAACTGGCGCGCAGCCTTCACGACGGTCCCACGCAAAGCATCGCCGCCATCGCCATGCACATCAACTTCGTGCGCAGCCTCATGGTCAGGGACCCGCGCCAGGCCCTCGACGAACTGATCAAAGTGGAGCGGCTGGCAAAGCGGACCTCCAAAGAAATACGGGGCATGTTGTTTGCCCTGCGCCCATTGGTGTTGGAGACAGACGGCCTGGCCGCGGCCATCGAAGCCGCCATAGAAAAAATCCGCGAGACGGACAAAATCAAGATGCGGCTGGTGGGCGGCGACTACGCGGAATTGTTAGACCAACCCACGCAAACCGTTGTCTTTTCCATCATTGAAGAAGCGTTGGGCAATGCGCGCAAATATGCCGAGGCCAGCATGATCGAGGTGCGTTTATGGCGGGAAGGGGACCTGTTCGTGGCTCGCGTGCAGGATGATGGCGTTGGGTTTGACGTGGGCGAAGTGAACGCCAACTATACGGCGCGGGGCAGCCTGGGCATGGTGAACATGCGCGAACGGGCGGAGCGGATCGAGGGTTCCATCAAGGTTGATTCCGTGCCCGGACGCGGCACGGCGGTGACGCTCATTGTGCCCCTCAAGAAACGAAATGCTCCCGCCGGATAAATGCTCATGAAAGTGCCGCATACCGGTTCATTGGTCAAGGCGCGCCGCGCCGACAAGTACCCCGATCAGCCGTCATAGAAGCTTGTGCAATCCCGTTTGCGGCAGATCCCTCTTTCCGTTCTCTTCTCCTCTAGCCTGGCCGGCTATGTGCTACTGCGGCTGTGGTTCCCCTTTCACCGCTACTACCTGACCGTTCCGCTGCGTGATGTGCGCGGCTTCACGCCCTCGTTGGCGGCGGGGTTGGCCTATGCCGCGCTGTTGTCCGCCCTGTTTGGCCTGCATGGACTGGCCTATGCCCGTGTGCGCCGCGATCCCCCACGCCGTCCGTTTCTGATGATTATGCTGGGTTCACTGCTGCTGGCCGTGCCTCTGCTGACCACATACCCGATCAACGCGACGGACCTGTACCGCTACGCGATTCGGGGGCGTGTGAGCAGCGTTTACGGGCAGAGTCCATTTGTTTCGCCGCCGGACGCTTTCGCGCAAGACCCGTATTTGCCGCTGGCGGGGGAGTGGGCGGGGGAAACATCGCCATATGGCCCACTCTGGGAGGGGGCGGCCAGCGTGGTGACGGGCGTGGCTCCGGCCGATTTTTGGCTGAATTTGCTCTCGTTCAAGGTGCTGGCCGCGTTGGCTTTCTGGTTGATGGGGGTGCTGCTGTGGCGGATTTTGGTGACTGACCCGGACCGATTGTCGCGCGCGGAAAATGCCGGCACGCTTCTCCTCTGGGCCTGGAATCCTGCCCTGCTGCTTATCTTCATCGTCGATGGACACAATGATGCCCTCATGCTGCTCTGGCTCCTGCTCGGCTGGTGGTTCATTCGCCGCCGCCGACCTACCATTGGCTTTTGGGTTGCCGTCCTGGCCGCGCTCACCAAACCCATCGCCTTGCTGGCCTTGCCCTTTCTCTTTCTCGCCGCCTGGCGCAACGCCGCCCGCGTCAACAGCCACTCCCTAAGCCCGCGCCTGGGACCATTTGCCCCCCTGGTTTATGTCTCTCAACTGGCGTTCGTCCTGGCCGCTTTGGGTGGCAGCGCCGCGCTCGTCACCCTTGCCTTTCTCCCCTTTGGCTCGCCGCTGCAACTGGCGGGGCGACTGCTGCGCGAAGCAACCACGTTTGCCGGTTTCTCCCCGGCCACGCTCCTGATTTTGCTTATGGAGCGGTTGGGGTGGTCCCTGACCGTGACGCAAGTCAGTCGTCTGACGACCGTTTTGTTCACCCTGGCGGGGGCGTGGTTGGGCTGGTTGGCGCTGCGCGGGCGGGCGACGCCGCGTAGCATCGCCGATGCCTTCATCGCCTACGTGTGGCAGGCATTGGCCTTTCGCATCTGGTACGCGGCCTGGCCCCTTATCTGGCTGCTGGTCGATGATGATGACGAGGTGGCGCGGCGACGCAGGCGGGTGGGGTTATGGTTTCTTTTCACGACGCAGCTTTCGGTGGTTATCTACGGGCACGTGTGGCAGTACTTGCTGGCGCGGGAGTTCCTGTGGGCGCATCTGGTGGGCGTGCCGTTTGTGTTTGGGCTGCCCTGGCTGGCCACGCGGGATTGGCGGGGACGCGGCAAAAGGCTGGAGCGGCGGATCGATGCGTGAGCAAGCGTTTGTGAATTGATTCACTTCCGTAGGTTTTGCGTCGAATTTGCGTCGAATTTGCGTACAGCATTACTCGGTCTATTGTTCTAAAATACGAAGCATCAAATCTCTTCTTCTCCTCCTTTTGAATGAGAGTCTTGGTTCGGCGCCCTTGACTCTCACGAAATTTCCAGGCCAGCTTTTTAGCTGGCCTGTTTTTTTGCCGCCGGGCAAAGTACGCGCCAACGCCCATCTCGGCGTATAATTCCCCGCATGTCCGCTAATCCCAATTCGTCTTCCCATTCAACCGCGCGCGCGCAGGTGCTGCAAGCTGCCGGCATTGTCATGATGGCCATGGTCCTGAGTCGGCTATTGGGATTGGGGCGCGATGTGGTCATCAACTACTACTACGACGCCCTCAGCCTGGAAGCGAACGCCTACGCCATCGCCAGCCGCTATCCCCAACTCATCTTCACCGTCATTGCCGGCGGCGCGCTTGGCTCCGCCTTCATTCCCACGTTTGCCGCCTATTTCGCCCGCGACGATGCGGAGGGGGGCTGGCGACTATTTTCGGTCATCATCAATCTGGCGACGCTGGCAACGACGGTGGTTGCCGGCATTACGTTTCTCTTCACGCCACAAATTGTCCGGCTGGCATACCCGGAACTGGTGCGCGACAATGCCGCGTTGCTGCCGATGACGGCCGACCTGATGCGCGTGATGCTGCTGTCGCCGATCATTTTCGGCGTGAGCGGGGTGGTGATGGGGGCTTTGAATGCGCGGCAGCATTTTTTGCTGCCGGCATTAGCGGGCAGCGTCTACAACATCGGCATTATGCTGGGAGCCGTGCTATGGCCGGGGAATGTGATGGGGTTGGGGTACGGCGTAGTCATTGGTTCGTTGGGGCATCTGTTGGTGCAAATGCCGGCACTGCGCCAAAAACAAGCCCGCTACACCCCCTATCTCACCCTGCGCGATCCCGGCGTGCGCCAGGTCCTCCGCCTCATGGCCCCCCGCGTCGTCGGCCTTTCCTTTAGCGAGATCACCATCGTCGTCACCCAATTCCTGGCTCAAGTCATGCCGCTGGGTAGCATTCGCGCCCTGGACCAGGCATGGCGCGTCATGAGCATGCCCCTCGGCTTCCTCGGGCAAGCCCTGGGCATCGCCGCCTTTCCCACCTTCGCCACCCTCGCCGCCGAAGCTAACTTCCGCGACATGCGCCGTATCCTGGCGGACACGCTGCGCCTTATCACCTTTCTCGGCTTGCCCGCGGCCGTCCTCCTTGGGGTCCTGCGCCAACCGCTGATAACGCTTTTTTTTCAACGCGGCGATTTCGGCGAAACCGCCACGCAATACGTTGCCTGGGCGCTTCTCTTCTACGCCGTGGGATTGGTCAGCCTGGCCGCTATCGAAGTGATCGCCCGCGCCTTCTACGCCCTCGGCGACACAGTGACGCCCGTGCTGGCCGGTGCTGCGCAGCTTCTGCTCATGATCGTGCTGGGCCTCTGGTTCAGCCGCACCCTTTTCCCCGCCCTGGAATGGCTCCCCTTCGGCGGGCTGGCTCTAGGACACAGCCTCTCCAACTGGGTGGAGATGGGCATCCTGCTCTGGCTGCTGCGACGCAAAATGGGCGGCGTTGATGGCCGGCATTTATGGGATGGTGTATGGCGCATGACCGTGGCGGCGCTGGCTCTGGGTCTGGCAGCGCAGTTTACCTATCACATTAGCCAGGAAGCCGGCGTCCTTCTTTCCCTTGTGCTGGGGGGAACCGCTGGTGGGCTGGCTTATCTGGCCGTCAGCCTGGTGCTGCACCTGCGCGAGCCATACCTCCTGCTGCGGCCACTGCGACGCCGCGCCTGACCGCCTCCTGCAATTCTCAATCTCGTACGGGGGGGGCGCGGAACCTTTTTGCGCCAGGCATATGGCGTCTTCTCCGCGCCGGCTCACCCTTTTGCCACCGGCATGGGGCGAGGCAGGCGGGTGACAGCGGATTGGTCGCCATCCCGATGACGCCCCGCTTCTGCGTGAAACCCCGCAAGACGAGAATGGCTGAGCGTGCAAGTGGCAGGCTGCGAATCCGCAAAAAACGCCCCTCTTACCACAATGTGTTAAAATGCGCATGGCTGCCCGCCAGGCCTGCCTGTTGCCGTTCATCACAACGCGGAGTAACATTCTGTGCTTTTTCGCGGTGTGATGCGCCGGAAGATCGCGCCGCACCAGAACGAGAGCAAAAACAGATGTAACAGCTAAGCCAGATTGGACCAATTTCCAGAGAGCGTTAGTCGTTACGAATAGATCACTTCAGCAAAAGGGAACGTTATTCCATGTCCTTTTCCGCGTTAACGCCAGAACAGCTACGTCGTGTCTGTTCTTTGGATCATGTTTCATTTACGACGACGTCCGATTTGGACGCGCAAAACACGATCATTGGGCAGCCACGTGGAACGCGCGCCATTGAGTTTGGCATTGGCATTCGCAGCCCTGGCTACAATATCTTTGTCCTCGGGGAGACAGGCACGGGACGGATCACGGCCATTCGCCGCTTCCTCCGCCACAAGACGCTTGATCGCTCCATTCCCCCGGACTGGGTGTACGTGCATAATTTCGCCACGCCCCATCGCCCGCGGGCCATTCGGTTTGCCGCCGGCGCGGGCGGCGCCTTCAAGGCGGAGATGGATGCGTTGCTGGTTTGTCTGCGCGAGGATTTGCCCAAAGCGTTTGAGAATGAGTCGTATCGGGATGAAGTGGAGAAGATTCGGCTGCGATTTGAGGATCGACAGTCGGAGGTTTTTACGACGGTGCAGCAGAAGGCGCAGGCGCAGGGGTATACGATTTTGCGCACGGCAGCGGGTTTGGACATTGCGCCCCTGGTGGATGGGCAGGTGATGACGCCGGAGATGTTCCAGCAATTGCCGGCAGAACGCCAGCGCGCTATCGACAAAGAAACCCAGGCGCTCAATGCCGAACTGGAAGACGCTTACTACCAGATTCGTCTCTTTGAAACAGATACGCGTGCCGGCATTGACGCCCTCAACCGCCAGGTCGCCGAAACGACCCTTGCCCACACCTTTGCCCATTTGCGGCAGCAATACCAGGCGGAAAAAGAAGTCCTCACCTACCTGGAAGAACTGTACAAAGACATCCTGGACAATGTGGCCGACTTCCTCCCCAACGAGGAGCATGAGGGTGAGTTGGACCTGCGCCGCTACACCGTCAATCTGCTTGTGGACAACAGCCAGACCAGCGGTGTGCCCGTTATTTTCGAGGCCAATCCCACCTATCCCAATCTGTTTGGACGCATTGAGTACGAAATGATCTATGGGGCCATGACCACCCACTTCACCAACATCAAGGCTGGCAGCCTCCATGCGGCCAATGGTGGTTACCTGGTGCTCAACGTGCGCGACCTGTTGCAATACGAAACCTCCTGGGAGGCGCTCAAGCGCGCCCTCAAGGAGCAGGAGATTCGGCTGCAATCGCCAGGGACCTTTGATGGCGGCAGCCAGGTGCTGGCAAAATCGCTGGACCCGGAAGCCATTCCGCTTTCCACCAAGATCATTCTCCTCGGCAGCCCGCGTCTCTATTATGCCCTCTATGAAACGGACGAGGATTTTGGCGAGTTGTTCAAAGTGAAGGCGGATTTCAACTCGGATATGCCCCGCAATGATGAAAACGAGTTGGAGTATGCGCGCTTTATTGCCAGTCGCTGCCAGGAGGAAGGTTTGTGCCACTTCGACCGTTCTTCCGTCGCCAAAGTGATTGAGTATGGTTCTCGCCTCAGCGCACATCAGGACAAGCTGACAACGCGCTTTGGTCTGGTGACGGACATTGTGCGCGAGGCCAGCTACTGGGCTACACTGCGCGGCGCGGATATGGTGACGGCGGAAGACGTGAAGAAGGCGATTGATGAACAGGTTTATCGGGCCAACGAGGTGGAGGAACGCATCCAGGAGCAGTTCGATGAAAACATCATTATGGTGACGACGGAAGGAAGCGTGGTGGGGCAGGTGAATGGCCTTTCCGTGTTGGATATGGGGGATTATGCTTTTGGGCAGCCCAGCCGCATTACGGCGCAGACGTACATGGGTGAAGAAGGGGTAGTCAATATCGACCGCGAGGTGGAGATGGCCGGTCCGTTGCACAACAAGGGGCTGCTGACGCTGGTTGGCTATCTTGGCGGCACGTATGCGCAGGATCAGCCGCTATCTCTTTCCGCCAGCCTGGCGTTTGAGCAAAATTATGGGGGGATTGACGGAGATAGTGCTTCTTCGGCGGAGTTGTACGCGCTGCTTTCCAGCCTGTCCGGGGTTCCGGTGAATCAGGGAAGGGCGGTGACGGGTTCGGTGAATCAGCGGGGCGAGGTGCAGCCAATTGGCGGCGTGACGGAAAAGATCGAGGGGTTTTTTGCGCTGTGCAAGAAGCGGGGGTTGAATGAAGACCAGGGTGTGTTGATTCCGGTGGGGAACGTGAAGCATGTGATGGTGAGTGAGGAGGTGGTGGAGGCGGTGCGCGCGGGGCGTTTTCATGTGTGGGCAGTGCGCACGATTGATGAGGGGATCGAGTTGTTGATGGGCAAGAATGCCGGCAAACGCAACAAAGACGGCGCGTATCCCGAAGGCAGCATCCACTACCTCGTCCAGGCCCGCCTGCGCGAACTGGCCGAAGAACTCAAACAATTTGGCGAAAGCGACGACGAATAAGAGCAGACTACAAAAGTCTCCAACCGACGCTGACACCAACACGCCCGGCCAAGACTTTTGTAGTCTTCGTTCATAGACGCGGCAGCAAATAATCGTAGGCGCTGAGGGCCGCCTTCACGCCCTCTCCCACCGCCACTAATACCTGCTCCGCGTAGATGTTCGTCACATCTCCGGCGGCGAAAATGCCCGGCGTGCTGCTGCGATTGTAGCAGTCCACCTTGATGAAGCCACTTTCGTCCAAAGCCACCAGGTCCGCCACCATTTCCGAGTTCGGCAGCAGCGCCTCTTCCACGAACGCGCCATCAATGTCGATCTCCTGTTGTTCTCCCGTGGGGCTTTGCACGACCACCCGATTACAATACCCGTTGCCCTTGACGGCCTTGACGTGATACCGTTCCAGGATGGTCACGTTGGCCGCGCGGCTCAACTTCTGCCCCAGATCGGTACGCAGCATCTCTTTTGAGGGGCCAATCACGTGGACGTGCGCGGCTACGGTGGCTAACTCGCTGGCGGAGCGCAGCGCCAACTCTCCATCCCCAATCACCGCCGTTTCCTTGTCAATGAACAGTGGCGCGTAGCTCAGCGCCGAGTAGCAGAGGCCACGCGAGAGATACTCCCGTTCTCCGGGCACATTCAGCCACTGCTGCCGCGCCCCCGTAGCCACAATCACCGCGCGCGCGAACAGTTCGCCGCCCCCCTTCGTGTACACCGCAAAACCATCATCTTGCCGCTCGACGCGCGTGACGGATTCCATGTGGCGGGCGAACTTCAGGTACTCCAGTTCACTGCGAAACTTGTTCACGACCTCAATGCCGTTGATCACCTGGTACGCTTCAATATCGGGCAGTTCCAGATGATAATTCGTTTTGCCGCCCAAATCCTGGGAAACAAGAAGCACATTCAATCTTTTGCGGATGGCGTAGATGGTCGCGGTCAATCCCGCCGGGCCACCGCCAATTACGATTAAGTCATACATCGTTTTACCTCACATTTCGTCCGCGGGGGCTTCGGCGATGAAGCCATTGTCCATCATCATGCGCGTCAACTCGCGCGAGCGGCCAATCATGGCCGTAGCGTGGTTGTAAAGCGCATCGTAGCTGCGCGTCAATCTGGCGACGCCCTGCTCCTGCGCCATCATGCCTACGGCGGCCGCCTCTCGCGGGAAAACTTCCCAGTCATCCATCGTCGGCAAGATATGTTCGTCGTCCAGGCGGTCCCCAATTTGCGTCGCCAACGCCTGCGCCGCCGCGAAGCACATCTCATCTGTGATGGTGTGCGCGCGCACATCCAGGACGCCACGGAAAATGCCGGGGAATCCGAGCGAATTGTTTACCTGGTTGGGGAAGTCGGAGCGGCCCGTGGCCACGATGCGCGCGCCGGCGGCACGCGCTTCCCACGGCCAGATTTCCGGCACGGGGTTGGCGCAGGCAAAGACGATGGCTTCTTCGTTCATGCGCGCTACCCATTCGGGCAAAATGGTGTCAGGCCCGGGCCTGGATAGGGCAATGACCACGTCCATGCCCGCGAGCGCCTCGGGAATGCCACCCTGCCGCCCGTCTCCGTTAGTGACCTGGCAATAGTGCCATTTGTCCACGTATTCCGCGCGGCGCAGCGCCAGATCGCGGCGATGGTCGCCCAGGATACCTTTGCTGTCCACCATGACGCAGTGGGTAGGGTCGACGCCCCAGGCGAAGATGAGGCGGGCGCACGCGACGTTAGACGCGCCACAGCCAACAAAAGCAATGCGCACGTCTTCCTTCTGCTTCCCCACCACTTTCAGGGCATTCATCAACCCGGCCAACGTGACGGTGGCCGTCCCTTGCTGATCATCGTGCCAGACGGGGATTTCCGCTTTTTCGCGCAGGGTGTCCAGGATGCGGAAGCACTTGGGTTGGGCGAGGTCTTCCAGATTGATACCGCCAAACGAAGGTTGCAGCATCAACACGGCATCAATGATGCGCGCCGGATCCTTGGTGTCTAGCATAATGGGGACCGCGTCCACGCCGCCGAGATACTTGTAGAGGAGCGCCTTACCTTCCATCACCGGTAGACCGGCCTTCGGGCCGATGTCGCCCAAGCCCAACACGCGCGTGCCATCGCTGACGACCGCCACGGTATTCCACTTGTTCGTGTAGTCGTAGACTTTCTCAGGATCGGCGGCGATGGCGCGGCAGGGTTCGGCGACGCCTGGCGTATACCAGATGGCAAAGTCATTGAAATCGCGCACGGTGCATTTCAGCGCCGTCTCTATTTTGCCCCGATAGAAAGGATGCAACTTCATCGCCGCCGCCGTAGGTTTACGCGCCTTGGCGAGAAGCTCCGTAACGTTGACGGTTTCTTCTTTTATTTTCAACATGACGTGACTTCCTTGGGAGGGGCGAGGGGCGAGGGGCGAGTTGACTCGCAAACTCGCGTACTCGCAAACTCGCGTACTCGCAAACTCGCATACTCCAATTGAAGGGGGGGAGAGGGCTATCCCACGACTGTTCCTGGTAACATGATCTGGCTTTTATGGGGCGAACACAAGTGATGTTTTGGTTGTGTATGGCGTGATGAATGTCATTTGATGCCGGCATGGTATCTTCTCAATAAAGTGGGGCGAAGTTGGTTGAGCCTGTCGAAACCAATGGCCTTCGACAAGCTCAGGCTGCGGGTTCCCCGAAATATTGAGAAAGTTACCCGGCACGGATAACAAACGACAATCGTCTGACAAGAATGCACTTTTCCCCTGCCAGGGTGACATTCCCTGTGTATAATTAACCCCGACTTGCAACTGTTCAGGTTCTCAAGGTAGAATCGCCAGTCTTTCATACGTGCGGGGCCATCGCTTGAGAAAAATCAGCAGGGTTTCATAACATGGCGTTACCCAATCGCTAAAATCAGACCCCACATTCCTATCATCAAGGAGAAAAAATGAGCACGCATAATCGAATTCATCCAGTCCCTTCTGACCTGGAGATTGCACAGGCCGCGACCGTTCGCCCGATCATGGAAATCGCCGCGGACCTGGGATTGGAGGCAGATGACCTGATCTTGTTTGGACGCAACAAAGCCAAAGTGCATTTGGACGTGCTGCAAAAAGTGGCCGACCGCCCACGCGGCAAATACATCGACGTAACGGCCATTACGCCTACACCGTTGGGCGAAGGGAAAACCACGACGACGGTCGGTTTAGTGCAGGGATTGGGCGCGTTGGGGCACAAGGCGATTGCCTGTATTCGCCAGCCGAGCCAGGGGCCAACCTTCGGCATCAAGGGCGGGGCGGCCGGCGGCGGCTACAGCCAGATCATTCCTATGGAAGATTTCAATCTTCACCTGACAGGGGACATTCACGCCATTACGGCGGCCCACAATCTGGTGGCCGCGGCGATTGACGCCCGCTGGTATCACGAAGACCGCATGAGCGACGCCCAGCTAGAGGCAAGCGGCCTGAAGCGGTTGGACATCGATCCTTATAGCATCACCTGGAACCGCGTGATCGACGTGAATGACCGGGCGCTGCGCAACATCATCATCGGGTTGGGGCCGAAAGTGGATGGTCGCCCGCGGCAGTCAGGGTACGACATCACCGTCGCCAGCGAGATTATGGCGATTTTGGCTTTGGTGGACGGGCACGATTACCGCTCCACGCTGCGCGACCTGCGCCAGCGATGCGGACGCATCGTCGTCGCTAGCAGCAAGGACAAGAAGCCGATCACCCTGGAAGACCTGGGTGTGGCGGGAGCCGTGACCGTCTTGATGAAGGACGCCATCCATCCCAACCTGATGCAGACGTTGGAAGGGCAAGCGGCCTTCGTCCATGCGGGGCCGTTCGCCAATATCGCGCACGGCAATTCCTCTATCGTGGCCGACCGTATTGCCCTGCATCTGGGGGATTACGTGGTCACGGAGTCCGGGTTTGGCGCGGACATTGGCATGGAGAAGTTCTTCGACATCAAGTGCCGCTATTCAGGGCTGATTCCAGACTGCGTGGTGCTGGTGGCGACGATTCGGGCGTTGAAGATGCACGGCGGTGGGCCGCGCGTCGTGCCCGGTAAGCCACTGGACAAGGCGTACACGGAAGAAAACCTGGAGCTGCTGGGCAAGGGTATGGACAACCTGGCGGCGCACATTCGCAACGCGCGTCGTTATGGCGTGCCCGTCGTGGTGGCGGTGAACAAGTTCCACACGGACACGGCGGCGGAAGTGGCGCTGGTGCGGCAGATGGCCGTATCCGCGGGTGCGGAAGTGGCGGCCATGAGCGATCATTGGGCGAATGGCGGCGATGGCGCCCGGGAATTGGCGCAGGCAGTGGTGGCCGCGTGCGAAAAACCGGCGAATTTCGAGTTTCTTTATCCGCTGGATGTGTCTATCAAGCAGAAGATCGAAACCATCGCCCGCGAGATTTATGGCGCGGCGGATGTGAGTTACGAGCCGTTGGCGGAGCAGCAGATCAAGCAGTATGAGGCGAATGGGTTTGGCGGATTGCCGATTTGCATGGCGAAGACGCACTTGAGCATCAGCCACGATCCGTCGTTGAAGAACGCGCCGACCGGTTTTACCGTGCCGGTGCGCGAGGTGCGGGCATCCGTGGGCGCGGGTTTCATTTACCCGCTGCTGGGCGAAATGCGCACGATGCCCGGCCTGGGCAGTAAGCCCGCGTACATGAACGTGGATATTGATGAAGATGGACGGGTCGTTGGCCTGTTTTGATAGGATTGGCGCAAGAGATGGGTCCAATTCATGGGAATTGGACCCGTCAAGGGTGGTTAATTGTGACAGCAGTTTATACGGAGTTGCGGCTACCGCCTGGCCCCAGGGGGCGTCCGCTGTTAGGGAGTACGTTCGATATTGCGCGCGCGCCGTTGGAGACGGTGCTGGCCGGGTGGCGTCAGTATGGGGATGTGGTGCGGTATCGCGTGGGAAATCGCTATTTCTGTGTGGTTTCTCATCCTGATCTGGCCCAGGAAGTGCTACAGAACACGAAAGATCGGTTTCTGAAGCCGTATCGGCGGGATGGCAAGCCGGTGGGCTTGCAGATGTTGCTGGGAAATGGGCTGCTGACGAATGCGGACCATGATTCCTGGTTGCGGCAGCGGCGCATGATGCAGCCGATGTTTCACCGGCGGCAGGTGGGCGTGATGGCGGA
Organism: Ardenticatenales bacterium; assembly: GCA_020634515.1. Taxonomy (NCBI): domain Bacteria; kingdom Bacillati; phylum Chloroflexota; class Ardenticatenia; order Ardenticatenales; species Ardenticatenales bacterium. The sequence continues at coordinate 229,432 of JACKBL010000003.1, read as the reverse complement.
GACGATGACGGCGATGGGGGAGCGGATGCTGGCGCGTTGGGAGCAGGAGGTAGGCGTGGGCGGGGAGGTTGATCTGTCGTTCGAGATGATGCGGGTGACGATGGATATTATTACGCGTACGATGTTTAGCGCGGAGGTGGGGGGAGATGCCGGCAAAATCGGCCCCGCCATCGTCACAGCAGCAGAATTCGCCTCGCAGCACGCCCGTCACCCCTTCCACGCGCCCCTGAGCTGGCCGACACCCGCCAACCGTCGCTTCCGGGAGGCGATGGCATTGGTCACGGACCTGGTGGAGGGGCTGATCGACGAGCGGCGGGCGCACCCGGAGGTGCATGGAGACTTGTTGGACATGCTGCTGACGGCGCGGGATGAGGAGACCGGGGAGGGGATGACGGATAAGCAGTTGCAGAACGAGGTGGCGACGATTTTCGCGGCGGGTCATGAGACGACGGCGAATGCGCTTACCTGGACGTGGTACGCGCTGTCGCGGAATCCGCATGTGCTGCGCCGTTTGCAGGAGGAGGTGGATGAGGTGCTGGGCGGGCGCGTGCCGACGGTGGCGGATGTGCCGGCATTATCCTACACGGAACGGGTTTTTCAAGAGGCGCTGCGCCTGTATCCGCCCGCGCCGCTGGTGCCGCGGGTTGTGCCCGTGGATGAGGTGTTGGGGGGGTATAAAATGCCGGCACGCACCCTCCTCACCGTCTCCATCCTCAACATCCACCGCCACCCCGACTTCTGGCCCGACCCCGAAACCTTCGACCCCGACCGCTTCACCCCCGAAAACAGCCACGGGCGGCACCGCTTCGCCTTCATGCCCTTTGGCGGCGGCCCCCGTCTCTGCATCGGCAACAACTTCGCCATGATGGAAGGCACGCTGCTGCTGGCCCTCATGGCCCAACATTACGAACTACGCCTCAAACCCGGCCATCCCGTCGCCTTCAAATTCGCCGTCACCCTGCGCCCCCGCTACGGCATGCGCATGACGCTGCACCCCCGCCGCCCCGCCTCATGAACAAGCTGCAAGAACTGGTGGCGGAATTCAAAACCGTTTTGGGGGAGCGGGGCACGCTTCTGGATTTGATTCTGCCGCCGCTCCTCTTCCTTCTCGTCAACAGCCTCTTTGGCGCGCAGGCGGCGATGGGCGCTGCCCTGGCGCTGGCCGTGGGATTGGGCGGGCTGCGCCTGTGGCGGCGTCAGCCCGTGTGGTATGCGCTGGGCGGCGTCCTTGCCGTCCTGCTGGCGTTATTCCTGGTGCGGCTCGTGGGCAGCGCCGCCGGTTTTTTCCTGCCCAACATCCTTTCCGGCGCGCTCACGTTGCTCATCACGTTTCTCAGTTTGCTGGTGGGGCGCCCCCTGGTCGCCTGGACCAGTTTCATCGCCCGCCGCTGGCCCTGGAACTGGTACTGGCATCCCCGCGTGCGCCCCGCCTACACGGAAGTGACCTGGCTGTGGGTGGGATATTTCGCGCTGCGGTTGTGGACGCAATGGTTATATTGGCAGCAGGGCGACGTCAATGCGCTGGCCGTGATCAACCTGGCCACCGGCTGGCCTGGAACCATCCTCTTGCTGGCGCTCAGCTATCTTTACGGGACGTGGCGTTTACGCCAACTGCGCGGCCCCAGCGTGACCGAGTTCCAGCAAAATCTCCCCCCTCCCTGGATCGGTCAACGCCGCGGCTTTTGAGAACGGGTCATTCGCCGTTTCTCCCATGGGTCCCATGCGCCAGTCACACGATGCGTTTGGCCATGATGATGTCCGGCTTGCCCCAACCGTTGGCGTCCGGCACGACGCCGACGATGGCGTACCCCAGCTTCTCGTAAAAACTGTACGGATGGCCGCGCAAGTTGCGAATCTGGGCGATTCGCTGCCACAAATCCGCGTATAAATCCACCCCGCTCAGCGTCGTCATTCCGTCCTCGTCATCCGACCCCAGCAGCACCGTCAGCCCGCCCCTTTGCCGCACCTGCTCCTCCAGGTCCAACACCAGCGCTCGCCCGATGCCCTGCCGCTGCTGCGCCGGGTCCACCACCAGCGGGTGCAGCTCCCACACACGGCCATCATACTCTGGTCGCCCGCCGATCCAACCCAACACGCGCCCATCGGCGGCAAGGGCGGCGCGGCAGATCATCTCCGGGGCCAGGCACTCACGCACCTCCGCCAGCGCGCTGGCCATATCCGGCCAGGCGCCCGGCCAATGTCCCGCAAACCCCGCCACCAACAGCGCCGCCGCCTGCTGCACAGCGGCAGCATCCTCTTCACGTAAGTAGTTGATCGCAAAAACAGGCGTTGTTCTCATCACCGGCCTGATTCTCCTCCGAAAGTAATCTTCCCGGAAGCTCAGTCACAGATGATGGCCCTGGGGAGCAGCTTCCGGGAAGATGTTGTCATAGATGGTGGTACGTCGTGGCGCGTGCCGTCTCCTTCGAAAATGTAGGGCGATTTTCCAAATCGCCGGCCCGATTTGGAGAATCGGGCTACGACGGCACATCATTTTCATTCAAGGTGGTCGGCGGCAGCCGGTGAAGTCTCCTCTGAAAATGTAGGGTGGTTTTCCAAAGAGTGTTTCAAACAGGTTGCTCAGGCTGCCCGCGCCGTAGGACAATTTGCCTAAATTGTCCCTTCACGGCGGAGGACAATTCAGCGAATTGTCCTACAGCCAGCAGCAGTCACCTGAAATGAAACACACTCTTTTCCAAATCGCCCGCCCGATTTGGAGAATCGGGCTACGACGGCACATCATTTTCATTCATGATGGTGCGCCGCGATCATGGGGGATTCCTGTGGTCTGGTAAATCAGCGCGCGAAAGTGGTGATCGGCGTCCTTGATTTGCTAGAGGGTGCTGACGGGGTCAATGTCAATGACCCACTGGGCGGAGAGAGGGACGGCGCGGAGGAGGCGGGTGGGGTCGGGGGAGCGGAGGAGGATTTGCCAGCGATAGCGCCCTTTGATGCGGCTGAAGAAGGGGGGCGTGGGGCCGAGGACTTCCGTGGCGCTGAGGGCTAGCGCCTGCGCTTCCTGGCGCAACGCCTGGGCGATGCGGGTGGCCTCCCGCTGCGCGCGTTCGTTGATCGGGTCGGCGATGACCAGCCGTGCCAGACGGCGGAAGGGGGGCAGGCTGTGCTGCGTGCGGAAGCGGATCTCCTCCAGGTAGAAGCTGACGAAATCGTGGTCGGCGGCGGCCTGGATGGCGTAATGTTCCGGCTGGTAGGTTTGCACGATGACGCGCCCGCCGAGGAGGCCGCGCCCGGCGCGCCCGGCTACTTGCGCCAGCAGTTGGAAGGCGCGTTCACCGCTGCGGTAGTCGGGCAGCCCCAGGGCCACGTCGGCGGAAATGACGCCGACCAGCGTCACCAGGGGCAAGTCCAGCCCTTTGGCGATCATCTGCGTGCCTACGAGGATGTCCGCTTCCTGGTTGATGAAGTTGGCGAGGAGGGTTTCGTGCGTGTCTTTGCCCGCCGTCGTGTCCCGATCCCAACGCACGATGCGCGCCATCGGCCAGGCCTGTTGTACGCGCTCTTGCAGTTCCTCCGTGCCCAGGCCGAAGTATTTGATGCGCGTGGAGCCGCACCGGGGGCAGGTTTCGGGGATGGGTTCGCGTCGCCCGCAGTGGTGGCAGACGATTTGCATGTGCGGGCGGTGGTAGGTGAGGGGGATGTCGCAGCGGGGGCAGTTGAGGACGAGGCCGCAGTCGCGGCAGTTGATGAAGGTGGCTGTGCCGCGACGGTTGAGGAAGAGGATGATCTGTTCTCGCCGTGCCAGGGTCTCGCTGATGGCGCGCTGCAAGTCGCGGCTGAAGATGGTGCGATTGCCGCTGCGGAGTTCCTGGCGCAGGTCCACGATCTGCACCGGCGGCATGGGAATGGTGAGGGCGTCGTCTGGGTCGTCACCTTGCTGCGTGTAGCGCGAAGTGAGGTGCAGGCGGTCGGCCTGGCCGCTGATGCGCTGGCGATGGCCCATGATGCGGCGGGGGAGTTCCAGAAGCTGGTATTTTTGGGCGCGAGCGCGGTGGTAGGTGACCAGGTCGGGGGTGGCGCTGCCCATGATGACGGTTGCGCCGACGATTTGGCTCAGCCGGATGGCCGTTTCGCGGGCGTGGTAGTAGGGAGGCGGCACGGGGGGCGTTTGCTTGTAGCTGTTGTCGTGTTCTTCGTCCAGCACGATCACGCCCAGGTTGTCCAGGGGGGTGAATAGGGCGCTGCGCGGACCGATGACGATGTCGAATAGTCCCTGGCGGGCGCGCCGCCAGGTGTCGTACCGTTCGCCGTCGCTGAGGCGGCTGTGCAGCACGGCCACGCGCCCGGGAAAGCGGGCGGCGAAGCGGCGCACCGTTTGCGGTGTGAGGGCGATTTCGGGGACGAGGACGATGGCCTGCCGCCCCTGGGAGAGGGCCAGGTCAATGGCCCGCATGTAGATTTCCGTTTTGCCGCTGCCGGTGACGCCGTGGAGGAGGAAAGGGAGCGCGGCGGGTGATTCGTCGGCCGATTCCGGCCCGTCTGCCTCATTTTCGTCCGGTTCGTCGCCGACGTCATCATCGTCCAGGCCGGCGAGCATGGCAATTTTGATGCGGCCCCAAACGCGCGCCTGGTCGTTGGTGAGCAGCGGGGGCTGCATGGGCACGAAGTCGCGGTCGGCGAGGGGGTCGCGCCACACTTCCATGGAGCCGAAGCGGATGAGGTCGTGCCGGGCGAGGCGGCGCAGGTGGTTGAGGTTGGCGTTTGTGGCCGCGTAGAGGTCGGTGAGGCTGACGGGTTGGGCGGCCTGGGACAGGGTGGTGAGGATGGCGTGGTAAATGGTCGCGCCGCGGAGGGCGAGGATGTGGTCCAGCACTTGAGCGGGGGGCATGGCGAGGCTGAGGGTGGCGGGTTGGGTGATGGGGGTGACGAGGCCGCGCGCCTGGAGTTGTGCCAGGATGTTAGGGGGGATGTCGGGGGTGGCGGTGGGGAGTTGTTGCAGTTGGGTTTGCCATTGTGCCGGCATTTCTTGCAACGGCGCGACAGTCACCCACACCACCGTTTCCGCCTGGCGCCGCACCAACCCCGCGGCGACCAGCTTCGCCACATGCGCGGGCGTGGCCTGCGCCGCCGCCAGCACATCTTCCTCCCTGGGCAGCGGATCCGCGCTGTCACCAAGATACGTGAGAACGTCCGCCTGTTTATTGGCCCGTCCAAGCTGCCGCGCCGCCGCCCAAATCTGGCGTGGCCCGCCGATCAATTCCACCGTGCGCAGTTCGCGCGGGCGCATACGGGGCGTATCCAGCACCGAGCCTTTGATCAGGATATTGCGCCGTACCAGTTGATTGGCCGCTGTTTCCCACTTTACTTTGGGCAGCGCCCGCCGGATTTGCCGCCCACGCATGTCGCCGCGCTCGCGCAGCAGGTCGATCAGGGCTTGTTGCCCCTCCGTCAGGCGGCCCGCGCCATCCCACCACGGATTGACGTCCAGGGTGATGTCCGCCCAGCGGGTGAGGCCAGGGGGCAGCATCAGGCGCACGCAGGCGTTCAGGGGGGCCAGGTAATAGACGCTGAGCCAGTGTGCCAGTTCGATTTGCCACGGTCGCAGTACCGGTTCGGCGTCTACGAGGGCGATGATGGGCTTGGTTTCCGGCACGGGGGCCACGTTGTCGAAGCGGATGATCAGCCCCTGAGCCAGGCGGCTGCCGAATTCGATTTCCACGAGGTGGCCGACGCGCAGGGTGGCGCGCATGTCCTGGGGGACGTGGTAGTGGAAGGTGCCTTCCAGGGCGGCTTCGACGTTGATCACCAGTTCGGCGAAGGGGCTGCCGACGGGCGGGTCGCTTGCGGGCGAAGTGGGCGAAAAGGATGTGTCCATAAGTGTGGCGGCGATTATTGAGCGTGCTTGTGGCGCAATGAAGTGGTGGGTGTGCCGTTGCCGGCATCTGCCAGCGAAAAACGGTCAACTGTGCGGCAAAATGTCTTGTCAGAATGGGTTGGGCGGACTATCATCTGCATGTAATGATACCATCCGCCGACAATCCTACCATCCTCTGGGGCGACCCGGAACATGCCGGCATTCGCCTGCTCCTCCTGCCACTACTGCTAACGGGCTACCTGCTCGGTTACTACCTGCTGCGCGTGCTGCTGAATGCCCTCACCCCCGAAAGCGACTTCATTACCCTCATCTCCTGCGTGGGCGGGCTGCCGCTTGGTTTGGGATTCTCCTACGCGGGCGAGAGCCTGCTGAAGCGTTTTTGGCGCAGCCGGCGCGCCCTCGTGCTGGATGGGGAGACGATCCAGTTGCAGGTCAATTTGCAAACCGCACGCCGTTTGCAAACGCGGCGCAACCTGGACCTGCTCTGCTGGTCTTTTCCCCTGGACGCCTACCCGCGTGGCGGGCGCGAGCGGCGCGCACCGCGTCGGTGGCTCTGCCTGGCCTGCCAACTGCGCCAGGGGGACGAACGCTTGATTGCCTTCACCTTTGCCGCCCCGGAGGCGGCGGCGGAGTTGATGGCGGCGGGAGATTTTCGCGCCATCGATCCGGCGGACGTGTACGACACCTCGTTGTCCGGTCGCATGACGCAGCCGACGGTGCGGCCAACGATTCCCTCGGAGGTGTTGGCGGGCAAGGATGGCAAGTTTTGGGTGGCGGAGCGTTACCGCTGGCAGGAGGGCATCGAGTTGATACCCGCCGATTTGGGCACGTTGCTGGCGTATGTGCGCCAGGCGCAGGCGACGTAAAATCCACTGATTGTTCGCGGCGGTTTTCGCGTCCGCCGTATCTCACACGACGTTTGGAGGAAGTTCATGTTTGATTTTATTACGGAAGAGCACAAGATGATTCAGCAGGCGGCGCGTGATTTTGCGCGGAAAGCGATTGCGCCGATTGCCGAGCATCATGATGAGACGGGGGAGTTTCCCCTGGAAACGGTGCGCCAGATGGGCCAGCTTGGCTTCATGGGGATTGAAGTGCCGGAGGCGTATGGGGGCGCGGGTATGGATGCGCTGGCGTATGCGCTGGCGTTGACGGAGATCAGCAAGGCGGACGCCAGCCACGGCACGATTATGTCCGTGAATAATTCGCTGGTGTGCCACGGGTTGATGAAGTTTGGCACGGAGGCGCAGAAGCAGGCGTATCTGGTGCCGATTGCCACGGGGAAGAAGATTGGGGCTTATAGTTTGACGGAGCCGATGAGCGGCAGCGATGCCGGCAATATGAAGAGCCGCGCCGTGTTGAATGATGCCGGCACGCACTACATCATCAACGGGCGTAAATCCTGGGTCACTTCCGCCCCCCACGCGGACATCATTGTCCTGTTCACCATGACGCAGCCGGAGAAGCAGCACCGGGGCATTACGGCGTTCCTGATTGACACGGACCGTCCCGGTTTTGCGCGGGGGAAGACGGAGCCGAAGTTGGGTATTCGCGCCAGCGCCACCAGCGAGATTATGTTCGACAATTACGAATGCCCGGTGGAGAATCGGCTGGGGCAGGAGGGGGATGGGTTTAAGATTGCGATGCAGGTGCTGGATGCCGGCAGAATCGGCATTGCCGCGCAGGCCCTGGGTATCGCCGAGGCCGCCCTGGAAGCCAGCATCGCCTACGCTCAGGAGCGGGAAGCGTTCGGCCAGAAGATCGGCCAGTTCCAGATGATCCAGCAGAAACTGGCGGACATGAAAACGCGCGTAGAAGCCAGCCGCTTGCTCATATACCAGGCGGCATTGGCGAAAAAGGCGACACAGCAAACAGGGGGTCGCTACACGTTGGAATCGAGTATGGCCAAGCTGTTTGCCAGCGAAACGGCTATGTGGGTGACCACGCAGGCGATCCAGATTCACGGCGGCATGGGGTATAGCAAGGAGATGCCTCTGGAGCGGTACTTCCGCGACGCCAAAATCACGGAGATTTACGAAGGAACCAGCGAAATCCAGCGCATGGTCATTGCCCGCACCCTGACGGGGTTGCGGTAACGGCGGCTTATGGGTTGTGCGCGTGATCTCGTCCAGAGAGAATGAATCAATCGGAGACGAGTAACAAAAAAAGACCCCGCCGACCGGCGGGGTCTTTTTGTTTCCTGAGGAGGTGGGTAATCTGGTAGGCGGGCGCCTACCAGATTACCTCGGGGGGAGCCATAAGTGAGGTGTTCCGTAAACGGGCGCTTACGAAATTTCACCTCGGGGGGGAGCCACTTGTATTATTGCAAACTATTAGATATTTGTCAACCATCAAAACCGATCAAATCTGTCCCATTTCACGATTTGTCAAGCAAGTGCACGGCAATCTGGTTGTACAGTTTTTTACAGGTGCGGTGTATGGCAGGGTGGGGGCGCATCAGGCGACGGCGAGCGTGGCGCCGTTTTGATGAACGGCGTTCCCCCGTGTTTCCTGGTGTACGATGGCCGCGGCGATGAAGTCGCGGAAAAGGGGATGGGGGCGATTGGGGCGGCTTTTGAACTCTGGATGGAACTGGCTGCCGATCATGAAGGGGTGATCGCGCATTTCGGCGATTTCCACCAGACGGTTATCGGGCGAAAGGCCGCTGAAGACCATGCCGTTGGTCTCGAAGAGGGCGCGGAAGGCGTTGTTGAACTCCCACCGATGGCGGTGACGTTCCTGCACGATGGGTTCTTGATAGGCGGCGGCGGCTTTTGTGCCGGCAACAAGGTGGCACGGATATGCTCCCAGGCGCATGGTTCCGCCCATGTCCGTCATCTCATGCTGGTCGGGCATGAGGCTGATGATGGGGTATTCGGTGTTGGCGTCAAATTCGGTGCTGTTGGGTTCGTCATTTTGCAGCAGATGACGGGCGAATTCGATGCACATGACTTGCATGCCCAGGCAGAGTCCGAGGTAGGGGACCTGGTGCTTACGCGCCCAACGTGCGGCCATCACTTTGCCTTCAATGCCGCGGTAGCCGAAGCCGCCGGGGACGACGACGCCATCCAGGGTGGGGAAGTGCTCCCACCCTTTACCTTTTTCCAGGTCACCGGAGTGAATCCAGATGATTTCTACCTGGCGGTTGTTGGAAATGCCGGCATGGTACAAAGCCTCCCGCACACTCATATAGGCGTCGTGTAGTTCCACGTACTTCCCGACCAGGCCAATACGAATGCTTGTTTTCGGCGCGGTGAGCCGCGTAATCAGGTTGCGCCACTCCGCCAGATCAGGGAGAGATGCCGGCAGGCGCAACTTCTCCAGCACCAGGTCCGCCAGCCCCGTTTCCTCCAATTCCAGGGGAATGTTATACAAAATATCCGCCGTCACCGCCGGAATGACCGCCTTCTCCGGCACGTTGGAGAAGAGCGCAATTTTGCGAATGTGTTCTTGCTCAATGGGATGATCCGCGCGGGCAATAATCGCGTCAGGCTGAATGCCAATGCTGCGCAGTTCGCGTACGCTGTGTTGCGTGGGTTTCGTCTTCAGCTCGCGGCTGGCCCCAATGTAGGGGAGGAAGGTGACGTGAACGTAGAGCGTGTTCTCCGGCCCCAGATCGGCGCGCATCTGGCGCAGCGCCTCCAAGAATGGCAGGCTCTCAATGTCCCCCACCGTGCCCCCTACCTCAATTAACACCACATCCGCTTCCGATTTTTCCGCCACGCGGTGCATACACCGCTTGATCTCATTGGTGATATGCGGAATGACCTGAATAGTGCCGCCCAGATAATCCCCGCGCCGCTCTTTGGCGATCACTTCCGCGTAAACCCGGCCTGTGGTCACGTTGGACACCTGGTTCAGGTTGATGTCGATGAAGCGCTCATAATGCCCGAGATCGAGGTCCGTTTCCGCGCCATCTTCGGTGACAAATACTTCCCCGTGCTGGTAGGGGGACATTGTGCCGGGGTCCACGTTGATGTAGGGGTCGAGTTTTTGCACGCCGACGGTGAGGCCGCGCGCCTTCAGCAGCCGTCCCAGGGCGGCGGCGGTGACGCCTTTGCCTACGGAACTGACGACGCCTCCCGTGAAAAAGATGAATTTGGTCATAAGATTTCTTCCTCTCCCACTGTGAAGATGGTCTGTGCCAGACGGATTGTACCCAAAAACAAAACGTGAAACGTGGCAAGAGGCTTCACATTTCACGCCAGGACGCTATAAAAATGGCTGGTTACATCATTCACTGAAAAAACCGGGTTTTTCGATTGTCCGGCGAAATTGCCAGAGTGGTTCATGTGTAAAAACCCGGTTTTTGACCTTTTTTCAGTAGAGTCAACTATTGTACCCCAAAACAGAAGTGGGGCATGTTATGCAAGATAACATGCCCCACAGTTGTTGCGATGCCGGCACTTTTTCAATTGTCGCCTGTCAGTAGTCGGGCCTGTTTCTTTGCCTAAAGCAGGCGTGCCAGGTCGTTCGCCGCTCTCTTGGCGTCGAGGAAGATCAACCCCAGTTTGGCTTCGCTGCGTGCGAGGACGGTGAGTACGGCCTCTTCGCCGACAGCCATGAGGACGATAATTCCTTTGGAGCCGCTGATGTAGACGCGGTCCAATTGTCCGCGCGCCAATTCGCTGGCGATGCGATCACCAAGAGACAGCATCGCGGCGGACATGGCGGAAATGCGGTCTTCGTCTACGCCTGCCGGCAGCGAGGAAGCCATGATCAGCCCGTCAACGCTGACAACCGCGGATGCTTCGATGCTGGGTGTGCTGGCCTGCAAATCGCGCAGGCGATCCACCATCATTTCAGTACGTGATCTCATCTAAAACTCCTTGAACATAGTGGTCAGTGGATAGTAATCAGTGGTGAGAAGCGCCGCGAGTTTGTCTTGTCTACTTTCGTAGGCTGCCGCCGAAAACAGAGGCCGGCGAGTCGCGGGTTGTGAGCGGAAACGTCGTCAGGGCGCTGGTGCCCAACAATTCTCAGGATGAGCCTGGAGGCAGGGATTCTGGCATTATGTAAGGCTAATTGTCGGGCATGTTACCATATCGATTTTTGCATGTCAAACCGGAAGGTCGTCCAATTGACAGGAAAATGGTACGGGCAGCGGGGAACAGGGCCGGATGAGGGCGAATTTGCCCGTCGTTATTGTTCCTCGGCGGGCAGTGTGTTTAGTAGGGTGCGCCAGGCTGCCAGAATTTGCTCCAGTTCCGCGCGTGTTTCTGGGATTTCGCCGTAGCGCACGCGCACATACGCCTGGGTGATCAGTTGGGTTTCGGTGGCGGCTTGCGGCCAGACGCGCGCCAGCGAGGTCAGGTATTCGTAGGGTGTTTCCGCTTCCAGGCGTGGATAGCCGAAGCTCTCGGCCACATCGCTCATCTGCTGGTAGATGCGCCGAATGGAGGCGGCGGCGCGTTGCCGCTGTCGGCCACTGAGGCGGCCCCAAAGCCGACGCAAGCGCCCGCCTCCTTCCTCCCCCAAGACCGGCTCCAGGTAGAGTTCGCCATCGTCGCGGGAACTGAGGCGGCGGCGGGCCATGGTGTTGGTGAGGGTGACGGCGGCGGCAAGGATGATGAGGATGATGAGGATGAGGAAAATGAGGCGCAGGTTGCCAAAATTGCGCGCGCCGCCGGGTTGGGTGAGCCATTCGACCAGGCTATCGAAGGTGTTGCTGCCCAAGTCGCCGGAGGTGTCGGGGGGAGGTTGGGCGGCTAAACTGCCGGGGAAGAGGGCGCGAATGGCCTGGGCAAGGGAGATGATGGCCGCAAATACGAAGTCGATGAGGGCGAGGAGGGGTTGGGCGACGTAGGTGATGGCGGCGAGGGTGGTGGTGGCGGCAAAGGCGATGGCCAGCCAGATGGGGCCTAACCAGTTGCGGAGAAAGAGGAGGGCATTGCGGCCGGTGGCGGCGGCGAAAATGCCGGCACTCAACGTAATCACCCCGCTGGCCATGGCCACCACCGCAAACCAGCGCACCGTCATCGAATGCCCATGGCGCGCCTCTCCCTGTTCGATCTCCTCCGCCCGCGTCAGCGCCACGCTGATCAGACTGGACAGCATGTACAACAGCACAAAGGGAGCCACCCGTGCCGCCTGTTGGTTGCCCGCCAGCGCAATTAAGATGGGCGCCAGGATCAATGCGCCCACGCGCAACCGTAGCCCCAGGCGGTCTACGTCCACTTCCCGCCCGATGAGGGCGATGCCCCGCGACCAGCTCAGGCTTACGAAGATCACGACTGTCACGTCCCGAATCCAAAATGGATTGCCCGATTGGGTGAGGCGGGCGTAGAAGGCGGATAACCAGCGAAAGCCGAGCAACGACGTGTCTTCGTAAAGGAGTTGGTTTAGAGCCAGGAACAACACGGGCAGGAGCAGTCCGATAAGGATGAGCTGCTGCCGTCCGTGCGAGACGTGGGCGAGATTGAAGACGCGGCTGAGGTTGAAGGGGATGAGGATGAGGAGGAATAGAAGAAGCCCCAGTTGGTAGATCGGCCAATAGCGTGCCCAGGGGGTGAAGGCGACGGCCAGGCAGCCGACGAGGGCGGCTTCGGCTCCGGCCCAGGCGAGGTAGAGCAGTTCGTGCCGCGTATAGCGCCATATCTCGCGCCATGGGGGGTGTTGTGACCAGGTGCTGCTGTCGGCGCTCATCAGCCTCCGCTATGCTCCTTCCAGATCGCCGTGGCGGATGGTTTCCGCGTCGGGGATGGCGGTGGGGGTGGGGATGGTGTCCAGGGTGGCGGTCTGTGAGGGGGCGTGAAATGCCGGCATACTCCCCGGCAAATGAAAGTACGCAATCCCATCCAACCGGAACGACGGCGCATCCTCCCCCAAATAAAGCAGCGCAATACGCCTGCCCGCTTCCTTCAGGCGCATCAACCCTACCAGCATCTCCTCCGTCAGCACCGCCGTCACCAGCACCAGCGTCGCCGCCCACGGCAGGCGCGGACTCTCCCGCTGCATCAACAGTTCAATCGAACCCGTGGCAAACTCTGTCACCGCCGCCAGCGCCTCCAGCACGTGCATTAACTGCTCCGGCGCGCGCCCCGGCGGGACGCGGATCGGCTGATCCGACTTGGGCACGGAGCCATTCGCGTAGAGTCCCAGCCCCCACTTTTGTTCGCTGGCGAAGCTGGCGATGGAGCCGGCCACGCTCACCGCGCGCTCCAGCAGCGCGGGAAAATGCCCCTGCCAATGCTTGGGCATCGTCGCCACGTTCAAGAAGATCACCACGGTCATGCCCGTGGATGGATCGTACACCTTTGTTTGCAAGCTACCACGGCGGGCGGTTGCTTTCCAATGCACGTCGCGGAAGCGGTCCTGCGGATGGTAGTCGCGGATGCCCTGCGTTTTGATGGGGTCGGTAAACAGGCTATGGCGTGTGGTGAGAGGGCCGAAGAGTTCTTTTGCCGGCAATCCCAACTCCGTCAGCGACCATATTTGCGGGTAAACCACCAGCGTATCCCGATAATCCCGCATCTGCTGCGTCGTGAACAACGTAAATATGTCACCCGAATTGTAGCGTACCGGTCCCAACTGCTTAAAGCCGCGCTGCCCAAACATCAGCGTAAACGTACGTTTTTTGCGTTCATGCCCGGCCATGGAAAACGTATTTTGCAGCACATACCGCCCCGTTGTCTCCCCCTGCACTTTGGAAAGCGAACTCGCCTCCTCCGGCGCAATCGGCATGTCATCCTGGAATTGCAGCCACGTCAGCGGCAGCGTCTTCTGGTTCAGGATATGCAGCGTCATCTCCACCGGTTCGCCCGGAAACACATGCGTGCGGTCAAAATGCCGCTCATACGTCACGTTGATCAGCGCGTTATTCTTCCACCACGTACTTACCCACACCACCAACAGCAGCGCCGCCCCTAACGCCAACGCCGCTGTATTTCGTCCCAGAGTAAACCCCGCTATCAGGAAAACGACCGCCAGTGGAACCCAGGCGTCGCTAAAAATGCTGTTGTCTCGTTCCCGCACCACCAGCCCGCGCGCCTCCGCCGTTTCCTCCAGCGTCGGCAGCTTGCCACGCATCAGGTTCCGCGCCATTTGCTTGCGCGCTTCACGTGTGCGGTCTGGTTGTTTTTCCTGCACAACCAGTTGGACGTTTTCCAGATTATTCATAGCGCGCGCAAGCGTGTCCTATCAATCCGTCGCATTCTCGAGAATGTGCGTGTTTGTTCGGTAACGAGCATCCAGTGTAAAAAACGAAAGTCGTCTCTTGCTGATCGCATAGCTTACTTCTGAACAGGAAACAGAGGGAGAAACACGCTGTCATCAAAAGTAAAAGCGATATTGACTGTCGCTTCTGCTTGACTGGTGCCATCACTCACGCTGAATTCAAAGCTGTCTTCTAAGGTTACGTCAGTTGGGACATAGATAATGGATACAGACCAACCAGGAACGACGGGAATGATCCGGTCGCCGGCCATGATTTCTTTTCCTATGTTCACGCCGTCAGTCGTTTCAAAAAGTTGGCCGTGCGCGGGTAGGTCGGTGATTTCGAAGAGCAGGTAATCCAGGTTTGCATCTTCCCCGGTTAATTGAATTTGAATGTTTTGTTGTAGAGGCGCACGGATTGCTTGCATGCCGGCATTCGGGGCCGTATCAGGCAGCAATTGTCCCAAAAGGATTGACTCCAGTTCAGTGACAACGTGCGTTACTGTAACGGGGGTATTTGCCGTTAGCAAATTGTGCCATTCAAAAGGGTCTTTGACGCGAGCATACAATTCTTCTTCGCGGGGCGTGCCCGGATTATCAAGATCATATCGAATGTAAGCCCAATCTTGTGTCCTGATGGACACCCGATTGGTGCCGACCATGTCTGAATTATCCAGAAATGTGACAACCGGCCAGGGCCAGTAGGCGTCTGGGTCCTGCAATAATGGCATCAGACTACGACCATCGCGGGGAAAATCGGTGGGCGGCGGTAGACCGGCTAAGGCTGAAATCGTGGGGAACAAATCCATCGATGAAACAGGCGTGGACACCGTACTGCCTGGCGTGGTGATGCCGGGGGCCTTGATGATCAACGCCATTTGTGTTGTTTCTTCCCATAGTGTGTATTTGCCGAGATGGTACTTCTCCCCCAGGTGATACCCCTGATCACTCCAGACAATGATAATTGTGTTGTCGAGAAGATGACGCTGGTCCAGCGCATCCATTACCAGGCCGATTTGCTCATCAACGTAGGTGATAGATGCCAGGTAATGGGCGACCATCTGTCGCCACTCCGTATCATTATCAAAAATGTACGTTTTGTCATAGTAATTACCGCTATTAGAAGCGATGTTGTAGCCAGTTGTGGGTATATCGTCCAAATCATCATTCGCTATTGCCGGCAACTTGATGCGCTCCAAAGGATATTGGTTCAGGATTCGAGTCGGAATATAACGGGGTGAGTGCGGCAAAGTGAATCCGACGCTGACAAAAAAGGGTTTAGTGTCAGGCATTGATTGGATGATGGAAAGCGCATTCCGCCCGACCTTGTAATCGGTCATGTCCGATTCTTGATAGTATTGTTGCCGCGGGGAAAGAACGTCCTCGATAGAACCCCAATCCTGGTTTCGAGATTCATAGTACTCTGTTAGCCCATTCACGGGCGCGTTGAGTGCTTCTACCATGAACGCGGCGTTATAGTTGGCGTTCCACCACGGCTCGGCATTTTGTTGATCGCCACTGTGAAACGTTTTCCCGCTATTGGCGACAAAATAACCCTTTTGCACGAAAAGCTCGAAGATGGTTTTAATGTCGTGGATGCCGTCCCCATAATTCTGGTAAGCCACATTGTCAGGATTCGCCAGATAGTCACGCCATGCTTTTTCGTCGCTGCTGTTTCCCGTTATGTTTGTGGATGAGGGGCGCAGACCGGTGAGCATACTGATGCGCGCGGGATTACACAGGGCGGCGCTGGTATGAGCATCCACGAATAAGGTCCCCTCGGCTGCGATAGAGTCCAGGTTCGGGGTTGACGCCTGTCCGCCATAGAGTCCCATCGGTCTGGTAGCCAGATCATCAATGGTTATCAACAGTATGTTTGGCTCTTCAGGTGGTGTGATGTCGGGTTGCACGGACGCGCTACAGTTCACGAGAAACGAAGAGAGGAGCAGAAATGATGTCAGGCAAATTAAGCGTATATGTTTTTTTTGCATTTTCTAAACTGTAACCGCATTGTCGCGGAGCTGGTCCCTGTTGTCGTAATAGTGCCGGCATTGTATCTATTCGATCTTCCCGGAAGCTCGATTTCAAGCTCAACACGCCGCATGATTCAGATCATTTGGCGTCAAAACAGCTTCCGGGAAGGTGGTCGTGAATAGTTGCCGGCATTCTGCTATCTACCGCTCAACAGGAACCGGGACAGTGTTCACCACGTCCTGGATGATTTCCTCTGGTTGGCGACCGCGCAGGCGCGTTTGGGGATTGACCATCAGGCGATGGGTAAGGACGAAGGGAGCCATGTACTTCACGTCGTCGGGAATGACGAAATCGCGCCCTTCGATGGCCGCGCGCGCCTGGCAGGTGCGGTAGAGGGCCATTGTAGCGCGTGGGCTGGCTCCCAATTCAATGTCAGGGTGCGAGCGGGTGGTGCGGCAAATGTTCACGATGTAGTTGCGCACCGACGTTTCCACGCGCACGGCGCGCACCTCCTCCTGCATCGCCAGAATTTCCGCCGGTTCCACCACGCTGGACAATGTTTCCAGCGGATCGCTGCGCTCAAAGCGCAGCACAATCTCGTTTTCTTGCTCTACGGTGGGATACCCCATGAACACTTTCATTAAGAAGCGGTCCAGTTGCGCCTCCGGGAGGGGAAACGTGCCTTCCAGTTCAATGGGGTTCTGCGTTGCCAGCACCAGGAAGGGGCGGGGCAGGCGGTGGGTGGCAATGTCCACCGTGACCTGTCGCTCCTGCATCGCTTCCAGCAGCGCCGACTGCGTGCGTGGCGTGGCGCGGTTGATTTCGTCCGCCAGCAGGATTTCCGCGAAGATGGGGCCGGCCCGAAACTCAAATTCCTGCTCCCGCTGGTTGTAGTAGTAAATGCCGGTCACATCGGAGGGGAGCAGGTCGGGGGTGAATTGGATGCGGCGAAAGCGGCAGCCAAGCGAGGCGGCGACCGTTTTCGCCAGCATCGTCTTGCCTGTGCCCGGCACGTCTTCCAGCAGCACGTGCCCTTCGCAGAGGAGGGCGATCAAGGCCAGGTCAATGACTTTGTCCTTGCCGACGATCACTTTTTGGATATTTTGGCGCAGGGTAGCGGCGGTGTTGGCAATCATGGGCGGTTTCCGTTGCAAGTGTGGGGAGGATGGCGCAGCGGCGGACCGTGGCGCATGGATGGAAGATCAGGGCAGAATTCTACCACGAGGGACAATTCCGTGACAAATCGGTGGCGTTTCGTGCGGTTCAAAACAGCTTTCGGGAAGAAACGCTGTTTCTTTGGCTGTCAGGGCTGCCAGAAGCGGCATTTGAGCAACCAGAGAACGGTGGGAAAGCCATCCAGGGGGGTGAGTTTTTTGCCTTCTTTGCGGTGTTGGTAGCGGATGGGTGTTTCTACGATTTTGACGTGGGCGCGTAGGAGTTTGGCGCTGATCTCCGCTTCGATTTCAAAGCGGCTGCTCTCCAGTTGCAGGGATTGAATCAGTTGGGCGTCAATCAGCTTGTAGCAGGTTTCCATGTCCGCCAGTTTGCTGCCGTAGAGGAGGTTGGCGACCCAGGTGACGAAGTAGTTGCCCCAACGCATGATGCGGGTGCGGTGGCTGAGGTCACGCACGCCATAGACGGCTTGCGCTCCTTTTTCCTGGTAGACGCGCATCAGGTCGATGTAATCTTCAGGGAAGTATTCGAAGTCAGCATCCTGGATGATAACGACATCACCGGTGACATGACTCAGGCCGGTACGAATGGCCGCGCCTTTACCTTGATTGATCGCGTGTTGGAAAAAGCGAAGTTCGGGGATATTGGCGGCCTGGATGTGTGGCGCGACGCTGTTTTGGGAACCATCGTCTACAACGATGATCTCTTTTTCCACGGGGACGGCGTGGACGCGGCGCAGCAGTTCGACGATGGTTGCGTCTTCGTTGTAGACGGGGATTATGACGGATAGTTTCATCTATTCTTGTTCCAGGGTGTGACTATTGTACCGTCAGCGGGGTGACGCATTTACAAAACGGCATTCTTGTGTGTGGTGCCATGGCCAGTGTGTTGCACCTGCCGCACGAGCACGGCGGGTATTATAGGGCAATCGCGGGCAAAGCAAAAGAAAGCAGGGGGATATGGCGCGCGGGGAAGTGCGCCGTCTTTGTGTGGGGATGCGGAAAAGGAGGGGGAGATCAGTCCCAGTGTCGCCGATCTATCATGCCGGGACCGTCGATGGCGGTGACGAATTGGACTTCATCCACACGGACGCGGCAGACCTGGCGAATGGCTTCTTGCAGGTGGGCGGCGACTGCTTCGTCGCCGGTTCCCACGACGCGGACGAGAAAATGATCGCGCGAATCAGGACGGGTGACGATGCCTTGAATGCCGGCATAATACCCCACCTGCGCCGCCGCAAAACGAAGCTGATTCGGATGCACAAACATCCCCCGAATCTTCACCGCCTCCCCCCGGCGGCCCACCAACATGATTGACCGCTCCGCCTGACTGCTGGCCCCCGGATTGGGGTCCACATTGACGGCCATATCCCCCGTGCCCAGGCGGATGAGCGGGTAAGCGTGGCTGAAATTCGTCACCACCACTTCGCCCACTTCGCCCGCGCCCACGTTGTCGCCCGTTTCCGGGTCCACGATCTGGATAATGGGTTCCGGCAGCAGGCGCATGGCCAGCCCCCCTTCCGTGTTCAGCGCCAGGAAGCCAAGCTCGGCGGTGGCATACGCATTGCCCACGGTGAGGTTGTAGGTTTCCGTGAAGGTCTGGCGGGCGGCGGCGGAGAGGGGTTCGGCAGTGAGGAACGCTTTGCGCAGTTGGTACTGGCCGGCGAAGTCGTGCCCCATTTCCGCCGTTTTTTGCAGCAGGGCGCTGAGGAAGCTGGGCGTGCCCACGTAACCGGTTACGCCCAGGTCGGCCATCATTTTGAGCTGCAAATCGCTGTTGCCGATGCCGCCGGGGACGACGGTGCAGCCCAGGGAAACGAGCGCCTGATCCAGCAGGAGACCTGCCGGCACAAGATGATACGAAAGCGTATTCAATACCACGTCATCCGGCGTAAAACCGCTTTGCGCCAGCGCCAGACGCGCCATGCCCACGAGCGAATCATCATCCCCCGCATCCGGTTCGTAAATCGGGCCGGGAGAGAAGAAGATGTGGCGCACCTGGCTCATGGGCACGCCCAACATGCCGCCGAAGGGTGGGTCGGCCTGCTGCAGGGCCACGACTTCGTCTTTGGGCAGCACGGGAATGCGGCTGAGATCGGCAACCGTGCGGATGTCATGGGCAGAAAGCCCGGCCTCATCCAGCCGCCGCCGCATCAAAGGCGTATTTTGGTACGCTGCCGCCACCAATGCCGCAATCCGTTCATCCAACCCGTTCATGTTTTCTCTCCACCTGGCACTTCGCGTAAGTGCGTCCTGTTGACGTGAATCAAAATCGTTATCCCAACCACCGCTTGCGCCGTTTGTAATGCTTGACTTCACGGTAGCTCTTGCGTTCGCCCAACTGAGTGAGGCCCAGATAGAACTCCTTGATGTCCGCGTTTTGGGCGAGTTGGGCGGAAGCGCCGTCGAGGACGATGCGGCCCGTTTCCATGACATAGGCGTATTCGGACGTGCGCAGGGCGATGCTGGCGTTTTGTTCTACGACCAGCATGGAAACGCCTGATTCGGCGTTGACGTTGCGTATGATCTCGAAGATTTCCTGCACCAGGAGAGGGGCCAGCCCTAGAGAGGGTTCGTCCAGCAACATGAGGCGGGGTTTGGACATGAGGGCGCGGCCAATGGCGACCATCTGCTGTTCGCCGCCGGAGAGGTAGCCCGCCGTTTTGTGGCGCAATTTTTGCAGCAGGGGAAAGTGGTGGTAGACCTCGTCCAGGCGGCGGCTTATTTCGCTGCCGCTGATGCGGTGGACGAGGGCGCCGGTGCGCAGGTTTTCTTCGGCGGTGAGGTGTTGGAATAGGCGGCGACCTTCAAGGACCTGGACGATGCCCAGGCGGGAGATTTCTTCCGCCGGCATTTTATCCAACCGCTGCCCCTCGAATTCAATGCTGCCCCGCGTCACTGCGCCATCTTCGCGCAGCAGCAGGCCCGAAATAGCCTTCAACGTCGTTGTTTTGCCTGCGCCATTGGCCCCCAAGAGGGACACAATCTGCCCCTCGCCCACTTCCAGGGAGACGCCGCGTAGCACGAGGATAACGTCGCTGTAGATGACTTCGATGTTGTTGATTTTTAGCATGGGCCTGGTCCAGCAACCTTCCTGGAAGCTCGCAGCTTCCAGGAAGGTACATACACACATACGACCTTCCTGGAAGCTCACAGTTTTCAGGAAGACTCACACATACACGACCTTCCTGGAAGCTCACCGCTTCCAGGAAGGTACACACACAGATTACGGCAGTTCAAAGGTCTCGGCGGGACGCAGCGATGGGGCTTCGGTGAAGTCTTGCAGCACGACAAACGCATCCGGGCCGCCCTGAATCTGGCGAATCTGGGCCATGCGCGGGGAGCGGTTGTTGTTGCTGAAGTCTACGATGAAGACGCCGTCCAACACGTTGTACTGACCGAGGTCAATCAGGCCTTGCGTGATGGTTTCGCCGGAAAGATTGGCCCAACCATTTTCGTCAATAGCTTTTTCGGCTGCTTTGACGGCCAGGTCCACGCCGGCGAAGGTGAGGAGGTAGCCCACGGATTGTAGTTCGGGTGGGCGCTCGTTTTCGGTGAAGACTTTGCTGATGTACTGGATGCCGGCATTATCCTGGTCCGTCCACCACAGATAGGGGAAGGCGGAGATCATGCCCACGGCCAGCGTCGGGTCGCTCAGGTAAGCATACGTCGCCAGGTCCATGGCCCAGTTATTCGCGCCCACCAGGAAGCTTTGGCGCAGACCCAGCACGCCCAACGCATTGAGGATGGAGGCGGGACCAAAGGCCAGCGTATTCGTGTAGATGACGTTGGCCCCCGCGGCCTGCGCGTTGAGGATGGCCGTCGAGGCATCCGCGGTGGGGGTGGGATCGATCAGTTCCTCGGCGACAATGGTCACGCCCAGGGATTCCGCGTAAGCGCGGCTTTCCGGCGTGAGCGCGCCCTGCCCGTAGGCGGTGGGCCAACTGATGTAGGCCAGGTTGATTTCGTCCCCGGCGCCCGCCGGTTTCACCGCGTCCCAGTTGGCCGCGATGTAGTCCAGGAAGAGGCCGAACTGTTCGGGGTAGATGGGGGCATAGCCGAAGGTGTAGCCGGAATCGGGGCCGTAGAAGGCGACCGAGCTGAGGCCGGCGGCCAGGTTGGGGATTTTGTCTTCGCGGAAGCGGCTGGCCAGGGCTTCGCCGTCACCGGAGCCGTAGGTGAACATCATGAGGACGTTGTCGTCTTCGCTGGTGTAGCGGTCATAGGCGGCCACGGCGGCGTCCACGCTGCTCTGGGTGTCGGTGAATTCCAGGTTGATGGTGGCCCCATAGATGCCACGACCGGCGTTGGCGGCGGCGACGGCGTCGTTGAAACCGGTGACGAGGGGGGCGGTGATGCCGGCAAGCGGACCAGACAGGTCGCCAAAGTGATAGAAGGTGAGGGTGCGGGGCGTGAGGACGTGATCGATGACGTGGATGATGCCGTTAGATGCCGGCACATCCGCCATCACCACATTCGCCTCACCATTGATCACCACGCCGCCATCGCGCACGTCAATGCTGAGGTTGCGGCCTTCCAGCATCGTCGGCGCGTAGCTCAAGCCGACCACATCAGCGGAGGTCACTGTGCCGGCCACCACATGGTAGAGCAGGGTGTCGGCATCCGCGGCGGCCCCGCCCATCGCCTCAAAAGCAGCGTTGGTCGGCGCGAACACGGTGAATTCGCCGCCGCCGAGCGTATCCGCCAGGCCCGCCGCCGTCACCGCTTCCGCCAGCATGGAGAATTCCGGATCCGCCGCGGCGATTTCCGCGATGGTCATCGTGGAGGTGTCCATCATCGGTTCCTCGGTCGGCGCTTCCGTGGGTTCTTCCATGGGGGCTTCCGTGGGTTCTTCCATGGGCGCTTCCGTCGGCTCTTCCATAGGGGCTTCCGTTGGCTCTTCCATGGGGGCTTCCGTGGGAACCGGCGCGGGTGTGGCGGTTGGTTCCGCCGCCGGGCTGCTGCACGCAACCATAACACCCAGCAAAAGAATGATAATTACCAGAATTCGCATTCGTTTAAGCATGTCTCTTCTCCTCAAGATTTCGTGGCTGCTCGTTCGATTGCAGACCACGGATTTTGCTGCATGATTTCCTGAAAAATGTCTGGGTAGGGGTTGGGTTAAAAGGGTGTCAGGCACTCACCTCCTTAGTGGCTGTTCGCAATTAAGCTAGTGGAATTGTGCGAACAGCTTGTTAGTAACCGTCCGATGAAAACGTGAAGTTATTTTCGGACGGTTACTTAGTGCGCAAAGGGCCGCAGCCGCCAGGCGGCTTTGATGAGCTGCCAGCGGTAGGCGAGGCCGCGCGGCTCGAAGACAAGAAACAGCATCAGCGCCAGGCCAAAAATGAGGGGGCGGAGGGCGGCGGTGGCGGTTCCTTCGATGGCCGGAATGAGGTCAATGAGGATGGGGGTGATGATGACGACGGCCTCTTCGATGAGGAGGACGAGGGTGACGCCGAAGAAGGGGCCGACGCTGGTCCCCAGGCCGCCGACGACGAGCATACCCAGCATGAGGACGGAGCTGGTGAGGTTGACGGTTTCGGAGTTGATGAAGCGGAGGTTGTGGGCGAGGAGGGCGCCGGCAATGCCGGCATAAACCGCCGCCAAAAAGAACGCGCGTAGCTTATACGTGAATAAATTGATCCCCAACAACTCCGCCGCCAGGTCATTATCCCGCACGGACACCAGCGCCCGCCCAAAACGGCTGCGCGAGATATTATGCGTGGCAATTGTGGTGATCATCAGCACCGTCAGCGTAATCAAAAGGAAAGAACTGGGTTCGCCGAAGCTGAAAAAGCAGGCATTTGCGTCCGCCTTGTACGTTGTGCCCAACAAGCAAGAATTGGCAATAACGGGGATTTTCAAGCTGACGATGGCCACATTGATTCCTTGCGCCCCGTTGAGGACGTCCTTGAATGAGTTGCGCGCAAACCAGGGGATAATGAACTGCGCCCCGAGCGTGGCCATCACCAGGTAAAAGCCCTTCACGCGCAGCGAAGGCAGGCCAAACAGCAGCCCCACCAGCCCGGCCACCAGCCCGGCCACGGGCAGCGCCAGGAAGAAACTCCAACCGAGGTTTCCCACCAACAGCGCGGACACATACCCGCCCACGGTCATAAACGCCGCCTGCCCCAGAGAAATCTGGCCCGTGTAACCGGTGAGAATGTTTAGCCCCTGCACGGCGATGATGAAAATGCCGATGCGGTTGACCAGGGAGATGACTGTGCCGCTGCCGTAGAGGGGCAGGGTGTAGAGTGCGACCAGGCAAAGGAACAGCACCACATACTGCCAGCGTTGCCGCAGTACGGCCATGTCTTGTTCATATCGGCGGTCAAAGTCGCCCGCGGGTCTGGAAACAGCCATAAACAGCTCTCTTTACCTTTTTAGATTGGTTTATTCTCCAAGAATGAACCAATCTTTGAGTTCACTGAAAAAACCGGGTTTTTCGAGTGTCCGGCCGAAATGTGTAAAAACCCGGTTTTTGGCCTTTTTTCAGTAGAGTCAATCTTTAAATTGTCGAAGCCCATGTCTTCGGCCGGCTCAGGCAACGGGCCAAGTCGTTCCCTTCTGCCTTCAAACATCCGCCTTTCGCCCTAAATCCGCTCAATCCGCTTCTGCCCAAACAGACCGTCCGGGCGAATCACGAGGACGATTAGGAGAATGATGTAAGGGACGATTTCCTTGGAGTTGCGGATGGCCTGGGCCGCCTCCGCGCCGAGGAAGAAGTCGTTGTTGGGCAGGGCGACGATGCCCTGAAACAGGCCGATGATCAGGCCGCCGATGACGGCTCCGGGGATGGATTCCAGGCCGCCGAGGAGGACGGCGGGGAAGGCGGCAAGGACGACGATGGGCAGGCTGAGGTCGAGGCCGCTGGCGGTGGCGATGAGGATACCGCCGATGGTGGCGATGATGCCGGCAATGGCCCAGGAAAAACCAAACACGCGGTTGATGCGAATGCCTACTGCCTGCGCGGTTTCATGGTTTTCCGCCGTCGCCCGCATGGAAAGGCCCGTGCGCGTGTACTGGAAGAAGACGTACAGGAGCACGACGCAGGCCATGGCCACCATGAAGGACCAGAAGAGGTCCTGGCGCAGGATGACGATGAGGCAGCCGGGTTGGGGGTCTCCTCCGAACGCGAAATGACAGTTGGCAACAGTGCCGGCATTTTGTGCCAGCGGCAGCGTAATGCGATACGGATTCGACGTCGAAAACAGCACCGGAAAATTCCGTTGCGTCGGCCCAAACGTCAGAATCGTCAACCCTTGCAGGACCTGGCTCAACGCCAGCGTCATCAAAATAATCGACAGCAGCGGCTGCCCCGTCATCGGTCGCAGCGCCAACCGCTCAATCACCAGCCCCAACACAATCGACGTCAACAGCGCCAGCACAATCGCCAGCCCAATCCGCGGCAGAAAATTCTCGTCTCCCGGCAAAATCCGCCCCAGCGCATTCTCCGAGGAATACCACCACGTCGCCATCGCCCCAATCAGGAGCATCTGCCCATGCGCGAAGTTGAAAATCTCCGAGGACTTGTAAATAAGCACCAGCCCTAACGCAATCAGGGCGATGGGTCCGCCACTCAACAAGCCCGTTACCGCGAATTGGGGGAGAAGCTGCCAGTTCATGCCTTCTTTCCTAAAGTGACCGTCCCCAAATAACTTCCCTTTTCAGATTGGTTCATTCTCCAGGAATGAATCGATCTTGGGGAGGACTAAATTCTGGACGCTCACGAATCTGAATGGAGGAACATCGTTCCTCCCTTGCCTCATTTACGCCACGGCGGTGGCAATGCGCAGCGACGTCTCAATAAAACCCTCGCTGCCATCCTGATACCGCACCGGCGCGCGCACCACCAGGCTCTCCTTATTGGCATACATCGCCTCAATAATCGCCTGGTAGCGATCATACAGGACACCACGACGCAGCTTGCGCGACCGCGTCATCTCCGCCTCATCCGCATCGAATTCCTTATGTAGCAGCACGTAGCGGCGAATCCGACCTTGCGGCGGCAAATTCTCGTTAACGCCCTGCACCGCTTTCAGCACCAGTTCATATACCTGCGGCTTCTGCGATAGGTCCGTAAAAGTGGTGTATCCAATGCCGCTGCGCTCCGCCCAGTTGCCCACGTTGGCGAAATCAATAATCACCAGGGCCGTCACGTAATCCCGCGTCCGGTCCCCAATGGCCATTACGTCGCGCACGTAGGGGCTGAACTTCAGCCGCCCCTCAATGAACTGTGGCGAAAATCGCTCCCCATTGGAGAGCGTGATCATGTCCTTGACACGGTCCAGGTAAATGATGTGGCCGTCTTCATCAATGTAGCCCGCATCCCCGGTGCGGAACCAGCGCGCGCCATCCGCATCCACCAGCAGCGCCTCCGCCGTTTTTTCCGGGTTTTTGTAGTACCCCTGGAAAACCGTAGGGCCGCCGATCTGGATTTCGCCATCTTCCGAGGTGCGCATGGGAATGCCCGGCGCGGGCTGCCCGACGCTGGCGAACTTGATGTCGTTGTCGCGGTGCAGTGTCACCCCGCCCGTCACTTCCGTGGAGCCGTAAATCTGCTTCAAATTGATACCCAGCGCGTGGAAGAAACGCATCGCGTCCGGGCTGAGGGCGGCCCCGGCGGTGTAGGCGGAGCGAATGCGGGACAGCCCCAACTGATCCCGAATAGGCGCGAAGACCAGCCAATTGCCCAATTGATATGCGGCGCGCGTCGCCAGCCCCAGACGCTCGTTGGTAAACCGTCGGTCGGCGACTTTGTAACCAACCGGCAAAAACGTTTCGTACAGCTTCCGATTCAGCCAGGAGGATTCGTTGATGCGCACCTGTACGTTGCCCACCAGGTTGTCCCATAGGCGGGAGTTGTAGAGCAAACCCTGCGGCGCGATTTCGCGCACGTTTTCGCGCACGGTTTCCGGTTCTTCGGGGAAGTTCATGATCACGCCCGTGATCACGTGGGGAGCCACGCCCAGCGCGTGTTCGCCAATCCAGCCCAACGGCAGCAGGCTGACATGGTTATCTGTATCATAACGGACGTCTACCTGTTGAAATGCTTGCGTGATCACCACCAGGTTGTCGTGCGTGAGCATGGCCCCTTTGGGCAACCCGGTCGTGCCGGATGTGTAGCAGAGGATGCATAAGTCCTGGCCGCGCCCCAGGGCAACTTCCTGCTCGAAGCGGTCTGGCTCTTGCGCCAGCAGTTCTCGCCCCAATGCCTGCACCTCCGTAAAGGCGACCAGCCACGGCTCGTCGTAATTCCACAAGCCGCGATCATCCCAGTAGATCACGCGCTCCACTTTGGGAATCTCGGCGCGAATTTCCAGTAGTTTGTCGCACTGCTCCTGGTCCTTCGCCAGGACAAAGCGAGCGTCGCTGTGGTCCACGATGTAGGCGATTTCGCTGCTGATGGCGTCGGTGAATAGGCCTACCTGAACGCCGCCCGCCGCCAGCAAGCCCAGATACCCCCAGAGATATTGGCGGTCGTTGTCACCGACCGTGGCGACGTGGTCGCCGCGCTGCATGCCCAGGGCGATCAGGCCGAGGGCGAAATCGCGCACGTTTTCGTAGGATTGCTGCCAGTTGAATTCCTGCCAGATGCCGAATTCTTTCTGGCGCAGGGCGACTTTCTTGTCCCCGTATTGGTGGACAAGTCGCAGGAAATGTTGGGGGAGGGTTTCCGGGGTGTTCATAACGGTCAGGTTGGCGATGAAATGAGATGCGAATGGCAGCGCTCTTGTCTTGATCTTCCGGGAAGCTGTTTATGAGACGACGCTGGCCTGCGAGTGAGCTTCCAGGAAGGTCGGTTGGTATCTTCTCAATAAAGGGTGGTCACGTTGGTTGAGCTTGTCGAAACCAACGGCCTTCGACAAGCTCAGGCCAGGTTTCCCCTGAGGTATTGAGAATTTACGTCTGTCGGGTAACAAGAACCACGCAAGTCTTTCTGAATCGCTGCTACGCCTCGCCGAGGTAGGCGCGGATGACGTCGGGATTGTTCTTGATCTCATCGGGGTTGCCGTCGCCGATTTTGACGCCAAAATCGAGTACGACGACGCGGTGGGAGATGTCCATGACGAGGCCCATGTCGTGTTCAATGAGGATGACGGTGATGCCGCGACGTTCGTGGATGTCCAGAATGAAGCGGGCCATGTCTTCTTTTTCTTCCACGTTCATGCCGGCCATGGGTTCGTCGAGCAGCAGCAAGGTGGGTTCCAGGGCAAGGGCGCGTCCCAGTTCGACCCGCTTACGCAGGCCATAGGAGAGCGCGCCGACGATGGATTTGCGGACGTGGGCGATTTCCAGAAAGTCGATTATTTCCTCGACGACGTATCGGTGGCGGGTTTCCTCCCGCTGCGCTGCGCCCCAGTAGATCATGCTTTGCAGGCTGTTCTGCTTCATGTGGATGTGGCGGGCGGCCATGAGGTTGTCGAGGGTGCTTAGTCCTGTGTAGAGGGCGATGTTTTGGAAGGTGCGGGCGAGACCGAGGCTGGCGATTTTGTACGGCGGGATCTTGGTGAGGTCGCTGTCCTGGAATATGACGCGGCCTTGTTGTGGGCGATAGAAGCCGCTGATGCAGTTGAGGATGGAGGTTTTGCCGGCACCATTAGGCCCGATGATGGCTCGAATTTCTCCCTGGCGCACATCAAAATTGATGTTGCTGAGAACGGCGGTTCCACCAAAATGTAAGGAAACATTTTCGGCGCTGAGCAGAATGTTGTCTGAACTCATACCTGTAAGATTGTTGGATGGGGGCGCGAATAGGTGCGCGGCGTTTTCAGGAAGTTATGAGACGGCGGCTGGCTTTTCTGGCGACAGCAGTTAGCCTACACAAAGCTATCATAGGCGATGTTTCTATGCAAGTTTTTGGTAGGTTGTGCGGGATTGGGGGACGCGGAGGGGCGCGGATATGGGGTTGAGCAATAGCCCTGGTCCGTGTTTTCCGCGCTTATCCGCGTCCCCCTTTTTTAGACGCGGTAGACGAAGCCGGGTTCTTTGCGGGCGGCTCCGTAGGGGGCGAGGGTGGCGACGAGTTCGTTGTGTAGCAGACCGTTGTCGGCGATGATGCCGTTGACTTTGGGGAAGGGTTTGTTGTAGGTGATGGGGTCGTTGTTCAGGTCAACGACGCGCCCGCCGCTTTCTTCGATAAGGAAGCTGCCGGCACAAATGTCCCATTCGTGCTTGGGTCCGCGGCTCCAGGTGGCATCGCAAATGCCGGCACTCACCCGCGCCAACTTATAGGCAATACTCCCCACAATCTTCAACTGCACCAGGTCCGTAAACGGTTCAAACTCCCCCTTCTTGATTTCCGAACGACTGGCGTCAATCGCCGCCCCGGCCAGCGCCGCGCGCGGGCTAAGGACGGCCGCCCGCCCATTGTACAGCGTGCCCTGCCCCTTCGCCGCCTGGAACAACTCCCCCGTTGCCGGGCTGTAAATCACGCTGAGGATTGGCTGCCCCGCTTCCACCAGCGCCACGGCCACGGAGAACTCTGGGATGCCCATCACAAACTCTTTTGTCCCATCCAGCGGGTCCACCACCCACACGTACTTCTTGTTCAGGCGGTCGGGGTTGTCGCGCGTTTCTTCGCTGAGCCAGCCCGCTTCCGGCAGCAGCGCCAGCAGCCGTTCTTTGAGCAACGTGTCCGCGGCGAAGTCCGCATCGGTGACGGGGTTGTCGGGACTTTTGTCGGCCACTTCAAAAGATGAATGGTAATACCCCATGATGGCCGCGCCGGCGGCGCGGGTGATTTCGATAACGTCGTTCAGTAAATGTTGCATTGGTAACTCCTTCAGAAAATACCTTGTAGGACGAGTTTCCAACTCGTCCACGCTTTCAATACAGACAGGATGCGAATGAATGCGGAAAACCGCGGATAAAACAGAAATCCGAGTTATCCGTGACTATTTTCATCCATCGTGGTACAGGCTGTTTTCCCCCACCCGTTTGATGTTTGAACCGGCAGGAGAGTATAGTGAGAATGGGAGAGGCGCGCAAGGCTTGACAGAGCCAGAGGCTGGCCTGATACTTGTGCGCCTATGAGAGAGAAATTTCTGCCGGCATTATCCCTACACACCTCACTCATCCTGGCGCTGCGGGCACAGCAACTCCTCCCCGACTCCGCCCACACCGACGCGGCTGTCTGGCTGTTTCTGGCGGCCATTCTCCTTTTCCTCGGCGGCATTCACTTTTGGCCGGATGCCGGCAGCCAATCAGGCGAGGATTGGCCCACCATCGCCCCGCCCGCGCAAACCGTTTACACGATGGCGGGACATCCCTGGTGGCAGTTGGTCCTGGTGTTGGCATCGTCGGCGTTGGCCGCGTTTGCCTATCGCCATTTTGCCTTCGACACCTTCACCCGCTCAGGCGTGCTCGCCTGGGTTGGTTCCCTGGCGCTGTTCCTGTTGACCTTTGCCGAACTGCCCGCCGCCTGGCTACAAGAGCGGCTGGCACGACTCCGGCAGGGGGAGTGGCCCATCCGGCTGCACTGGCATCGCCTGGCACTGCTCCTCATTTTCCTGGTGGCCGTCTATTTTCGCGTGCATCGACTGGCGCAAGTGCCATCGGAGTTGGGCAGCGACCAGGCGGAAAAATTACTGGACGTGCAGGACGTTCTCAACGGACTGCGCCCTATCTTCTTCCCGCGCAACACCGGGCGCGAAGCGTTCCAGTTTTACCTGACGGCCCTCCTCATCCGCTACACCCCGCTGGAGATCAGCCACCTGGCCCTAAAAGTGGGCACGGTGATGATCAGCCTGCTCGCGTTTCCCTTCACCTACCTCTTGAGTAAAGAGTTGTTTGATCGGCGCATGGGGCTGCTCACCGTAACGCTGCTCTCTATCTCCCACTGGCATGTTGCCATCAGCCGCGTTGGCCTGCGCTTTCCTTTCACGCCCGCTTTTGCCGCCCCCACTCTCTATTTCCTGGTGCGCGCCTTCCGCACCAATCGGCGCAACGATTGGCTCGCCTGTGGCCTGTTCCTCGGCGTCGGGCTGCACACCTACATTCCCATGCGCATGGTTCCTTTGCTGCTGCTGCTGTTGGTGCTGCTGAAAGCCGCGTTGGATGGACGGTTGGCGCGGCGGCGGCGTCCGCCGACGGAAAGCACGGCGCTGAGGTGGGCTTTCTGGCAAAATGGTGTGTTGGCGGGGGCGACCAGTTTCCTGGTATTTTTGCCGTTGTTTCGTTACATGATGGACCAGCCGTCCATGTTCTGGTATCGCGTCACCACGCGCTCTTCGGATGCGCTGGGGCAGGAAAGTGTCTGGCAAACGCTGGCCGTTTTCTGGCAAAATGTGAAAAACGCGGCGTTGATGTTTAATTATCGCGGGGATGTGGTGTTTGCCAATACGATCCCCTTCTCGCCGGTGCTGGACTGGGTGACGGGAGGGCTGTTTGTCCTGGGGCTGGTGTATTTGCTCTGGCGGCTGGTGGCCCGCCGTGACCGCCGTCCGCTTTATTTGCTGCTGATGCTGTTTATGCTGGTGCTGCCGTCCATTCTCAGCATTGCGTTTCCCAATGAGAATCCCAGCGTGGTGCGCACGGGCGGGGCTATTCCCATTGCCATGATGATTGCGGCGCTGCCGTTGTGGGCGACGTGGAATCGTTTTGCCGGCACTTTCGCCGGAGCAGGACGATTCTACGTGGCGTTGCTGCTGCTGACTATCTTCGTCATGGCCGGGCGGGAGAATTACAACTGGTACTTTGTGCGTTACGATGAACAGTTCCGCCACAGTATCTGGAATGCGAGCGAAATGGGGCAGGTGGTGCGCGGTTTTGTGGACAGCATTGGGGATTTTGATCATGCGTACCACATTCCGTATCCGTATTGGGTGGACACGCGGGCGATTGCCATTGATGCCGGCAACATTAACTGGAACAACGTCGTCATGGATGTGCGCTCCGCCCTGGAGCAGCAGCGGCTAGACCCGGCTCCGAAGCTATACCTCTACTACCTGCCCGACAGCGACGCCCGCCAATGGCTGCATCAAATTTTCCCCAGCGGCACGGACTCCCATTACGCTTCCCAGGTCGGCCCGGACAAAGACTTTGGCGTCTATTTCGTGCCGGGGGAGTAGCGAGGGAGGTAGGAGGTATGAGGTAGGAGGTATGAGGTAGGAGGTATGAGGGTGGTTGGTGTAGATTGGTGGATTTGTGAGTCGGGGTAGTCGCGCACTTGCCACTCGCTACTTGCCACTCGCTACTTGTCCCTCGCTACTTGTCCCTC
Organism: Ardenticatenales bacterium; assembly: GCA_020634515.1. NCBI lineage: Bacteria > Bacillati > Chloroflexota > Ardenticatenia > Ardenticatenales > Ardenticatenales bacterium. The sequence continues at coordinate 198,075 of JACKBL010000003.1, read as the reverse complement.
GCCATTCGTCCCTCGCTACTTGTCCCTCGCCATTCGTCCCTCGCTACTTGTCCCTCGCCATTCGTCCCTCGCTACTTGTCCCTCGCTACTTGTCCCTCGCTACTTGTCCCTCGCCATTCGTCCCTCGCTACTTGTCCCTCGCCACTCGCTTCCCGCAAACGCTTATCGCAGTTGTTGCGAGGCCAGGTAGTCCAGGATGTCGATTTTGGTGAGGATGCCTTCCGGCTTGGTGCCCGTGGAGATCACGACCACGTCTGTATGGCTGAAGATGCCCATGAGGGATTCCAGCGGGGCGTTGGGGCGCACAATGGTCACGTTGGGGTCGATCAGGGATTCGATTGTCTCGTCCGGCGTGTGCGCGTGATCGGCGGTGAGCATGTGTAGCAGCAGGTCTACTTCACGCACAATGCCCAGTAAATTGCCGGCATCGTCCACCACCGGCGCCTGCGAGATACTGTTTTCCTTGAACACCGCCACCACATCCGTCATCAAGTCCCGCGGATGCAGGGTGATGATGCTCGTTATGCTCTTCGCCATGTTCACATCCTGCGCCCGCGAATCAACCCAGGCCCGTTCCAGAAAGCCATTTTCGCGCATCCACTCGTCGTCGAGGAATTTGCTGAGATAGCGCGAACCGGAGTCCGGCAGCAGCACCACCATCACATCATCCGGCCCCAGGTTGTGCGTGCGCGCATATTTCACCGCGCCGGCCATTGCGGAGCCGCAGGAGCCGCCCACAAACAACCCCTCTTCGCGCACCAGGCGGCGCGCCATGAGAAAGCTCTCGCGGTCATTCACCTGCACAATCGAGTCCACGACGCTTAAATCCGTGGTGCTAGGCAGGAAATCCTCGCCAATGCCCTCCACTTTGTAGCTTTCCGCCTTCACGGTGCGCCCACTGCGGTGCAGTTCGTAGAGGATGGAACCAATCGGATCGACGCCGACGACTTGTACGTCGCGGCTTTGCTCCTTCAGGTAGCGCCCCACGCCGCTGATCGTGCCACCGGTTCCCATGCCGGCAACAAAATGCGTGATTCTGCCGGCAGTTTGTTGCCACAATTCCGGCCCGGTTCCCTCGTAATGGGAAAGCGGATTCACCGGATTATGATACTGGTTCGCCAGGATCGCGTTGGGCGTTTCCGCCACCAGCCGCTCCGCCACCTTGTAGTAGCTGCGCGGATCATCCGGCTCCACCGCCGTCGGCGTCACCACCACGCGCGCGCCAAAAGCCCGCAGCAGCAAAATCTTCTCCTGTGACATCTTATCCGGCATCACAAAAATCGTCTTGTATCCCTTGATGGCCGCGGCAATGGCCAGTCCCACGCCTGTGTTGCCCGACGTGGACTCCACAATCGTGCCACCTGGCTTAAGCCGCCCGCTGCGCTCCGCCTCTGCGATGATAGTATAGCCAATACGGTCCTTCACGGAGCCGCCGGGATTGAAGAATTCGACTTTTGCCAGAACCGTGCAGGGCAGATCCGCCGCGACGGAGTTGATACGCACCAATGGCGTATTGCCAATGGTCTCTACAATGTTATTGAAAACGGTCATTTCTTGTGTGTCACTCATTTTGATCATACAAAACCTATTTGGAAAGGGGATTCAAACAAAAACCACGCCTTGTTCTGCCCAGACACAAGGCGAGGAAAGGACGAAACGAGTAGTGCGCGACGATAGGCGCAAGGATACTATACACCTATGGAGGGAGCAAGCCGTGCGGTGGTCCGGGGTGTCATTCCCAGAGATGGTCGTTTGTGTTACACTTGCATTGGCGAAGTCTGCCGACGGCGTGGGGAGGAGAAGTGTGATGCACACACAAATGAGCTTCGTGGCCCAACACACTAAAACGTGCGTCGCGCTTGTGCCACTACTCCGCCGCCTCATTTGCTTTTGGGAGCATTGCACAATTTTGGAGGGTCATTATGAAGAAGCTGCGTTTTGTTTCACTACTGTTGGCATTGGTCGTGTCGCTGGTTTTGGTGACGACGGCTGCCGCGGATACGACTTACGTGGTGCAGTGGGGGGATACCCTGGCATCCATTGCCCGTCGCTACGACACCACGATCACGGCGATTGCTCAGGCGAACAGTATCCTGAATCCGAACCTGATTTATGCGGGGCAAACGCTGATTATTCCCACGGGGGGAGGGACACCGCCGCCACCCGCGCCGCCGCCGGCGCCCGGACCGGGCACGACGTACACGGTGCAGCCCGGCGACACGCTGTATCGCATTGCGCTGCGCTTTGGGGTGACGGTGCAGGCGATTGCCCAGGCCAATGGGATCGCCAATGTGAATTTGATTTATGTGGGGCAGGTGTTGCAAATTCCGGGCGCCGGCGGAGGAACGCCGCCACCGCCTGCGCCGGGTCCCACGTCAATGGGCTTGGGCGGGCAGACGCAGTCGTTGGCGCACCCGGATTTGATGAAAAATGCCGGCATGACCTGGGTCAAATTCCAGCATAAATGGACACCCGGTGACGATCCCGGGGCGCTGGCGGGCAACATCCAATTGGGCAAGAACAATGGCTTCAAAGTCCTCTACAGCATTACCGGAGCCAACGTCTATCCGCAGCCCAATTCTATTGACTTCAATGCCTTTGTCTCGTTTGTGCGTGGCGTCGCCTCCCTGGCCGCGCCCCCCGACGCCATCGAAATCTGGAATGAGATGAACATCGATTTCGAGTGGCCCGCGGGGCAGATTGATCCCACGAGCTACGTAAATAACATGCTCAAGCCCGCCTACAATGCCGTTAAGAGCGCAAACAGTGGCATCCTCGTCATCAGCGGCGCGCCCGCGCCCACCGGCTTCGATAATGGGACAAATGCGTGGGCGGACAACCGGTATATTGCCGGCATGGCCGCCGCCGGAGCCGTCAATTACATGGATTGCGTTGGCGTTCACCACAACGCCGGAGCCACCGCCCCTGGTGCCACCAGCGGTCATCCCGGCGGCTCTCACTACAGTTGGTACTACCAGGCCACCCGCGATCTGTACGACAACACCTTTGGCGGCGCGCGCCCCGTTTGCTTCACCGAACTTGGCTACCTCTCCGGTGAGGGGTTTAGTAAGCTGCCCGCCAACTTTAGCTGGGCCAGCGGCACATCCGTGGCCGAGCAGGCGCAATGGCTGGCGGAAGCGTACAGCCTCTCCGCCGGCAGCGGGCGCGTGCGTTTGCTCATCATCTACAACGTCGATTTCACCCTTTACAACCCCGATGGCGACCCGCAGGCGGGTTATGCCATGCTCCGTCCCGATGGTTCTTGCCCGGCCTGCGACGCCTTGCACGGCGTCACCGGCGGCCAATAGCCCGGCGTCCCTTTACGCACGGGCTTGTACTTGCACGATGCCCGCATTTAGTGGCTCTTTCGGATCTCCGGGGGAGTGGAGGCTTCAGCCGGAACACGATGCCCGCATTTAGTGGCTCTTTCGGATCTCCGGGGGAGTGGAGGCTTCAGCCGGAACGGTTCCGACTCAAGTCTCCACTCCACGAGATCTTCCCGGAAGCTCGATTTCAAACCCAAAACGCCTCATCATTCGGCTTGTTTGGCAGCAAAACAGCTTCCGGGAAGGTGGTCGTGAATAGTGACGGAGAATGAACCAATCCTAAATGGACACGACTGCCCTATCTTTTCTCCTGAAGACGTGACACTCATCATGCAATCCCCGTTACGAGTGCCATTGACACGCAGGGGGGGCATCATATACTAATTAACTGTGCCGGACGGGGCTTGACGTGGCTTGTATGCCGGCACAAGCGAAGACAACTCTCGGCCTCTCATGAGATCTCACTGGACAATTGGGCGAACGGCGCATCGGCTTCGCCTCATTCTTATAAGGAGCGCGGCATCTTATGGACATAAGCAGCAATAAGCATTACGTGGCGGTGGTGGGCGCGGGACCCGCGGGCCTCTATGCGGCCAAAGAATTGGCGGATAATGGCGTCCACGTAACCCTGTTCAATCGTGACATCAAACCTGGCGGGTTGGCCGAATACGGCATCTATCCCGACAAATACAAAATGAAATCGGGACTGCGGCGGCAGTTCAGCCAGATTTTGGATACGGAGTCGATTGACTACTTCGGCAACGTAACCGTCGGCAATGATGGGGATGTGACGCTGGACGAACTGCGGCAAATGGGGTTCGATGCCATCCTGGTGACGGTTGGGGCGCAGGGGACCAAGTGGTTGGGCCTGGAGGGGGAAAATCTGCGGGGCGTTTATCACGCCAAAGATTTAGTGTACCACTACAACCATTTGCCCCCCTTCAGCCAGGAGAAATTCGACATCGGTCGCCGCGTCGCCATCATCGGCGTGGGCAACGTGATGCTAGACATTGCTCACTGGGCCATCCGCGATCTGAAGGTGGATGAGGTGGTCGCCGTGGCACGGCGTGGCCCGGCGGAAGTCAAGTTCACCAAGAAAGAGATGGAAATTGTGGGGGCGAACTTGGATCTTGCGGCGCTGGATGCGGAGTTGGCGCGCTGCAAGCCGGTGATGGATGGCGTCGCGCAGGATGCGCAGGCGGCACGAGACTACATTGTGGCCGGACTGGCGCGGGCGCTGGAGCCTGTGTCGGAAACGAAATTGCGCTTTGATTTTCTTGCCTCACCCTACCGCATTCTCGGCGAAGATGGCCGCGTCACGGGGCTGGAAGTGGAGGAAACGACCTTGCTCCCCCGTGGCGACGATACCAAAGCAAAGGGGCTGGGGACATATCGCGTCATTCCCGTGGACACCGTGGTTTTTGCCATCGGCGACCGCGTAGACGAAGGTTTTGGCCTACCGGTGGCCTGGAATGAGTTCGTCAAGCGCGAGAATCCGCGCTTCCCCGTTGATGGCAACTCGTATGAGGTTTTCGATCCGGCGACAAATCAGGCGATAGATGATGTCTTTGTGGCCGGTTGGGCGCGCAAAGCGAGCGAGGGATTGGTGGGCGCGGCGCGTAAGGATGGCACGAACGGGGCCAAAGCCGTGCTGCAATACCTGGCGACAAAAGAGGCTGCCGCGGCATCGCCCCTGCCCGGTGTGGTGGCGCGGGTGCAGTCCCTTGATGGGCAGGTGGTACGCAAGGTGGATGTGCGCAAGTTAGAAGCAGTGGAAGCGCGTATTGCGGCGGAGCGCCATTTGCCGGAGTTTAAGTTCGACAGCAACGAAGAGATGTTGGCGGCTATTAAGTGAGCGTCTAGATGGGTTCATTCTTGGAGGACGAATGACGAATATGTCGTTCGTCCTACCGGGAGGGCGCTGTTGCCGCCTGACAACCATCAACTAACCACGATTTTCGGTAATTACTAACGCTCTCAGGAGATTGGACCAATTTTACGCGCGCAATGACCATTTTCACCAGAAAAAATTGGTCCAATCTGGCATAGCAGTTACGATTTTCGTGGGAATTGACCCGCGATAGCGCGATACTGTTTTGTTGGCAAAGGCGGAAGGAGTTCTCCTTCCGCTTTTGTGCGTTAATGGGCGGCCGGAAGTTGTCGTAGTTCCCGCCAGCGTTCCAGCGCGCCGGTGCGGAATAGAGCAGGGTCGAAGTCGGCCAATGATTCCCAACCTTCGACGCTGGCCAGATTATGCGCCTCTTCCGTTAGTTCGATTTCCAGCGTACGCCCGTCGGTGTGCATCTCAATGGTCAATAGTTCCTGGCCATCGTCGATGATGTCGCGTACGCAAAGGCGGTCACTGCCTTCAGGGTAGCGGATGAAGGCAGCGGAGCAGCGCTGGCAAAATGGCAGACTGGCATCACATAAATCTCGGTCAATGACAACACGCATGGTCGTTACTCCTTCGCGGTGCGAGGGGGGCGCCGCGCGAGTGGCGCGCCGGGGAAGAGCGCACTTTGATTAATAAACCCAATTCATGATGGCGCAAATTGGGCTTTCTGCCTAGTGACAGGTGTCATGAAAAAACGCGCCGTTTGGCGGACGGCGCGTTTTTCGTCGGTTCAGATGGGAGCGGGGCAGGCTTTTAGTTGGGTGAGAGGGTTTCGACAGGGGTGGGAACGGGAAAGGGGAGGAGCAGGGCGGCGTCCAGGACTTCGTTGATGCGTTCGACGAGGATGAAGTTGAGGTCCTGACGCAGTTTTTTTGGGATTTTTTGCAGGCTGTTTTCGTTTTTGCGGGGCATGACAAAGGTGGTAATGCCGGCACGTCTGGCCGCCAGCGCCTTTTCCCGAATCCCCCCCACCGGCAGCACCCGCCCGCGCAGCGTGATTTCCCCCGTCAGCCCCACATCGCGCCGGATAGGACGATTGGTGAAGGCGGAAACCAGCGCCGTCACCAGAGCCACGCCCGCCGAAGGACCGTCCTTGGGCACGGAGCCTTCGGGAATGTGTATATGCACGTCGTGGTTTTCAAATATCTCCACAGACACGCCCCAATCAGCGGCATGGCCGCGCGTATAGCTGAGGGCTGCCTGGGCGCTTTCCTGCATGACCTCGCCCATCTGCCCCGTGAGGGTGAGGCCGCCTTTGCCGGGCATGAGGATGACTTCAATTGCCAGGATGTCACCGCCGGCGGCCGTCCAGGCCACGCCGGTGGCGACGCCCACTTCATCTTCTTCGCGCATGAGTTCCGGCGTAATTGGCGCGGGGCCGAGGAGGTCCTCCAACTGTTTGGCGGAAATACGCCGTGCGTATCGCCGCCGTTCGGCCACGCGGCGGGCGGTCTTGCGGCAGATGTTGGCGATTTCTCGCTCCAGGTTGCGCACGCCGGCTTCGTAGGTGTACTGGCGGATGAGCATTTTCAGCGCGTCTTCTTCAAAGCGCAGCCCGGCTTTGAGCAGGCCATGTTGGGCGATCTGGCGGGGGATGATGAATTGCCGGCATATTTCCAACTTCTCCTCCTCCAAATATCCCGAAAACTCAATCACCTCCATGCGGTCGCGCAGCGCCGGCGGAATCGGGTCCAGCCAGTTGGCCGTCGTAATAAACAGCGCGTGTGACAGGTCGAAATCCAGTTCCAGGTAATGGTCGGAGAAAGCATTGTTTTGCTCCGGGTCCAGCACTTCCAGCAGCGCCGACGAAGGATCGCCGCGAAAATCCTGACCCAGCTTGTCGATTTCGTCCAGCATAAACAGCGGGTTATTCGTGCCCGCGCGCCGGATTGCCTGAACAATCCGCCCCGGCATGGCGCCAATGTACGTGCGGCGGTGGCCGCGAATCTCCGCCTCATCCCGCACGCCGCCTAAACTGACGCGCACGAATTTGCGCCCCAGCGCCCGCGCAATGGACCGTCCCAACGAGGTTTTGCCCGTGCCGGGCGGGCCAACAAAGCAAAGGATGGGCGTGCGCATCGTTTTGGGCGCAATTTGTTTGACGGCAATGAATTCCAGGATGCGGTCCTTGATGCGCTCCAGGCCAAAATGGTCCGCGTCCAACACCTCGCCTGCGTGGCGCACGTCCAGGTTGTCCTCCGACTGTTCATACCAGGGCAGATCGAGAATGAGGTCCAGGTAGGTGCGGATGACGCCGACCTCCGGGGACATAGGGGGCATGGCTTGCAGGCGGGAAAGTTCTTTGTCCACTTTGGCCCGCACTTCCTCCGGCAGTTTCTTTTGATCAATGGCCTGCCGCAGTTCCGCCAGTTCTTGCGTGAAGACGTCCATTTCCCCCAATTCGCCCTGGATGACGCGCATTTGCTCGCGCAGAAAATGCTCTCGCTGCGATCGGTCCACTTCTTGCTGCACTTTGGCGTGAATTTCGTCCTCAAGCTCCAATACGTCCAGCTCTTGCGCCAGGAGGATGCTCACCTTTTGCAGCCGTGCGGTGGGGTTGATGGTTTCCAGGATGTCCTGACGCATGTCGATAGATAGGCTGAGGGCGGAAGCCACGAAGTCGGCCAGCCAGCCCGGCTCGTCGATGTTCATGGCGAAGGTGAAAAGCTCGTCGGGCAGGTTACGATTGAGGTCCACGACTTTTTCAAACAGGGCCATGACGGCGCGCATGGAGGCCTCCGTCGCGGGTTCCCAATCGACCGGCTCCGGCACGATGCGCGCCCGCACGCGCATATATGGTTCCCACTGCGTGAACTCCAGGATTTCTACGCGGTTGCGTCCCTGGGCCAGTACACTGGTGGAGTTGTCGGGCATGCGCATGGTGCGCCCTACGCTGGCTTCCGTGCCAAACAGGAAGATGTCGTCCACGTCGGGGTCTTCAACCTCGCCGTCTATTTGCGCGGCGACGATGATGGGTTCGCTGTGAGAGGTGGCTGCCTGGATCGCGCTGAGGGAGCGCTGGCGATCTATGAATAGAGGCATGACCATCTGTGGATACAGGATCAGGTCGCGTAGGGGGATGAAGGGGCAGTTAATGGTGCCATCCGGGCTGACGACCTCGTTGACCTGGAACAGTTCGTTATTGAGGTCAAACTCCGTGAGGAAGTCGGGAAACTGCGGCAACTCAAAATCATCTCTCATGTTTAGATGGTCCTTCAGCGGCTGGGATTTCGTTAATGCGTTGGCCTGCTCAAGTCTGATTGTAGACGTTCCCACTGATTTAGCAAATCGCCGACGATGTAGAGCGAGCCGGTGACGCAGATGAGGTCGGCGGGGCTGCTTTGCTGCCAAAGGGTGCGCAGGCCATGCACCAGATTGGGACTGATTTGGATGCTGCCGCCGAGAGTGGCGGCGACTTGTTGCAGGTGGGTGGGATCGGCGGCGCGGGGGTGGGTGGAGCGGGTGACGACGATGTTGGTGGAAAGAGGGAGGAGTGCGCGGAGAATGCCGGCAAAATCCTTATCCCGCGTCACGCCCAACAAAAACCGGCAGCGGCGGTCCGGAAACAGATCGCGCAGCGCCTGCGCCAGTTTGGCCGCGGAATCCCCGTTGTGCGCGCCGTCAAGTAGAATATCCGGCCCCTCTTCGGACGATGCCGGCAGGCGTTGCAGCCGTCCCGGCCATTGTGTGTGCGCAAAACCTGCCTGCACCGCCGCCGTCGTCAGGGTGGGAAAATGGGGTTGTACCTGGTCCAGCGCCGCCAGGGCCACGGCGGCGTTGACCTGTTGGTGATAGCCCGGTAGCGACAGCGTCAACAGTCGTTCCGTGGCGGCGGGATTGGGTGCGCGCTGATCATAGACGGCCACCTGCGACAGCGTGGGGTCCAGGGCGCGCGTGGCCAGGGTCACGTCCTGCCCTACGAGCGTGGTCGGCGCGTCACGGCTGGCGGCGATGTCGCGCAGGCGGCGCAGCGCCTCTGGCGGCTGCGGCGCGATGACTACGGGTACGCCCGGCTTAATGATGCCCCCTTTTTCGCCGGCGATCGCCGCCAGCGTTTCGCCGAGCAAGGCGGTGTGGTCGTAGCTGATGGACGTGATCACGGCGACGAGGGGAGTGAGGGCGTTGGTGGCATCCAGCCGCCCGCCGAGGCCGACTTCCACCACGGCGATGTCTACTTTCTCCTGGGCGAAGTGCATGAAGGCCAGGGCGGTGACGAGTTCAAACCAGGTGAGGCCGGGGATGGTGGGGATGACCGGGCGCAGTTGGTCCACGAGGGCGACAAAGGCGGCCTGGCTGATGCGCCCGTCTTCGTCCGCCGGGGTGAGGATGCGGATGCGTTCGCGGAAGTCGATCAGGTGGGGTGAGGTGTAGAGGCCGACTTTGAGGCCGGCGGCGCGCAGGGCGGCGGCGCAGTAGGCGGCGACGGAGCCTTTGCCTTTGGTGCCGGCAATGTGGATGGCTTTCAGGCGTTCGTGTGGGGAGCCGAGGGCGGCGAGGAGGCGACCGGGGCGGGTGGGATCCATTTTGTCGGGGCCGTAGAGTGCCGGCATTTTCTTTTCATAATCGATGAACTGTTGCAAATAGGCTTGAGCCGCTGCAAAAGCGGGCGTGATCGGTTCGGGACGTAAGAACATGGGAGTGATTGTAGCTGATGCCCGAATTCAGGGGCAAAAAGTGATATACTTCATTGGCTTGGCGGTAGCTACCCATGACCGACCGCCAACCGCTAAGGAACGGAAATTAAATAAGCCAACGAAGTTCTTTCCTTACCGCTCCTTCAAACTGGCGATGCCATGCACATCTTATTCTATCGCCAGTCCTAACCACCAACTATCCACGACGAGGAACATCAATGCTGGTTCAAATTCATGGAACGCTGGCCAATACGGTCTGGTTATTTTTCTTGCTAATTGGGTTATGGGGCCTGGTGCGGGCGATTCGCGGGCAGGGCGTCGATGGCAATTACCTGGGGGCACTCGTCATCGGGGAGGGGTTGTATGTGCTGCAAGGCATTCTGGGATTTGTCTTGTGGCTGGAGGGGGGGCGTCCGGGGCGTGCCGGCATTCACCTCCTCTACGGCATCTTTTCCATGCTTTTTCTCCCCTTCATGTTTGGCGTCCTGCGCGGCGACGAAAGCCATCGCGGCCAATGGGTCTACGCCCTCGTGACCTTGTTTCTCTTTGGCGTTGCCCTGCGCGCCATCTACACGGGCAGTTAGTGGCTGCCGACAATGAAGTTAGTGGAAATGTGCGGATAACGGCTATCATGGATAACGGCTATCATGGATAGCGGCTATCCACAATAGCGGCTATCATGGATAGCGGCAGTAACCGTCCGCAAAAAGTGTGAAGTTGTTTTCGGACGGTTACTTGGTAGTCGGTGTTGCCGGGTTTTTGCCGGCAGCCCTTCGGCGCGCTTCCCTGGCCCAAATTGTCGCCCATCCATCTACTTTTCATGAGGAACTTCGATTAAACGATGGTGTTTAACATAGTGGAACGATTGGTTCCACCATGCACACGTCATCTATCTCAGGAGGCAAAGATGTTGAACCGTATTATGGGTGTGCTCAAACTGGATGCCAACACGTTTGAGGAGATCGAACACGACCAGGGCGCAACGATGGAAGCGTTGATCATCGTGATCGTCGTGGCCCTGGTCAGTGGTCTTGGCAGTGGCGTTTTGAGCGACAACTTCATTGGTGGCTTCCTTAGCTCGGCCATCAGCGCGGTCATTGGTTGGCTGGTTTGGTCGGCGACCACTTACTTCGTGGGCACATCGCTGTTTGGCGGCAAGGCGGACATGGGCGAGATGATGCGCGTTATTGGCTACTCCTACGCGCCGCAGATTCTCAGCTTTATTCCCTGTGTTGGTTTTCTGGCGCTGCTCTGGTCGTTGGCCGCGGGCTTCATCGCCGTGCGCCAGGGACTTGATCTGGACAACGTGAAGGCGTTGTTGACGATCGTGGTTGGCTTTATCCTGGTCTTGATCGTTTCCTTTGTTCTGGGCCTGATATTTGGTGTCGGTGTGTTGGGTATTGGCGCGCTGACGGGCGCACTGGGGGGATAAGGCGTCGTCCTCTCCCGGGCAAGACCGGGCAATGCCGGCACGTTTACGCCAATGAAGAACGCCCTCGCCATGCGCGAGGGCGTTGTTGTTTCAGGTGGGGAGTTGGCCGTTTTGGGCGAGGGTGAGGAGTTGACGTAAGGCTTGCAAGCCGTGGGCGCGGTCGTGAGGGGGGATGGTCAGGGAGGCGAATTCGTCTTCGTCCAGGATGCGGGTCTGGCCGTTGGCGGCGACCCACAGGTCCAGCGCCAGGTCGGCGCAGCGCACGGCCTCCGCGGTAATGTGCGCCGGGCGGCAGATGTTGCAGTACCAGCCCTTATGCGTCCGGTCGTCTCGATCATAGATGGCGAAGACGTTATACCAGCGGTCGTTGTAAAAATACTCCACGAAGCGGTCCTGCCGGTTGAAGGTTGTGTACCCCAGGTCCATATCCGGGCGGTTGAAGAATGCCTCCAGGCGCACGGCATTGGGGTGGCGTTCTAGCAGCGTGGCCGGATACTGCCACACTTCGCGTCCCGTTTCGTCCAACTTGTAGACAATCATGCGACCTGTCGAGAATGAGTACGCCGCCAACCGCCTTTTACCCGCCTAACTGGGCGCGTAGTCCGGCGATATGCGCTTCCAATTCTTCGACGTGATCGCGCTGGGCCACCAGTTTCTGGTTTTCGGCGCGCACGAAGCGGCTGAAGGGGGCGATGGCGTCTTCGATGCGTTGGTGGCCGCGGCGCATTTCGCGGTCGAACTGTTCGTTGAGGGTTTCGGTGAGGCGTTGGCGCAGGTCGTTTAGTTTGGTGGAGAGTTCCTGGTTGGCTTTGCGGCGGCGGGCGGGGAGGACGAGTAAGCCTAATGTGACGGCGGTGATGCCGGCAATTACACCCGTGGCATCAAGAAAGGCGACATGCGTTGCCAGGGCGATCAGCGCGCCCAGGCTGGCCCCGCCCAGCGTCAGCCCGGCTGTCTCTATGACCGATTTTCGCGCCACATCCGCCAACTGGCTGGCCTCAAACCGCTGGTCGTAACTGGCAATTGTCTCATGCGCGGCGCGGCCAATGGAGTCGATCAGTCGCTGCCGGTCGTAGGCGAGCGTGCCTTCCTTGGGACCGCCTTGCCCGATGATGCGCTCGTCATTTTCCTGGCGTCGTCGCGTCAGATGCTCGGCGACCGCCGTCCATTGTCGCAAATCCTGCTCCACCAGCCAATCGACCATTTCGCCGACGCGCCGTTCGATGAGTTGCGGCGTGTTCCCCACCACATCCTGCTCGAACCGCTGGCGAATGTGTTCCTTGCGCATCAGGTCGGGCATACGGAAAAGGCGCATATATTCGTCGAAGAAGTTGCGCCCGCGCATTTCCATGTCAAAAAGGAGGTTGTTGATCTCGCTGATGCGGCTCTCAAAATTGCGCTGCATGTCGTTGTGGTACAGGGACATTTGCCGGTCCACGTCTTCTAGCAAGGTGGTATCGCGGCGCAGGCTTTCCAGGTCGTCGTCGGTGAGGTCGAGCTGTTTTTTGACGAGTTTGTGCCCGACGCCGAGGGGGTTGAGCAGTTTGAGGCGGAAGCGTCCGTTGTCATCCAGGGTGTCACGGATGAATGTTTCCAGGGGTTCGAGGCCGCTGCTGCTCCAGAGGCGCGGGTCGCCGGCTTTGGCACGTTGGGCACGTTTGGAGGAGATGGCGAAAATTGCCGGCACATTACCCAACAAATCCCGCGCCGCCTGCCGTACAAAATCCAGAATCTGGTTCACTTCGGCGTCATCGGTGAGGATGTCGATTTTGTTGATGACGATGACGATTTTCTTGCCCCACTGCCGGATTTTGTCCAGGAATTGGCGTTCGCTTTCCGTGAAGGGGCGGTCGGCGGAAGAGACGAAGAGGACCAGGTCGCTGCGGGGAATAAACTCCGTGGTGAGGGTTTCGTGTTCGCGCAGGATGGCGTTTGTGCCGGGGGTGTCCACGATATTGATGCTGCGCAGCAGTTCAACAGGGGCGGTTTGCTCCCAGACGCCTTTTTCGATGGGCTTTTGCTTGCTTTCTGGCCCGAATTTGAGGAGGTAAATCTGGCTGGTGGTGGGGGTGACGCCTTCGGCCAGGAGGGGCGTGCCCAGGAGTGCGTTGATGAAGGAGGATTTGCCGGCATTAAACTCCCCCGCCACCACTAACAAAAACAACTCGTCTAACTGCCTGATCGACTCCGCCAGCGCGTCCCGGTCTTCAAAAGGCGCTTTCAGGTCCGCCAATACATCCCGCAGCCGGCCTAACGTGTCCCGCGTGCGCTTCAATAACTCTTCCTGGTCACTGTTCAATATCGTTTGCATAGGTGTTCTTCAGTTGTTGGATCGGGTGGAAGATCCGTTTCTTACGTATCGCGCTGGTGGCGCAACGTCCAATGAACCTGACCAACTAACGCGGACAAAAAGGGATTGTGCTACGCCAGTGAATCCCGGGCTTCCAGTTCCCACAGGCGAATCCCTGGATATTGCCAGCGCAGCGTTGTCTGGTCGTGGATGCCGGGAACGGCGTAAGCGCCATTGTCTTGTCGTCCCGCTCCGCTGCTCACGTCTATGACGACGCTGTGCAGCCGTGTTGCGTCCGCGGCGGTTGGCAGACCGATGTCCCGCCGTACGATGGCGCTCAAATAGCCGAGTTCGCGCAGCGGCATGGGTTCCGCTGTTGTCACCACAATCGTCAGCTTGATTGTTCCAGATAATTGATACGCATGAAATTGGTTCAATCTCCAGAGAGCGTTAGTAGTCACCCAAAGTTTAGCATAAAGCCCAGACAAAAGGAAACCGGCGAACGTCTCTTCTCCTGAACACGAAACCGCAAAGGTCTTCATGACCTTTGCGGTTTCGTATGGCTCAGGACCCTTCAGGTTTGGTCGTGAAGGAAGTCGGCTACTCCTTCTCCAGGCGGCGCAGCCGTTCCCATTCGGGCAAATCGGGGCTGGTGGTGGAATCTTTGAGCACCATCACGCCGCGCAGTTCCATGACCTGGTCGCGCAACACGGCGGCTTTCTCGAACTCCAACGCCTGGGCGGCCTGCTTCATCTGCTTTTCCAGTTCCTGAATCAGGCGGTGCAGTTCGTCCTTGGGCATGTCCGCCGGTCTGATGGCTTTCGTCTGGTAGCCGCCCGCCGATTCGGCCAGGGCCATTTCCTCTTCCGCGTGCTGCGCGGCTAACTGTCCCGTCAGGTCATAGACGGCTTTGACGATGCTGCGCGGTTCGATGCCGTGCTCCTGGTTGTATGCTTCCTGTTTCTGGCGGCGTTCGTTGGTGACGGTGATGGCGTTCTGCATCGCCTCCGTTATTTTGTCCCCATACATGATGACCGTGCCTTCGACGTGGCGGGCAGCGCGGCCAATCGTCTGCACCAGGGCGGTCTCGGAGCGGAGGAAGCCTTGCTGGTCGGCGTCCAGGATGGCGACGAGGGAGACTTCCGGCAGGTCCAGTCCTTCGCGCAGCAAGTTGATGCCCACAATGACGTCGAACACGCCCATGCGCAGGTCGCGCAGGATTTCGGTGCGTTCCAGGGTGTCAATTTCCGAGTGGAGATAATGCACTTTGACGCCCATCTCCAGCAGGTAATCGCTGAGGTCTTCGGCCATGCGCTTGGTGAGGGTGGTGACGAGGACGCGCTGACCTTGTTCGGTGCGTCGGCGAATCTCGCCCAGGAGGTCGTCCACTTGCCCTTTGGTGGGGCGCACCTCGATTTGGGGGTCGAGGATGCCCGTGGGGCGGATGACTTGATGCACGATGCGCTGCGAAAGGTCCAATTCATAGGTGTTGGGCGTGGCGCTGGTGAAGATGACCTGGTTGATGCGCTCCAGGAATTCGTCGTAATGGAGGGGGCGGTTGTCCAGGGCGCTGGGGAGGCGGAAACCGTAGTCTACGAGGGTTTCTTTGCGGCTGCGGTCGCCGCGCCACATGCCGCGTACCTGGGGAATGGTCATATGGCTCTCGTCGATGATGAGGAGGAAGTCGTGGGGGAAGTAGTCGAGAAGGGTCCAGGGGGGATCGCCGGCCTGTCGCTGGTCGAGGTGGCGGCTGTAGTTTTCGATGCCGGCAGTATGCCCAATCTCTCGCAGCATTTCCAGGTCGTACATGGTGCGCTGCTCAATCCGCTGTGCTTCCAGAAACATCTTGTTCGCCTGGAAATGGGCGATGCGTTCGTTCAGTTCCATTTCGATGTCGTTAATGGCTTGCGACAGTTTCTCTTCATCGGTGATGAACTGCTTGGCGGGGAAGATTTCCACGCTGAAATGTTCGACCAAGACTTCGCCGGTGAGCGGATCGATCTCCACGATGCGGTCAATTTCGTCGCCCCAGAATTCGATGCTGTAGGCGGTTTCGGCATATGCCGGCAAAATCTGCAACGTATCTCCCCGCACCCGAAAAGTCCCTCGCCGCAGCTCTATGTCATTGCGCTCATACTGGATATTCACCAGATGGCGCAACACCGTATCCCGCCGGTAATGGCTGCCGCGCGCCAACTTCACCGTCACCTTGCCCCACGCCTCCGGGTTGCCAATGCCATAGATGCAGGAGACAGACGCCACCACGATCACATCGCGGCGGCTGAGGACGTTGGTCGTGGCTTGCAGGCGTAGGCGGTCGATCTCCTCGTTGATGTCGGTTTCTTTTTCGATGT
The DNA here is from genome assembly GCA_020634515.1 of Ardenticatenales bacterium. Classification (NCBI taxonomy): domain Bacteria; kingdom Bacillati; phylum Chloroflexota; class Ardenticatenia; order Ardenticatenales; species Ardenticatenales bacterium. Next base: position 182,145 of record JACKBL010000003.1, on the reverse strand, counting down.
ACAGGTCATGCCGCGGCACATACGCTTCCGGCTGGTAGTAGTCGTAGTAGCTGACGAAGTAGGAAACCGCATTGTCTGGGAAAAATTCGCGGAATTCGCTGTATAATTGAGCTGCCAGCGTCTTGTTGTGCGCCAGCACCAGGGTTGGGCGCTGTGTCTGGGCAATCACGTTGCCGATGGTGTACGTTTTGCCCGTTCCCGTGGCTCCCAGCAAGGTCTGGAAGCGTTCCCCACTGCTGATTCCCTCAACAAGCTGCGCAATGGCGGTGGGCTGGTCGCCGGTTGGCCGGAAATCGGACACAAGTTTGAACTCAGGCATCGTTTTCCTCCGTGACGTCGATTGGCTTTCGCGTGGATAAGATGGTGAGAATGGGCTGTTCTGCCCAGAAGAAATGGTAGAACGAAAGTTCGCTATTCTAACACAAATGACGCCGTGTAGCCAGCGGAGCGCGTCATTTTCGGGGGATTTCTCGCTGCGCTGGGGATGACAGGGCAGCCGGAAACGCGCGCGCTACATGCTAAAATTGAGCGGTGTTGGTGGGGGGATGCCGGCATTTCCCCCCACCACCGTTGAATTTTTGTGTGGGTAATGTATAATTTAACCACAGTTAACTCTGTTTTTCGCATCGATTAAAACACCCGGCGGCTGGCCGCCACCATCCACTTGAAACCAACATGACCACATCAATGCAAAAAACCGTCAACGGACGGCTACAGGACACTCACGAGGAAGAGGAAAGCTGCCTGGACCTGATCCAGGACGCCGTGGCAGACCAACCCGGCATCGTTCAGGTTCAGGTAGACACCCGGCAAGAGAAATTCTCCCTGGCTTACGACCCGCAACAGGTGTCTGAATCCGACATCAACCAGGTGATGCACGACGTAGGACCTATCCTGCGGCAACGCTGGGATAGCTGCGTCATGCGCCTCGGCAAGCAGGGCGGGCGCGCCTGCGAATCCTGCGCCCTGGCGCTGGAGAATCGTCTGCGCCAGGTGGATGGCGTGCAGCGAGCCACCGCCAGCTACATGGGCGGCGCGCTGACCGTCTACTACGACCAGAAAATCATTTCCCCCGACCAGATCAGGCAGAGGGTGCGGGCACTCGGCGCGCCGTTGGTGACGGAAGCAGCGGCGGAAGTCGCCGCCATCCCCCCGGACATATTCTCACGCCTGCGCGCCTGGCTGGGCACGGATCAGGCGGAAATCATCTTCACCATCATCACCTTCATTGGCATGGCGGTTGGATTCATCACCCGCCGCCTGGACGTGGCACTTGTGCCCACCGTGGCCTATGCCGTGGCCTATGTCACCGGCGGCTACTACGGCCTCGTGGCCGGCCTGCAATCGCTGCGCCACCGCACAATAGACGTGGACCTGCTCATGGTCCTGGCCGCGTTGGGCGCGGCGCTGGTGAATGCGCCGTTTGAAGGCGTCATGCTTTTGTTCCTCTTCTCGCTCTCCAACGTGCTGCAAAGCCTGGCCATGGACCGCACGCGCAGCGCCATCCGCAGCTTGATGAAGCTGCGTCCCAATGAGGCCCTGGTGCGGCGCGGTGGGCGCACGATGGAATTGCCCATCGAGCAAATCTTCGTGGGCGACCTGATGATCGTGCGCCCCGGCGACCGCATTCCGCTAGATGGCGAAATCGTCGAGGGAACGAGCAGCCTGGACCAGTCCGCCATCACCGGAGAGTCCATCCCCGTGCGCAAGGAGGTGGGGGATACGGTGCTGGCCGGATCGATTAATCAGCAGGGCGGGCTGGAGGTGCGCGTGACGCGCCTGGCGCAGGACTCGACGATTGCCCGGCTCATTAAGTTGGTGGAGGAAGCGCAAAGCGAGAAGGCCAAAACGCAGCGGTTTATTGACACGGCGGAGCAGTATTATGCGCTGGGCGTGATAATCATGACGGCGCTGGCGATTGCGATTCCCGTTTTGATTCTGGGGCAGTCGTTTTCCAGCGCGTTTTATCGCGCCATGACGTTGATGGTGGCTGCTTCACCTTGCGCGCTCGTTATCAGCACGCCGGCCACGGTGTTGTCGGCGATTGGTAATGGGGCACGGCGCGGTGTGCTGTTTAAGGGTGGCGCTTACGTGGAGCAGGCGGCGACCATCCAGGTGATCGCGTTTGATAAGACGGGAACGCTGACGGTGGGGCGACCGGCGATGACGGACGTTATCCGGCTGCCGGATGCGCGGGAGTCGGAGGCGGAATTGCTGCGCCTGGCGGCGGCGGTGGAGGCAAAATCAGAGCATCCGCTGGCGCAGGCAATTACGCAGGCGGCGCAGCAGCGGAATCTGGCACTGCCGGAAGTGAAGGATTTTCAGTCGGAGACGGGCCTGGGTGTGCGGGCGCAGGTGGATGGGGAGCGGATTGCCGTGGGCAACCAGCGCTATTTCGCGGCTTTTGATGTGGAGAATGGGGCTGAGGTGGAAGGGGTGATGGCGGCGTTGCACGATGCCGGCAAAACCGCCGTCATCATCGCACGCATGAAAGATGGAAAAGCGCATTTGCTGGGCGTCATTGGCATCGCCGATATCCTGCGACCGGACGCCGCCGCCGTCGTGCGGCAGCTTAAAGCCCTTGGCGTGGCCCACATCGTCATGCTCACGGGCGACAACCCCCGCGTCGCCCAGGCCATCGCCCGCGAAGTCGGCTTAGACGAAGTCCATGCCGGCCTCATGCCCGAAGACAAGATGAACATCATCAAGGAATTGGGTCAGAAATACGGCCCCGTCGCCATGGTCGGCGATGGCGTCAACGACGCCCCGGCGCTGGCGCTGGCGGAGATCGGCATTGCCATGGGCGCGGCCGGCACGGACGTGGCTCTGGAAAGCGCCGAAGTCGTCCTCATGGCCGATGACCTGAACAACATTCCCTACGTCATCGCCCTCAGCCGCCAGACGCGCAAAACCCTGCTGCAAAACCTCACATTCGCCATCGGCATGATCCTGGTCCTCATCTTGTCCGTGTTGGGCTTTAACCTGGCACTGCCCTTGAGCGTGGTCGGGCACGAAGGCAGCACCGTCCTCGTTTCACTCAATGGCCTGCGCATGTTGGGCTACCGGTATCAACCCAAGCCCACGGACCAGGCGGTGGCTGAATAATTGTTCGTGACTGGCCTCTGGCGTTTCAGGAGTGGGGGCTTCAGCCGAGCCACATAAGGGTTAAACCCGGCTAAAGCCTCGACTCCGGTCCCCCTATATGGTTTCAGCCGCTGGCCTCTGGCGTTTCAGGAGTGGAGGCTTCAGCCGACCCACATAAGGGTTAAACCCGGCTAAAGCCTCGACTCCGGTCCCTCTATGTTACGGCTGCAAAACGGTGATGGCCGTGCCGTTGCTGTCGCCATCAGGATCATGGTTGGCGTTGGCGTTGTAGGTGTGCGTGCCTTCCGTCACGGATGTGACGGTGAAGGTGACGCTGCTCTGGTTCCCTTTGATATTGTTTTTGCTCACGGAGCATTGCCCGTTGCCATCGGTGGTGCAGGAGTCTGAGCCAGACGCGCCCCCACTCCAATCGCCGGAGACCGTGGCATTCGCCAGAGGCGAATCGCCGGCGTCGTGAACGGTGATGGTGACGGTGGCGTTCCAGCGACCGCGATTGGCCGGCGTGCTGCTGCCATCCAGGTCGCCCACGTGCATCGTGCTGTTGGGATCGGGCGTGGGTGAGGGCGTGGGCGGCGGGGCGGTGGGGGTTGGCGCCGGCGGGGTGGGCGTGGGCAGCGGGCCTCCACTGCAATTGGGGTAGTTGAATGAGCCAATGTAAGTACCCCAGCGCCCGTTGCTGGTTCCCGTATTCTTGCTGTATTCACCCAGATACCAGAACGTGACGCCATCGGGGCCAATGGTCATTTCCGTATAGTCGCCCCAGCGGCGGGGTACGCTGTCGAAGGCGGTATAGGTGATTTCACCTGCTTTGAGTTGCGCTTCCGCCTGGAGCGTGCCGGCAGGATCGCCGCTTTCTCGCCCGGTGTACCAGACGGCGGGGAACATGCTGGTGCTGGATTTGGTGTAGCCGACGACCATGTCATTGCAGTGGTTGGCCGCCAGATCGCCGAAGAAGCGGTACTGCCCATTACTGGCGTAGACGCCCGCATCCACGACGGTGGCCGTGGCGGGATTGATTTGCGCCCAACGGATGCAGTCTACTGTGCCGCTACCGGGGTTGCAGGCAATCGTTTGCACGGTCCAACCATAACCATTGCGATACTCAAAGTCTTGCGGGCGGAAGTCGTTGGCCTGTACATTGCTGCCGCCTGATTGGGGGACGTCGAGAGGCATGCCGGCAGTTACACCGGTGGCTGCCTGCAAATCGACGGTTCCGACGGCGCTAAAGTTGTTCGCGCCAAAAGGATCGTTCCAGGAAAAGACGGTGTAGTCGCGTCCATTGTAGTTGGTTTCCGTGAGGAAATAGTGCGGGCCGCTGCTGGGCCAGGTTCCCTGTGCCCAACCGTGCAGATTGAGCGGCTGGGGCGTGTCCTCGGCAACGCCCAGGCCGACGCTCACGGCGCTGGCGGATGCGCCGGCATACATAGCGGCTTTGTCAAAGGCCCAAACGCGACCTTCTTTGAACTGATTGCCGCGGAAGATGTTGGCCCCCATGTAGATGGCGTCGCGGCCTACGCCGGCGTGGGGATAGTCGAAGAAGTCGCGCCGCCCGGAGACGGTGCTAAAAGAGTAGAGATACCAGGAGCCGGTGGGGTTTCCGGATTGGGAAACGGCCAGGCAATAGTCCGTGCCATTGGCGTCGATTCCCAAAATGAAGCGGTCGGCGGATTCGTCGTAGAGGACGTTGGGGTCGAAGACGCCGGTGCAGTTGGGATCGGCGCTCATGAAACTGGCAAACGTGATGGGACCGGTGAGCGCGGTCCCGCTGGTGTTGTAGATTTGGAAGGCGACGTTAACGACGGCGATGAGGTGGTTGGGGCCAGCCGCCAGTTCGGGGTCGGGAGGGACGTTGCCGCCGCCGCCGCAACATTGGGTGTAGTCGAGGCTGGCGAAGCTAATGCCGGCATTGGGCGCATCCAACCCCGGCCCAGTGACAGCCTGGCTGATCCCCGCCGCCGGTGGCAGCTTGCGCGATTCGGCCTGCATGGCTTCCAGGGCTGCCGCGCTGACGATCCCCTCATGTTCGGCCAGGTCAATTTCACCTCGCTGCCAGCGATCATATTGATTGTTTGGGTCATACACATTAGCGGGAATGTCCGCCAGATTTACGACGATGGGCGACACTTGTTCCGTGCCGGCAGCAGGCTGCGCATCGGCATTGTCGTTGCTCGCCCCCACGGGAGCAAATGATTGCAACGCCTGCTGGCGGGCGACCGTTTCCGTAGTCGGACCAGAGCGCATGAACAGGAGTGCGGTTCCCAGGATGGCGAGAACCAACACAAGCAGAAGGCGACGGGCTTTTGAAGCGGACATAAGAACTCCTTTGCAATTGTTGTGCTTTTGCAACTATTCACGACCACCTTCCCGGAAACGGTGTTGACGCTAGATGAGTGGCTTTGGGCTTGAAATTGAGTTTCCGGGAAGATCTCTAGGACCCTATATCCCAGAGGCTGAATCGTTGCGTGCTTTTTAGTTGAAGATAGACAAATGCGGCTTGCCGCCCAAAATGAGCAAGCCATAGGGATCATGCGAGCGTATCGTTTTGTTGCGGCGGAGATGGATTTCGTGATGACGGAAAGATAGCGGGAATAGTGACGCGAGATTTGCGTCAAGTGTTCGGGGAATCGAACCAGAGCAACGTGAAGCAGGCCCGCACGTCGAAGTATCCCTATTGTACAGCGTGTTTCTGCTCTTGAAAACCAACACCGGTTTGATGGTTTGATTGGTTCATTTGGGTATTTTGAGTCATGTTTGCGGACATTATTCTTATTTTTCCAACAATTATGAGGGAATGATGAGGTTTTTTGCCGGTCCCGTCGGTCGGAAAATCAGCTTTCGTTATACTTGGCGCGTGCTGTCAATCCCCCATTACCTTTCTTATCGAGCACAACGCTCAGGAGGAAAACGATGATCTCGCGGAATCGCTTGATTCATACCCGTTTCACGCATTTAGTTGTCCCCTTTTCTCTTTTCTTGCTCCTTTTTTTGCTTGCCGCTCAAGCGCGCCAGGTAGGCCAGGCGCAGGCGGTGGCGCTGCCGGCATCTCAGTGTGTTTCCTTCTCCTTTACTCTCAGCGGCGCGGAGGAAGTGCCGCCCAATGGCAGCCCGGCCACCGGCAATGGCGTGGTTGTCATTGACACGGTCTTGAACCAGTTGAGCTATAACATCAGCTACGCCGGCTTGCAGGGTACGGAGACCGCCGCCCACATTCATGGATTTGCGCCGCCGGGAACAAATGCCGGCATTCTCTACCCCCTTCCTGCCGGCAATCCCAAAATCGGCAGCATCACCTACACCGAAGACCAGGAAGCCAACCTCCTCGCCGGCCTCTCCTACGTCAACATTCATACCACCGCCTTCCCCGGCGGCGAAATTCGCGGCCAGATCGACGATCCCCTCATCGGCTGCGGCACGCCCACGCCAACCCCCACGCCCCAACCCACCATGACGCCCACCCCGCCCCCCTGCGACCCCACCGCCGTCAACGTTACCTACAATCCCCTCACCGCCAGCTACGCCACCGGCGACACGGGCAAATACTTCCGCATCTTCCTCTACAACCCCACCAACGCCCAAACCATGACCTTGTTCCAGACAAACCTGCCCGCCTGTTACACCAACACCATCAACACCGCCTTCAACGTCCCCCAGGGCCTCTACGCCTGCGCCTTCCTCTACGACACCACCACGCAAAATCTGACGCTGGACTGCACACCAAACTAAACGCCCTAATTGTGAGGAACGCCGCTCCTTTAGGAACGGCGTTCCTGCCTACCCGCAACTTGCCCCTGCCCCTCTCCCACATACCTGGGAGAGGGGCAGTTTTGCGTTGCGTGGTTGCCGGCAAACAGGCTGACGGAATTGTGTCAGTAGCCATCGGGTGAAAATGCAACGCTGTTTTTAAGCGGCGCCTGATGGAGTAAACTACTGTCCTGGCAAGCGTATTTTGACAGGAAATGGTAGGTCAATTCAGCGAATTGACCAGACAAAACAGCGTCTTGTCCTACAGCGCGTTCCCCGCGCTTCCGACTTGACGTAACACGACCGGAGGTCACGAAAGAACCGCACCATAAACGCGCCCAATCGAAAAGGCCAAAAACCGGGTTTTTACACATGAACCACTCTGGTAATTTTGGCCGGGCACTCGAAAAACCCGGTTTTTTCAGTGAACTCACCCATTCACCCATTATATTCCCATGAACCCGTACCAAACCCTGATTTTCCCCTGGCTGCGTCGCATGGACGCGGAAACCGCCCACGAACGCACGTTGACCGCCCTGGCACTGGCCCAGCGCACTGCCGTGGGACGCGCTTTCCTTGCCGCTATTCGTGGCGCGGTGCCGGACCAACCCGTCACGCTGTTTGGCCTTACATTCCCCAACGTCCTCGGCGTGGCTGCCGGCTTTGACAAAGACGCGCGCGTGGCCGTGGGATTGGGGGCGTTGGGTTTTGGCCACGTCGAGGTGGGTACGCTGACGCCGCGCCCGCAGGCGGGTAACCCGCGCCCCCGCGTCTTTCGCCTGGCCAAAGACAACGCCATCATCAATCGCATGGGGTTCCCCAACGGGGGCGTGCAGGCCACCCTGCCGCGCTTGCAGGCGCTGCGCCGTGCCCCGCGCTCTTTTGTGGTGGGCGTGAGCCTGGGTAAACAGAAGGAAACGCCGTTGGAGGCGGCGCTGGCGGATTACGTGGCGGTGATGGAGGCTGTTTTTCCCTATGCCGACTACCTGGCCGTCAACGTTAGCTCGCCGAACACGCCCGATTTGCGTCGGCTGCAGGGAGGGGATTATCTGGACGGTCTGCTGCGGGGCATTTCCGCGGCGAACGGGGCGCTGGCTACGCGCCACGTTGTCCCGCCCCGCCCCCTGCTGGTGAAAATCGCCCCCGACCTCACCTGGGATGAATTGGACCAGATTCTGGCGGCGGCGCGGGCGTGCGCGATCAGCGGCATCATTGCTACGAATACGACGATTGCCCGCCCAGGGCTGCGCAGCGCGGCGCGGGCGGAGGCGGGCGGGCTGAGTGGGCGGCCTTTGCGCGCGCGTAGTCTGGAGATTGTGGCGTATGTGGCGGAAAATGCCGGCACGCTCCCCATCATCGGCGTCGGCGGCATTGCCACGGCGGGGGACGCCCGCGCCATGCTTGACGCCGGCGCATCCTTGCTGCAGCTCTACACCGGCATGGTCTACCACGGTCCCGGCATTGCCGGCCACATCCTGCGCGCCCTGAATGAGTGAGCCGGTGCGCACCCTTTTAGCTTGACCAGACCGATTCGCCCATTGACCATGGCCATCGCGCCGCCGATGCTTCCCCACCAAAAGCACCACGCGCCGGCGGCGACATTCGCCCTGCCGTCTAACCGGGATATAATCGGCGGTGGTATCTATTCGTGACCGTCTTCCCGGAAGTTGTGTTGATGCGAACTGGCTTGATTCGCTTCCGGGATGTTTTTGCCGGCAACCACGCACAGGATATGGAAGCATGATGCGATTAGAAGCAACCGTTTATGGTCGGGTGCAGGGGGTCTTTTTTCGCCAGACCACCGTGCGCCAGGCGCGTCAGCTCCATCTGACGGGATGGGTGCGCAATCAGCCGGATGGCTCCGTGGCCGTTGTCGCGGAGGGGGACGAACCGGCGCTGCGCCAGTTCCATGCCTTTTTGCGCCAGGGACCGCCCGATGCTCACGTTGAGCGCGTGGACGAGCAGTGGCTGCCCGCCACGCATGAATTTTCCCAGTTTGGCGTCCATTATTGACTTCTCACCATGATGAGCAACGATACACTTGCCAGCCGTCAACGTCTGGCCTGGTTTTTCCTGGCCGGTTCTTTTCTCGTTTGTGCCGCTATCGCCGTCATAACGCCCATCCTCATCAGTCGCGGCATTCAGCACGCTACTCGCCCATTGACTATTGAGGCCGTCGCCAATCAGGGGACGGTGGGCATTTTTCACGAGGACACGGGCACGAGCGCCCTGTTTACCGGAGAACCGACGCGCGCGGTAGATGCCGGCAGCCGCATTCTTACCAATGCCACGGACAGCGCCCTGCTTGTGGTGTATCCTCCCGATCATGGGCGCATTCTGGGGCGCATCCAGGTGTATGGCAACACCAATCTTGTGCTTGAGCAGGCGACCATGCCCCGCTTCCGCGTCAGCGATGATCTGCCGCAAATGGTCATCACCCTCACCGGCGGGCGCGTGCGGCTGAGTTTGCCGTCTGATGAAGCCGTTGGGTTTCAAGTGATTGTGAAGACGCCCCATGGCCAGGCGCTGTTGGGGCAAGGGGGGCAATACTCGCTTTCCGTGAGCAATGCGGAGACGGAGTTGTCCGTGCAGGAGGGCGGGGCGGACGTCCGCGCCGCCGGGCAAACGTTGCGCCTGGGCATGGATGAGCGCGCGCTGGTGACGGCGGGCAATCCGCCCAGCGGACCGTTGAGCACGGAGCGGAACCTGTTGCAAAATGGAGATTTCAGCCAGGGTTTGTCGGATTGGGCCGTGCTGGATTGGAACGTGGAGCGGACGGATCAGCCGACGGGGGATTTGGGCGTGCAGGATCGCATTGGGGAGCCGACGCTGGTGATGCGCCGCCTCGGTTTGGGGCACGCGGACACCGGTGTGCGGCAGATCGTGGATAAGGATGTGACGGATTTCAGGTCTCTGCAATTGATTGTTTCCATGTTGATAAATGAGCAGAGCCTGGCGGTGTGTGGGAATCGGGGCAGCGAGTGCCCGTTGACGGTGCGGATTGAGTATGAGGATGTCAGCGGGGGGGTGCGGGCGTGGCAGCAGGGCTTTTATGCGGTGGGGGCAGTGGCTTCGGATACGCCGGATGTGTGCGTTTCTTGCCCGCCGCCGCGCAATCCGCACGAGCAGGTGACGCTGGGGCAGGTGAAGTTTTATGAGTCGGATGATTTACTGCAAAGGCTGCGGCAGCAAGATATTCAGGTGGCGTATATTCGCAATGTGACGTTGATCGCGTCGGGGCACACGTTTGACGTGGAGGTGATTGACGTGGCGTTGATGGCGGCGGAGTAAGGGAGGGGATGCGGACGAGCGTGGATAGAGGCGGAAGTGCTCAATCTTGGGGTGGAAGCCAGTTGCGCAGCCAGGCTTCGAGGTCGGTGGGGCTGTTGACGACGATGGGGATGAAGCGGGTTCCGGGGTAGTGTTGGTGGAACCAGGTGGCGGTGAGCATTTCCGGCCAGTGGTGGGGGTTGATGGCGAGGACATGGCGGTCGGGGAGGTTGCCAATGCCGGCATCATCCGCCGAAAACCCCACCGTATAGCGACCATCAAAACTCCCGCGCGCCGCTGCCGCCAACCACGTCCCATCCGCCGTCGGCGGTAGCAGCACATAAACACGCCGGTAACTTACGCGCGGTTCCCCTCGCGGAGCCTGTTGCGCCGCCACTTCCAGCGGGTCCGGCGGCTCAATGCGTAGCAACTGCTGCGCCAGCAACCGCGCCCCCTGGTCCCCCACAAAGCGCACATCGTATAACCCCGCTTCGTCCACGCGCAAGCGGTACTGCCACGTATGCCGCTCTTGCTCCCGCCGCGCCGCCAACAGCGGCAAATTCTCCCACACCTTCTCCGGTCGCAACACCCAAATCCCCGCGTACACCTGCTCCCGGATCGAGGAAACCGTTATTTCAACATCGTCCCCTGGCTGCGGCTCCTCTGGCTGGAAGCGCAAGTAGGTGTCTCCCTGCCCCACGATGGTGATGCCGCGGCGGTAGCTGCCGATGGGCGTCAGGCGGGCATTGCGCCAGAAGACGCACTGCTGCCGCTTGGGCAGCGCGGGCGCGGACTTGAGATAGATGGTGATGACGTTCGTTTCCGCCTCGAATTCCATCTCCAGCGTGCGCCACTTGCTCAATGGCTGCATCGGTTCATGCCAGATGATCAGCGGGCTGGCGGGATCGAGGCCGCCGGTGGGGTCCACGCCTATCTGCACGTTGACGTCGCTTGGCTCCGCTTTGCTGCCCGGCGTTTCGTCCTCGCTGGACCAGGCCATGGCCTCTATGCTCAGTTCATATAAATTGCCGGCAGCGGCGGGAACCTGCTGAAAAAGGCCGCCCTGGTGCGTGCCCCAGGGGGAGTCTACCTGCTGCACCAGTCGGCCATCGAGGGGGTAGGGGCCGTAGGTGGGGGTGAGGTTTTGCCACAGGGGTTGGGTGCTGCGCTGGGGAATCCACCATGGCGCCCAACCAAACGGGGTTTGCATGGTTGGCTGTTCGCGGTAGGTGACGTAATTGCCGGCAAAGGAGCCGTTTTGCAGAAGGTTGATCTGAGCCATGAGGGAACCAGGAAGCGCCATGTGCCGCGCCTGATTCTTTTTCTCAGGCGCACTACTCCCGGATTTTTAACAAACTGCGGCGCAATCGCAATAGGCTTTTTGACCTGTTGGGGATGGCTTGTTTGTTTAGTGGGAGGGGGGAGAATGCCGGCATTCTTGCTCATTCCAGGCATCAAACCCATTTTGTCAGTCTGCTGCTTTTGGATGGGAACGTGAAAAGAGGGGTTTGGGGAACTCAGGGGGGACCGGCGAGCATTGGCGCAAGTTTCATAACGCCGCGCTCACCTTGCCCCGCCGCTTTGGGCGGGGTCGGATGCCGGCATTGTGTAACCGCAGCATTCGGTCGGTGGCATCAGCGGCCGGGCGAACGCTTGAAATCACGAGATTACGGGTGGGTAAAACTACCTGCAATGCAAATGCGCCGCCGCGGACCCAAACCAATTCCTATTAAACGCAGCATAGCAATGATTTGTTGGGCCGCTGTTTGGTCTGTTCCGTCATTCATTTGCTTGCCGCAAAACTGCATCGACTACACTTTGACTAATGCTGAAACTTTGCCGACGTAACTGCTCTAAATCAGGTCGAATGGTTGGTATCAACCCGGCTTCTTTCGCTTTCAGCAAAATACCAACTGTGCCTATCTTTTGGATACCCAACTGGTTTAGCTTTCGACGCCCCTTTTTTTCATCCATCAGTACCCACGCGGCGCCCATTTCGCGGGCTAATATAATGGTTTCAGCTTCACCCAAATCTAACTCATCTAGCAGAACCTCAACCGCCAAACGGTCCTTAACGTTGACTGTTTCTATCCAACTCGCAACTGAGACTTCCTTTTTTGCGCCACCAACTTCTCGTCCACTGACTGTAGCCTCATCATAGACGGCTTGAGCAATGTAGATTTTGCCAAATATTTGGTGGAGTAAGTTAAACCTTTGAATGGAAGCCAACCCGATCAAAGGGGTCGTGTTGGAAACAACTATCATTACACCTCACTCTCTAAGGCCTCAACTGCCGCAAATTCTTCGGCTAATTCATCTGGCGTATAGTCAATGAAAGCGATTCCGCGTGCCCGGAGCAATGCCAAAAAATCAATCCGGCTCATTTTCAAGAGTTTAGCGGCTTTACCGGATGAAATACGTTCTTCGGTAAACAGTGACAACACCAACCATTCTGTCACACGCCGTTGAACCTCAGCTTGGTTGAGACCAAACTGAAGGAAGGATTTTGGCACTTGAATTTCAAAATTCGTTTCTAACATCTGGACATCTCTCAGGGGCCGTGGCTGTGTTAGGGAAGTTAAGAGAACGGCGCAAAGACCTGTCAAATTGTGTGACCTTCGTCATGCGGTTTGGTCTGGCGGGTCGGCGCAGGTGAATGCCGGCAATTATAGTTATGGTCCGGCAGCGTGGCAAACCGATGGAATGCAAACACGCTCGATGCAGGCAACCCGCAAGAACGACTTGTTTGACGGGGGGATAGCGGGGTGCGCACGATGGATGAGTATAATGCCGGCATGGGGAGATGCCGGCATTCTTGCTCATTCCAGGCATCAAACCCATTTTGTCAGTCTGCTGCTTTTGGATGGGAACGTGAAAAGAGGGGTTTGGGGAACTCAGTTTCCTGACGGGGGACCGGCGAGCATTGGCAGGGATTTCATATTTAGGGAGAAGGACTTCTTACCTGCCCAATTTGAGGAATTTCTTCGTGAAGAATTCGTCGTAGCATAGATTCTGTTACGGGCTTATCGGTTGTCTGACTTAAATACTCGCGGAGGGCTTCATTGATTAACGTTTGATAGCCTGTTCCAGCTTCCTCTGCTCTTGAACGAAATTCTTCAATAATGCTGTCATCAAGGTAAATAGTGATACGGGTTTTCCCTTTACTCGAGAGAATTGCCCCACGCTTACCTTTTGAGAAGTCATATTCATTCTTCATAGTCTTTCACCTCACGACGTGTTGCCCGTCGAACTGATATTAGCCTGATGTCATCATTGCGAAAAGTGTAAACGACAACAAGAATCTGGTTTGCGCTTCCCAAACCTATGGCTATCCACCTGTCTTCCTGCTCAGAATATGGGTCTTCCTGATGTATCGCTAATGGATCGTAGAAAACACCTTCCGCATCAGCAAATGATACCTTGTGCTTTTGGAAATTGCTCTTGGCTTTTGCGGGGTCGAATTGAAATTTCATCCACCCAATTGTATGCATATCATACATACATGTCAATATAGAAAATATGAGTATGCACCGACAGCGCAGCAACCCGCAAGAACGACTTGTTTGACGGGGGGATAGCGGGGTGCGCACGATGGATGAGTATAATGCCGGCATGGGGAGATGCCGGCATTATCGCTCATTCCAGGCGTCAAACCCGCTTTGCCAGTCTTCTGCTTGTGGATGGGAGCGTGAAAAGAGGCATTCGGGGGACTCTGTCTCTCGACTCGTACACGACGGCTTAAATAGACCCATACCTACAGGTACTCCTACCAGATCCGTAACTTGGCAATGTCAGACAGGCAACTACTACGGGTCCATGAACAACGGGAAATAGGAATTGTAGGCCCGTTTACGCCGGGCTGTATTAGGGACTGGCGAGCATTAGCGCAAGACTCAACGCTACCTTCACTTGCCCTGGCGTGGTCGTCCAATGCCTTTGCCATTCACCAAACATCTGACCGTCCGAGGCATCGCGCCAGCGTCAAGTGAAAGGGTTGTTAGGCTTTTTTTCTCTCTGAGTAACAATCCAAATGTCGTCGCCGAATTGACAACGGTTTTGCCTGACCACATTACTGCTGTAAACCCAGTTACAAATCTTCAACAAAAAGACGCGGCTGCAAACTGTAAAGGTCAAGTTGCTTCATATACCGGTCCATTTTGCTTAAGACATAATTGGCTAAAGTGGAAGGGGTTTTGTTCACAGTATAAAACATTTCAACACAAATGATTTTTGACGGATCATGTTTAATCAAGATGTCAGGTCGTATACCTTCCAAAAACGGGTGTGCACATTCTGCAACTATATCCGATTCACTCCACTCCAAACTTTCTCTCAATCCTTGCGCTAAACAATGGTTAATTGGCTGGTCGCTTGTATTTTGGGTGAAATGATTAATCTCCATAAATGGCGTTTCAGCATTTTTGATAGATTGAGCAGATGCACCACTTCGCCGCTTTCCTAATTTTGCTGGTTCCCCCTTTAACTGCCTGACTAGTGGCGAAGATCCCAAAAATCGCTTTGCAATTACAGGCTTCTTCCAGTTTTCAATTGTGTTCGCCCATATTTTGGTTAACAATTCTAAGTCTACACGATAATGTACGCCATGGGCAGCTACGCAAGATACCACAGCATTTGTTGGTAAGAACATTATCTTGGTTCGAAATGCACCCCGAAGGGCAAATTGTAGCCGCCTTGGATTCCAATCGGCAGATCGTTGAGCATTGCCAGACACGTATTCCGAAAGCCGTCTGTAATCAGCATCCCAAGCATCATCGGGCGCGTAAGGTGATTTACGGGCAAATTGACTGACAATTGATTCAGCATCTGGATAACAAACTATAATCCAAACCTCTGTAGGTTTTGGAATCCTTCCGATGATTTGTTCTAGTTCACCACTTTTTTGTTGCCATTCCACTTTAACAGCTTGAAGATAATGCCTTATAGTTCTTCTTGAAATGTTTTCACGTTTCAACCTGTCTGCGATCACCCGCAATTCGTCATCGTTCAAAAGAAAATCATCAAACGAAAAGCCTGGATTCAGGGTGGAAATAGTATCTTTAGCAATCCGAGGGAACTCCTTTATTTGAGGTCCCATAAATTCTAGAATTGGTTCTTGTGAAAAAACTGTACCCGATACAGCAGATGCCAATTCTAGCAATTTCTCCGCATCTTCTTTCTCAGTTACAGGCCAAATGATCAAGACCGGATTCTTCCGCAATAACCCATTTACATTTCTGAAGAATGCACGAATATCTTCCTGTTCTTGACCTGCAAGATTTTCAAGATAGTTGATCACAATCGTGGGAATAGTGTCGGGCTTTTGAGACTTAATTTGTTGTTGAATTATTTTCTGTAACTTCTGGTAAAGTAAGTGGAGCGGTTTAGCCTGCCCCCCAAAAAAATTATTAGCATCAATTTCAATGATGTCAGAAATTGGCAAGTGTTTTCGCCACGTTAAGGAAAGAACGAATGTGGATTTACCTACACCTGGTAAACCAAAAAGCAAGACAATTTTCCCCGAGTTTTTGATAGTTTGAGCAATAAGAGCAAGGCTTTTCTCGGCTTCTTCCACGGGGACTACAAATTGTGACATTTGTGCATAATCATTGCCAAGTTCCTTGACTAAATCTTCGTAAGTATCAGGTAATATAAGCTGCCTTATCTCTTTCATGGTTGTTAGCTGATATGCCTCAATTTACATTTGCCTAACGTATAAGGATTCATACGGCGCGTCCAAAAGGAGCCTGCAAGAACCAGAGGGTGAGCCACCGTAATTGGGGCAAGTATAATGAGGTAGGGTCGCGGGAGCAAAAAAGCGATGCTGTTGGTGTGCATCAGACGCCTGCCGTCCTGTTTGGGAGATGGTCGCCCTCGTTTGGGGTGCTATCTGTTAGAAAACGGGCAGGGGGTGGCGAAATCACGCTTGCTGCCGGCAACCCGCAAGAACGACTTGTTTAACCTGCTGCCGTTTGCCGTCAGTTGCTCTCGTTCGCGCAGGTTGGCGCTGCCGTGCAGGTGGCGGGACCGCTCTGGCAGGCGTAGTTGACGGCCATGCCCAGGAAGGGGGAGGGGTCCAGCGTGTTGGCGATCTCCAGTTCGTTCAAGTAGTGACCGTGGCCGTCGTCGCGCACGATGGAAAAGTGCAGATGCGTCCAGATGCGCCCCCCGGCGGCGCCGTTGTAGTTGCCCGTGTACCCCAGCAGCGTTCCCTGGGGCACGAACAGTTCGCGCGTGCCGGGGGGAAAGGCGGGGTCGATGTAGACAGTCTTGCCCGTGGCGTCGGCCATATGCGTGTAGTACAGCCAGATTTGTTCGTCGGGATTCAATGGATTGCGCGGCACGCGCTGGATCAGGGTGCTGACCCAATCCGCCTCGCGGGTGATGTAGCCGTCGTAGGCGGCGTAGACGGGCGTTGTGCCCGGGTCGCTGTCGCTGAAGATGTCGATGCCTTGATGCCGGTGGGCGGAACTGTAGGGGCCGCGGGGATCTCCGTAGAGCAGGCCGATGAAGCCAGATGCCGGCAAAACAAAAGGCGCACCCGGGCAAGTTTCCCGCTGTACCGTCACCAGCGAGGCGCGCGCGGCGGCGTCCCCCCGCGCCCACAGCACCATCGCGCCGTTGCGCGGGTCGTCGGCTGCCCGGTTCAAATAGAACCACCCTGCCGCGCCCAACAAGAGAAGAACGCCCAATACCACCCCACCTACCACCAAAGGTCGTCGCCACCGCGCAATTGTCATTTTGCCTCAGATTTATTCCCAAGGAATAGCGTGTATTACGGCCATTGTTTCTTCCCGCGGAAAGCGTGTCACGTTGACTCGTGCTTCTATGCTACAATATCCGACGTCGTTTCACGAGGCGTATTGGGTTTCTTCCATCAACCCGTCATTCTTGCATAAACCTTCTCTTTGATTCTATCGTTGAGTTGTCAGGAGAAAAACAGGCAGTTAGATGTGCCTGATCCGCTTCGTTTCACCCCCGAAGAATGACATGAGCGATATAAAGGAGTTCGTGCGCCATGAAAGGCAAGATGATTTTCCCGTTCTTCCTACTCATTTTTTGTTTGTTGGCGGTGCGTACCCATGCTTCCACGGCGGCGCCTCCGCCTGCCTCCCCAGAAACGATCAGCTATGTGGAGTCGTCGGCGGGGCTGGGCGTGCCCGTGATGGAGTCGGGGCGCACGGAACTGGAATTTGGCGACGTGAACGGCGACGGACACCCGGACCTGCTCTCCATTGGCGACCACGGTTCCCCCTTCATCAACACGGGCGAGCATGGCATCATGGTCTGGTTTGGCGATGGCGCGGGCGCGTGGTCGGTGTTCCAATATGGCGACTTCGGCTATGGCGGCCTGGCTGTGGGCGACGTGAACAATGATGGCGACCTGGATGTGGGGTATGGGATGCACCACAACTATTCAGGCACGGATCTGGGCGACCAGATTCTGGAGGTGGCCCTGGGGGATGGCACGGGCCAGAACTGGATGGCTTGGGATGATGGCCTGGCGACGAATGGGGAGACGTGGGGGATGTTCGGTACCGATTTTGCCGACGTGGATAACGATGGCGACCTGGACCTGGCTTCCGCTTCGTTTGGCTGCTGCGCCGGCGTGCATGTCTATTTGAACCAGGGGGATGGGACGTGGACGCAGAGTTTTGGCTATCTGGGTGGCAATTCGGACATGGACATGACGTTTGGGGATGTCAATGGGGATGGGCTGGCCGATTTCGCCACGGCGAACCAGAATGGGACGGTGTATGTGGGGGATGGGAGCGGTGGATTCACGCCGGCAGATGGGAATTTGCCGCCGGGTGGTGCGTTGGGGCGTACGGGGATTGATCTGGGGGATGTGAATGGGGATGGGGGAGATGAGTTGTCGTTTTGTAATGGAAGCGGTGGCATTGAGGTGTGGGGGATGGTGGCGGAGGGGGTGTGGCAGTCGTTGTCGAGTGGATTGCCGGCATCTGCCTGGTGTGAAGCGACGCAGTTGCAGGACATGAACGTGGACGGCTTCGTCGATGTGGCGGCAGCCGGTGAGGGGCATGTGGGTGTGTGGTTGGGGAATAATGCCGGCACTTGGATCCCCGTCGCCACCTTCACCCTCCCCACGCCCGGCTACATCGAAGCCTTCCGCGTTGGTCCCGACGCCGACCACAACGGCTACCCCGACATCGCCCTCATTTCCGACGAAGGCAACTGGCCCAACGACCGCAACCATCCCCACTTCTTCAAAGAAGCCTCCGTTCCCGCCGCACTCACCATCTCCCCCCTATCACCGCGACCGGGAGCCACCCTGCGCGCCGGCGCGGTCCACTTTATTGATTGGGTCAGCGCCGTGCCCGCCCAGGCCGCCTCCAGCGTCACATTGGAACTATCCCTCAACGGCCCCAACGGTCCCTGGACGCCCATCGCCGCCGACCTGCCCAACAACGGGCGGGCGCAGTGGCGGCTGCCTCCCGACCTGCCCGCAACGGACAATGCCTACGTGCGCTACACCGTCACCACCGCCGGCGGCAGCGCCAGCGGCACGACACCTGCGCCCTTCACCATCATTGGCGCGCCCGTCACGGACACGATGCACATTTATGGCATCTGGCTGGCCGGGCGGACGCTGCCCAATGGCGCCATCGCCTTCTCCCTGGTGCGCGTGAATGATGCCGACGGCGGCCCCGTAGCCGGCGCCGCCGTTTCCGTGGCCCTCACCACGCCCACGGGGCAGGTGCGACACAAGCAGGCCCTCACCGCCGCCAATGGCTTCGCCTGGTTCTACGTCTGGTCCGCCAGCGGGGGCGCGTGGACCACCTGCGTCGAGGATGTGAGCCAGCCCGCTTACGTTTACGATCCCAACCAAAACAACGAGACGTGCGATACGCTCGTTTTTCCATGAAAATGGGCATGGCCTGGGCGGATGACCCGACCCAAACCATGCCCCCGTGAACTATTCCAGCGTTTCCAGGCTCAACTCTTCGCCGGGGCGAATCAGTTTGTCGTAGGTGTCGAACCGGCGCGTAACGGCCATGCCGGCTTTTTCGTACAAACGGGTTGCGCCGGTGAGGCTGCCGGCATCCACGCCGAGACCGACGCGCTGTTTGCCGCGTGCGTACATTTCGACGAACGAATACTGTAGGAGAGCCAGCCCCAGCCCTTGCCGCCGCCAGGGACGACGCACGCCGAGTATGCCGACCCAACCCAGGTTTTCATCTTCGGGTAGACGGGGGGAGCAGAGGCTAATGCCGGCAATTTCCTCCCCATCCATCGCCAAAAACCACAGCGCCGGATCAAAATCCTTGTCCGTCTCCATCATGTGCCGCCACCGCGCCAGCACCTTCTCCTCCGATTCCGGCACATGACCCCAATGATCGCTGAAAGACTCTTCCACCGCCTGGAAAATGGCGCGCAGATCAGGTCGTTCCACCAGGGTACGCACCACGATGTGCGGCGGGAACCGCGGCGGCGCGGGCGGCTGCTCCAGGTCAATTACCATGCGATAGAAGTGGCGGACCATCTTCATCCCGCGCGCCTCGAACAACGCCTTTGTCGGCTGATACGTACTCACGCAGCCGGCGCGCACGCTGAACAGCGCATGTGCCGGGAGGCGGCTCAACGCCTGCCGCGCGCGCGCCTCCGCCCAATCCAGCAGGTACGAACCGATGCCCAACCCTTCGTAATCCGGGTGGACGCGGCCCCATAACCACGGATGAACCGGCGTTTCCGCGACATCCCACACTTCCATATACCCCACAATCATCCCTTCCGGGGACAAGACCACCTGCGAACTTCGCTCCAGATCGAATCCGGGCGTTTGCCATTCCACATAGGTCTCTTCCAGGTCGAACTCCTCGTAGCCAATCTGGGCCACGGCGCTGGCGTTGAGCAGTTCCGTGACCGCGGGCGCATCCGCCATTGTCGCCGGGCGGGCGCCAAAGCCTTTTGGCAGTTCACCGGTCAATACTTCTTCCGTGAAAACATCTAGCATGATAACATCTCCTCATGTGCTGTCGTCGTCAACCACGACGCTCAGAAGACTCAACTGCGCGAGCAAGTCCACATCTGACGTGAAATGAACGGCAGCCAGGCCCACAGCCCGCGCGCCGGCCACGTTGGCTGCCATATCGTCAATAAAAACGGCCTCTTGCGGCCCGCATCCTATCCGGCTCAGCGCCCGTTCAAAAATACGCGCATCCGGCTTCATGATTCCCTCCTCGGCGGACACCACGATTTCGTCAAAAGCATCGGCAATCGGATACTGCGTATGCAGCACATGGCGCAGGCCATCAAAAGCATTGCTGATAATGCCTGTCCGGTAGCCGCGCCGCAGGCGGCGAATATCGCGTACCAGGCCGCTATCCAGCCGGTCGCCGGCCCAAAAGTCGCGGCGAAACTGGTCCAGGTCCGCCGCGGGCAGTTGCAGCGTGTGCCCAACCCATTGCCAATGCGCTTCTTCCGTTACCTCGCCTCGTTGGGCCATGTGCCCACGTTCGCTGTTCAGGACGAGCGCTTCCAATCCACCTGGGGGCAGCCCCAGACGTTTCTCCCAGCGCTGCCGCGGACCCTGGTCAAACGTGCGCAGCAGCACCCCACCGACATCAAAAAGAATGGCTTTTATCATATTTCCCTCTGTGGTTAGAAAAGTTGACGATTGTTTAGATTGGTTCATTCTCGGAGAAAGGTACTGCCAGGCCAGATTGGACCAATTTTCTCTGGTGAAATCGGTCAATCTCCAGAGAGCGTTAGTAGTTACCAAGAATGAACAAATCTTGAGGAACCGGGGCAACAAAAAAGGACGTGAGCCGTGCCCACGTCCTTCTGGTTCCGCGCCAACCGGGTGCGGAGAAAAGAAAAAGGCCGCAGGCAATGGTTGCGCTGCGGCCTGAGAGTTGTTGTTGCAAGTTATGTCAACTGTCAGGATGCAGACGCACGCCCGGATCGACGGCTCCGCCGCCATATCCGCTGATGTTGCTGATTGCTTGGATAGTGATCATCATAGCGTGCTTCTCCTGTCGTGATAGTCGCTCACTCTTGAGCGCCGCAAAAAATGTAGCACAGGCGGCAAAAAGTGTCAAGCATTGTAATTTAAGAATCCCCTTTGCAGTCTGGCTGGATTGCATTATGATTCCTCGTGTTGCAGGCGCGGCACGCCTGGGCGCGCCGCGCCCGCGCCGGATAACAGAAAAGTCACTCCTTACCTGAACATTGCCATGAAACAAGTCTGGATCACCAAAGCCGGTCCCCCAGAAGTGCTAAAGTTGCAAGAAGCGCCCGATCCTGTTCCGCGCACGGGGGAGGTGCGCTTGCGCGTGGAGGCCAGCGGCGTCAACTTCGCGGACATTCTGGGGCGCATGGGGGTTTATCCTGATGCCCCCGCCATTCCCTACGTGCCCGGTTATGAAGTGGCGGGCACGATTGATCTCCTCGGCCAGGGCGTCACCGGATTAAAGGAGGGGGAAAAGGTGATGGCGCTGACCCATTTTGGCGGCTACAGTGACGTGGTTTGCGTGCCCTATCGCCACGTTTTCACACGCCTGGAGTGGATGAGCGCCGCCGATGCCGCCGCGCTGCCCTTGAACTACCTGACGGCTTATTTGATGCTCGTCGTGATGGGATCCCTTCGTGCCGGCAGTCGTGTCCTGATTCATGGCGCGGGCGGCGGCGTGGGATTGGCGGCGCTGGACATTTGCCGCATTCTGGGCGCGCAGACCTATGGCACGGCGTCCCCAGGAAAGCACCCGTTCTTGCGCGAACGCGGCCTGACGCACGCCCTGGATTACGTCAGCCCTGATTATGAGCAGGCGCTGATGGACCTGACCGGCGGAGCGGGGGTGGACATTGTGCTGGAGCCGCAGGGGGGGCCGCACTGGCGCAAGAATTACGGTTTGCTGGCCCCTACCGGGCGCGTGATCTATTTCGGCATCAGTTATGTGGCTGCCGGCAAAAAACGCTCCCTGCGCCAGATGTTCAACCTGCTACGCAACCTTCCCTTCTTCACGCCCATCAAGCTGATCAACGAAAACAAGGGTGTGATGGGCTTCAACCTGGTGCATTTGTGGGACGAAGTGGACCTGCTGCGAGCGGCCATGGCCCAGATCATCGACTGGTACGACGCCGCCCTCTTCCGCCCGCACATCGACCGTTCCTTCCGCTTCCACGAAGCCGACGCCGCCCATCACTTCATTCAGGACAGACAAAACACAGGCAAAGTCCTGCTGCTACCCCAATGAGCGGCAAGTGGTGAGCATGCCCGCAAAACCCCGCCCACCAACCGCCCCTCCTACCTCATACCTCCTCCCTCCGCTTCCCCATTGCCGCGCCGACGCCGGCCAGCAACAGGCCGCCCAACAAAAGGGCTATCAGCGCCGGGGCAATAGGTGCACCGGCTTCGGGGAGGAGGGTTGCGCCGCCGCCGCTGCCGGCATTTGCCAGGCAGAAATCAACCCCCAAAGCCACCTTACGCCCATCCTCATTCACCAACGTGACGGCAATTGGGTCGGTGGAAGAAACCACCCAACCCGCCGGCGGTTCCGCACTGACCTCCCACGTACCAAAGCCCACGGCAACGAGACCGTAGGTTCCATTCTCGCCAGATTGCAGGTAAATGGCATCTCCGCCGCTGCTGGTGAAACGGATGGGAATGCCGGCAATCACCGCATCCCCCACGCCGCACTTCCCATCAAAATTCACATCTTCGTACACCGTGCCCCGGATCGACCCATTGGCCGGGGCGGTATCCGTGCCCGTGTTCCCCGTGGGGGGAATGGTAGTGGGTGTCGGGCGCGGGTCTTGGGCAAAGGCCGTGCCGGCAAAAACCAACCACACCGTCAAAATCAACACACTTGCTTTTAACTTCATCATCATAAAACCTCCTGCGAAAATATCCTGTAGGGCGAGTTTCTAACTCGTCTCTTTCAAGGGTAAGACGTGGAAAACGCGGATAAAAGAAGCCGTGGATCGTGAATAGCGGTCAGAAGCGCGTTTTTTGATTTTCGTTGGTAACGGCTAAGCCAGATTGGACCAATTTCTAGAGAGCGTTAGTGGTTACTTTCGTTGACTGTTAATCGTCGATTGCTGACGGCCGACGCGCCAGCCCATCAAGGCGTCTCCGCCGCCGGCCGCGCCACCACCACCAGCCGGTGCGAATTGCCCGTATAAGGCCAACACGTAATCAGCGTCAACCGCTCATCCGCCGTTGGCTCAATCCAGCGCGCATTCTCCAGGCGCGTGGCCGTCGTTTCCCCGCGCTCCGGCAGCCGCAGCGTCTCGCTCACCACAAACCGGTACACCGTCTCCCCGGCATAGGCCACAATCTCATCCCCCGCCTCCAGGTCAGCCAGATGGCGGAAAACCTCTCCGTAAATGTTGTGATGCCCGTTGAGAACGGTATTCCCGCCCGCGCCCAACACGGCGCTGGTGTCGTGCCAGCCAACCACGGGCGCATTAGGCACATTCCATTGCAAATAGGTCTGCCCGCCTGCCCGCACCGTGGTCACGCCAATCGCCGCCACCGGCGCATCCAGGCCAATGCGTGGGATCGACAGGCGCGTGGGCTGGTTGGGCAGCGCCGCGCGCGCCACCAGCCGGGGAGCCAGGTCCGCCGCCGCCAGCGAGGGAAGTTCGCCGCGCGCCGGGGTCTCCGGCAGGAAAACGCCGCCGCGCCATGCCTCCGCCTCCAGCGCCGTTGTCGCCAGGGGCATGGGCGTGGGCAGCGTGACGGGGGTGGCATACGCGGGGACGATGGCCAGCGCCAATCGTTGTGGCAAATCGACCGGCGCCAGCGCCCACAGCAGGATGGCCGTCAGCGCCATCATCAACCCGATGATGACCAGGGCCGCGCCCAGGGGAATGCGTGGGGGGGGGGAATGGGTCTTTTTCCGCGTCGGTGTCATGCAGCTTCCCTCGGTCGTGGCAATCAACAGGGTTGCGCCTCAAGTATAAAAGATGACAAACGTTATGGAAAGTCGCCCAATCGTCCTATGCGCCGTTCCCAAAAGGCGCGTTTTCATCGCCGGTTTGATGATCTGGCCAGGCGGCGCGCAGGAGTGCCGGCATTATCTCTCCCGCGGGGCCATCCAACCACAAAGAAGCATACGGCGTCAGGGGGGTCTGTTGCGGATTGACTTCTACCAGGAAGTGACCGTTCTCGGCGGCGGCCAGCGGCAGCGCGGCGGCGGGGTAAACCAGCGCCGATGTGCCAATGGAGAAGAAGATGTCGCACGTTTTGGCGGCGTGCATGGCCTGGGAGATGTTAAATGCCGGCAGCGACTCGCCAAACCACACCACATCCGGGCGCAGCAAACTGCCACAAACCGGGCAGCGCGGCGGCGGAGCATTCGTCTCCGCCCAATCCGTCACCGGATGGCGGTTCTCAAAACAAATCGTGCGCGTGATATTCCCATGCAACTCAATCACCGCCGGACTCCCCGCGCGCTGGTGCAAGTTATCGATATTCTGCGTGATCAGCGTCAGCCGTGGCGTCACGGCCGCCAGCGCCGCCAGCGCCCGGTGTCCCGCATTCGGCTCCGCCGCCAGCACCAGCCCCCGCCGCCACGTATACCATTCCCACACCAGGCGCGGGTCGCGCCGGAAAGCTTGCGGCGTCGCCAGTTCCTGCGGGTCATACTGCGCCCACAGCCCTGTTTGCGCCTCGCGGAACGTAGGAATGCCCGACTCCGCCGAAATGCCCGCCCCCGTCAGCACCGCCACATGCCGCGCTGCCCGCAGCGTTGTCAAAAGCGAATCCGGAAACTTCATATGATCCTCCCCTTTGTAGGACGCGCATAAACGCGGAAAATGCGGATGGGAAAGAAACGGCGCCCAAAGTGAATCATGGCCGTTGGTCAAATGCGCGTTGTTCGTTTTCCGTTGACGGTTGATTGTTCATTGTTCCAAAGCAGTCTATCATACAATAGTCAGGCGCGCTGCCTGCCAGGTTATTTAGATTGGTTCATTCTGCGTAACTACTAGCGCTCTCTGGAGACTGGACCCATTTCGCCAGAGAAAATTGCCCCAATCTGGCTTGGCAGTTACTCTGCAAGAATGAACCAATCTTGGAGGTCATTATGCTACCGGAACAACTAGATCAAATCGTTCAGACCGTCCGCGCCTTCATCCGCGAGGAGGTGATGCCGCTGGAGCCGGCCTTTCTCAACGGCTCATTTGCCGCTTTGCTGCCCACGCTGCAAGAAAAGCGGCGGCAGGTGAAAGCATTGGGGCTGTGGACCCCGCAAGTGCCGCAGGCCTACGGCGGCATGGGGCTGACGCTGCCCGAATTCGCCCGCGTCAGCGAGGAACTGGGGCGCAGTCCCCTGGGTCATTATCTGTTTAACTGCCAGGCTCCCGATTCCGGCAACATGGAGGTGTTGATTGAGCATGGCACGCCGGAGCAGCAGGCGCGCTACTTGCACCCGCTGGTGGCCGGGGAGATTCGCAGTTGCTTCTCCATGACGGAACCGGACGCGCCTGGCTCCAATCCCACCTGGCTGGAGACCACGGCGGTCAAAGAGGGCGACGACTACGTGATTAACGGGCGCAAATGGTTCACGTCGTCGGCGGAGGGCGCGGCCTTCGCCATCGTCATGGCCGTCACCAACCCGGAGGCGGAGAGCCGTCACCAGCGCGCCAGCCAGATCATCGTGCCCACGGACACGCCTGGCTTCCGCCTGGTGCGCAATATCTCCGTGATGGGGACGCCGGGGGCGGACCATGCCAGCCACGCGGAGATCAGCTATGAGGATTGCCGCGTGCCGCAAAGCAACCGACTGGGGGCGGAGGGGCATGGTTTTGCCATTGCGCAGGAGCGGTTGGGACCGGGGCGCATCCATCATTGTATGCGCTGGATTGGTATTTGCGAGCGGGCGTTTGCGTTGATGTGCCGGCATTCTCTCACACGGCAAGTCGCTCCGGGACGCTATCTGGGCGAACAACAAACGGTACAAAACTGGATCGCCGAAAGCCGGGCGGAGATCAACGCCGCCCGCCTCATGGTCCTCGACGCCGCCGAAAAAATCCACCGCCACGGCGCCTACGCCGCCCGTATCGACATCTCCCTGATCAAGTTCTTCGTCGCCAACACCTTGCAGCGCGTGCTGGACCGCGCCATCCAGGCGCACGGCGCATTGGGCGTCACCGACGATACGCCGCTGGCCTTCTGGTACGCGCACGAACGAGCTGCCCGCATCTACGATGGGCCGGACGAGGTGCATAAAATGAGCGTAGCCCGCCACATTTTGCGCGCCATGCGCGACGAGGCATAACGTATGCGCCAGAACGAGCAAGACACCATGCCCATGCGCCCCGACGAACGGCTGGATGAAGCGCGGCTGGCGGCCTACTTGCGCGGGCGCCTGCCGGGCAGCGACGAACCGTTGGCGGTGCGCCAATTCGGCGGCGGCAAGGCCAATTTGACCTACTTGTTGGATTATGGCGCGCGGCAATACGTGTTGCGCCGCCCGCCGCTGGGGCCGGTCGCGCCCTCGGCGCACGACATGGAGCGGGAGTACCGCGTCCTTTCCGTGCTGCATCAGGCGTTCCCCCTGGCCCCCCGCGCTTTTCTGTTTTGCGACGATGTGGCCGTGGCCGGCGCGCCCTTTTTCGTGATGGAGCGGCGCGAGGGCGTGGTCGTGCGCACGCAGATGCCCGCTATCTACGCGGCACGGACGGACGCGGCGCGCCGCATGAGTGAGACGCTCGTGGACGTGCTGGTGGCGCTGCAAGCGGTGGATTATGGCGCGTTGGGGCTGGCGGGGTTGGGGCGGCCCGATGGCTTTGTGGCGCGGCAAGTGGATGGTTGGTATCGGCGCTGGCAGCGGGCCAAAGTGGCGGAGACGCCGGCCATGGAATCGGTGTATACGTGGCTGCGAACGCACATTCCCCCCTCTCCCGCGCCGACGCTGGTGCATAATGATTTCAAACTGGATAATGTGATGTTGGCAGCGGATGATCCGGGTCGGGCGGTGGCGGTGTTTGACTGGGATATGTGTACGTTGGGCGATCCGTTGTGCGATTTGGGGGCGCTGCTGGCGTATTGGACGGAGCCGGACGACCCGCCCTATCTGCGGATGGTGGCGGCCAGCATTATGCCGCCGGGTGAGGCCGGTTTTTTGCGGCGGGCGGAGTTGGTGCGGCGTTATGCGGCCGTCAGCGGGCGGGACGTGTCGCACATTCGCTTTTATCACGCGCTGGGCGTGTTCCGCGTGGCGGTGATTCTGGCGCAAATTTATGTGCGTTTTGTGCGCGGACAGACTCAGGATAGCCGTTTTGCCGGCATGGGCCAACTCATCCCCCTCCTCGCCGAAGCAGCGGAGATGATTTGCGACGGTCGCCTGTAGTTCGCCTATCCCCCATGCTATAATCACCGCCTGACGGCAAGTAAACAACGGAGAAAAACACACATGACAACACGATTTTGGCGCGCGGCCCTCGTTGGGTTGCTGATTATGGGCGTAGGCATTTGGGGCTGGTGGGGATGGCGGCAGGCCGCCGCCGCGCCCACCAACGCGGCAGGGGGCGCGTCCCCTATCCTGTTTGTGCAAAATGTGGGTCAATTTCCGTCCGCCGTCCGCTTCCGCGCCGATGCCGGCAATCACACCCTCTGGTTCACCCACGATGCCATCTACGTAGACGCCCGGCGGTTCCCATTGGCGGCGACGCACATCACCCCGTTTGCCCCGCGCGACACGGTCGTTTCCTACTATCAAGGGGGGCGGCAGTTCGTGAATGTGCCCGTGTGGGGCGGGCTGCGTTTTGCCGGCGTGCAGCCGGGGCTGGACCTGGAAATGAGCGGCGCGGGTGGTCAGTTGCGCCGCCAATGGCTGCGCCGGGGGCAACCCGTGACGCTGGCGGCGGCGCAAGACCCGCTGGCGGCGTGGCCTCTGGCAACTGCGGTGACGCACGCGCCGGCGGATTGGCCTTTTAGTTTTAGCAGCTACCTGGGCGGGATTTACGCGGATGAGGGAGATGGCATTGGCGTGGATAGCGACGGCAACGTGTACGTGGGCGGCACAACCACGTCGCAGCCGTTCCCCGGCGTGGGACCCGCCGCGCCCGACCACGGCGTTGACGTGTATGTGGCGAAGTTCCTGCCCGATGGCAGTGATCTGGATTACGTCATCCATTTCAATCCGCCCAGCAGCGCGCCTGATTATGGTTACGGTTTTACGGTGGATGACATGGGCAATGCTTACCTGGCAGGAAGCACGGACTCACCTGATTTCCCGGTTACGCCTGGCGCTCATGACACCACGTACGGTGGAGGGAGTGATGGCTTCCTCATCAAAGTGGATGCAAGTGGGCAGGTTGTTTATGCGACTTTTCTTGGCGGAACAGATTTCGATCTGGCTAATGGCGTGGCGGTGGATGCAAACGGCAGGGCGTATGTTGTTGGCAGCACATGGTCCTCTGATTTTATTACGAACATCATTGGCCCTGCCGACAATCGCAGTCCATTCGTTGCTCGCATAAGCGCGGACGGCTCCAGTCTGGAGCGAGGGTTCGTTGTTGGGGGCAGTGGCATTGACGAGGCGACGGCAGTGGCCGTGGATGATTCGGGTTTCGTCTACTTTTCCGGTTGGACGAATTCGCAGGATATGCCGACCACTGCTGGTTCTTTCTCACCTACACCTTTTGGCGGTTGGGATGTCTATGTCTTTGAGTTAAATCTAAATGCCGGCACGGTGGTTTATGGCACATATTTGGGCGGTAGTGATGAAGACCGAGGGGCGGGGCTGGCCCTCAATGCCGGCGGCAACGTGTTTGTAACCGGGATGACCCGCTCGAGTGACTTCCCCACCAGTGCGGGGGCCTATGATCGAACGTTTGGCGGTGGAGATTGTGGCCTACCCTGCCCGGATGCCTTCGTCGCCCGCCTGAATGCGACGGGGTCGGCGCTGGTGTACGGCACGTTTTTGGGTGGATTGGGCAGCGACCAGGGGGCGGAGATCGTTTTGGACGGCCAGAACCGCGCCCTGGTGACGGGCAAAACGCAGGCGGCGGATTTTCCCGTGGCGGGAAATGGCTTTGATAATGCCCTGGACGGGATGCAGGACGCTTTTCTGGCGCGGTTGGACGCGGCGGGGCAGTCGCTGCTTTACGGCACGTACCTGGGAGGCGGCAACGTGGATGAAGGGTTGGCCGTGGCGCTGGATGGCGCGGACATGGTTTACCTGACGGGGCAGACGGATTCGGACGATTTTCCGACGACGGCGGGCGCGTATGATGAGACGCACAACAGCATTGAGACGGATGCGTTTGTGTTGAAGATGACGCTGGGGGCGGCGCCGACGCCAACACCCACACCGACAGAGACGGCCACAGCCACACCCAGCGCCACGCCAACGGCCACGGCGACGCCTGCGCCCACAAATACGGCGACGCCCGGCCCCTCTCCCACGCCTTCGCGGACGCCGACGGCGACGGCCACGCCAACGGTCACGGCGACGCCGACGGTCACGCAGACGCCGATGCCGTCAGCGACGCCCACAGCGACGCCGGAAGTGGAGAATTGGGATGTGTATATGCCGGCACTTTTCCACCTCGGCAACCCATAGCGGGTTCCAACAGGTTTTTGGCAATTTCCGCGGGGCTTCTTGTGCAGTATAATGGGGGAGTAGACGTGATGATAATCTGGAGGTCGTTATGCAAGCGGTTCAGGTTGAGTTGAACGAACAGTTGGTTGCTTTGTTGCAGGCCCTAAACCGGCCAGTACACGAAACCGCCCAAGAGTTGATAGTGATTGAACTGTATCGACAGCGACGTATTAGCAGCGGGAAAGCAGCGGAGCTGTTGGATATGTCAAGAGATGCCTTTATTGCGTATACTTCTCGACTAGGAATCCCCTTTTTTGATATGACGATGGATGAATGGGCGGCAGAGAGGCAACGATTGGAAATGATTCAATGACTTCCGTTGCCATTGCGGATGCCAGTTGTCTGATTGCGTTGCACCAAATAACAGCATTAGACATGAGTTCACTGAAAAACCGGGTTTTTCGATTGTCCGGCAAAAATTACCAGAGTGGTTCATGTGTAAAAACCCGGTTTTTGACCTTTCAGTC
Source organism: Ardenticatenales bacterium (assembly GCA_020634515.1). Taxonomy (NCBI): domain Bacteria; kingdom Bacillati; phylum Chloroflexota; class Ardenticatenia; order Ardenticatenales; species Ardenticatenales bacterium. Next base: position 151,988 of record JACKBL010000003.1, on the reverse strand, counting down.
AATCTATGTCCCGCCCGCAGTTATGCAAGAAATCCGCACGGTTCGCCCGCGACCAGATTGGGTCATCGTGCAACCATTGCAACAGCCGCTCAGTGCTGATGTGTTGCGCGCTTCGTTGGGGGCTGGAGAAAGTCAGGTTATTGGTCTTGCCATAGAATTGACGCTAACGAAAAGAGATATGGTCGTCATTTTGGACGACTTACCTGCCAGACGCCTTGCGGAAGGTTTGGGGCTTTTTGTGCTAGGCACGTTGGGAATTCTGATGTTGGCGAAGAGGCGTGGAGTGATTTCAGTTTTACGCCCTTTGCTGGACCTCCTACGCAACCATGATTTTCGGATAGCTGACAATCTATATGAACAGGTGCTTAAGGGTAGTGGAGAATGGTAAACTGAACGGCTGAGGGGCAGCATTGAGCGCTCCTTCTTGCCGTGATGAAATGTGACGAATGATTTTTGCGCGCTTTCAGATGAGTTTGTCCGCATAGGCGAAGAGTGCCGGCATTCCTCCCGTGTGCCAGAATAAAACCTTGTGCCCGCGCCGGAAGGCCCCCCAGCGAATCAGGTCAACCAACCCGCCCATCGCCCGCCCCGTGTACACCGGGTCCAGCAAAATCCCCTCAAACTGCCCCAGCAAGCGCATCGCTTCCAGTTCCGTCTCCCCCATCACCGCGTAACCGCCCCCCAGATAATCATCATTCACTTCCACCTGGTCCGCGACCGACACCGTCCCCAGGTCCAGGTGCGTGGCCGTCGCCGTGGCCAGCGCCGCCACCTGCGTTTGCAGCGCCTGCGCCTCGTGGTCCACGCTGATTCCCAGAATTTTGCCACGGAAGCCAAAAACTCGCGCCCCCAGCACGATGCCCGCCTGCGTGCCGCCGCTGCTGCTGGCAAACACAATGAAGTCCACGTTGAGCGGCATCGCCGCCAACTGCGCCATCAGCTCCTCCATGGCCAGCACGTAGCTGGCCGCCCCGAAGACGTTGGAGCCACCCAGGGGGATGACGTAGGGTTTGCGCCCCATGGCCTTCACTTCCGCGGCCACGGCGGCCATCACTTCCGCGCCGGGGCGGTCATCGCACCAGTAGAGGTGCGCGCCCAGGAGTCGGTCCAGGAGGATATTGCCGGTGCTGGTGGGCGGCTCCGTCCCGCGCAGCACCAGGCTGCACCCCAGACCAAAATGCGCGGCGGCGGCGGCGGTTTGCCGGCAATGGTTGCTTTGCGGCGCGCCCGTCGTAATCAAATGATCGCACCCCTGCGCCAGCGCATCCGCCACCAGGAACTCCAGCTTGCGCGTTTTGTTACCGCCACCCGCCAGCCCGGTCTGGTCGTCCCGCTTGATGAACAACTGGGGTCCTCCCAGATGCCGTGTTAATCGTTCCAGTGGTTCCACGGGTGTGGGCAGGTGGGCAATGCGGACGCGATCTGGATACCTGGGGTTCATCAACCTTTCCTTGACGTAACTGCTAACGCTCTCTGGAGATTGGACCAATTTCACGCGCTCAGTGACTCTTTTCGCCAGAGAAAATGGGTCCAATCTGGCTCAGCAGTTACTCCTTGACTTGCTTTTGACCGCAAGCGACGCCGATGTTTACGAAATGAGGCGGACATACCTCATGGCGTTGATTTTAGAGCGCAACGGGGAAAATTTCAATGCGTCCGGTCAGATGGGGCGAAATGCCGGCACGCAAAAAAACGCGCACCTCGATACGTCATTCTCAGGATGCGCGACGTTCAGTACCAGACCGATTGGCAAAAGCGGGATGGTTTGTGCGTCATTCCTTTTTCAGGAATGTTTGCGGATTGAAAATCTCCAAGGTGGAGTTTACAAAGTCGTTTTCATTGCGGGTCACGATGACGGGATATTTTCCCGCTTTGCCGCGCTTTCTTGAATGGCATCTTCAAAATCAGCCAGGTCTGAGTGAAGCGCGTCTCTGATGACCTGCTTCTCCACACCAGCGACTTCTACATACTCCAGCAAACCTGAAATGAAATTCATGGCAGCCGCATGGCCTTTTGCTTTGCGAGTAATGTAATACAAATCGGTAATCTCGTGGCCGTGACGTACAGAGCGACATGTGCTCGTTCTGCCTCTTCGAACAAACTCATTGCCTGTTCCACAAATGGTTGGCGTTCCAGGGCAATGTCCAGGATGACGTTTGTATCAATCAGAATCTTCATCCATATTTTTCCTGCAAGTACTCGGCCTTCAGTTGTTCTGGATCAAACTCCTTGAGGAACCCGCGCCACTTTTTCAGAAATGTGATGATAGATGGGACCGGTGTGGGACTGGGTTCCGGCGGGTTTTCTGGACCGAGGACGATGAAGACTTCAACTTGTTGATTGACCCATTTGGCAATCCGCGGAATCTGGATGATGCCGTCTTCTTGTATGGTTGTTTGAAACTTGTAGGCTTCCATCGGTCAATGTTCCTTCGTGCCAAGATGGGTTCGTTCTCCAAGAATGAACCCATCTGTCCTAATACGATGGGCCGCCGAGAAGTCAAGGTCTTCTGCCGGCATGGGCGCGTCAGGCGCGCGGCTGCAGGCGCATGGGCAGGCCCCCTTTGGGCCGCAGCGTGATCAGCGGTTCAACTTCCACGGGAGCGGCGCTGACCGGCTGCCAGCGGTAACGCTGCACCAGCGAGGCGAGAATCAACTGCGCTTCGGTGAGGGCGAAGCTGTTGCCGATACATTGGCGCGGTCCGCCGCCAAATGGTACGTAGGCAAAGCGGGGACGTTCGGCTACCCGCGCGGGCGTGAAGCGTTCGGGATCGAAGGTTTCCGGTTGCGGCCAGAATTCGGGGTGACGGTGGGTGATGTAGGGGAAGAGGGTGAGGGCGGATTGGGCATCGACGCGGTAGCCGCCTACTTCGTCCGCCTCCTGCGCCCAGCGGGCGATGGCGTAGGCGGGCGGATAGAGGCGCATCGTCTCGTCAATGACCATGCTGGTGTAGGTGAGCCGTGGCAGGTCTTCCATGCTCACGGTTCGTCCGGCCAGCACGTCGTCAATCTCTGCTTCCAGGCGGCGGGCGACGTCGGGATGCCGGGCGAGCAGGTAGAGTACCCAACTGAGGGCGACGGCGGTTGTTTCGTGTCCGGCGAGCAGCAGCGTCATCACTTCGTCGCGTAGTTGCCGGTCGGTCATGGCGGCGCCGGTTTCTTCGTCGCGGGCCAGCATGAGCATGGAGAGGAGGTCGCCGTGGTCTTTGTTGTCGGCGTGGCGGTCGCTGATGATTTGGTGGACAACGGTGTCGAGGGTGTGAATGCCGGCATTTAATCTCCGCGTCGTGGGCACAAAAGGCATCCGCACCGTAAACGGGGCAAACGGCTGCATCGTCAGGCGCGTGATAATGTGGTTCACATCCGTGAACGCCGTCCCCACCGTGCTTGCCTGCCCCGTCAGGTCCATACTGAACAGCGTCAGGCCGGCGATCTCCAGCGTCAGCTGCGTCATCTCCGCGCTCACGTCCAACGGCTGCCCATCTCGCGCCGCCGTATGCCAGCGGTCCAGCATCCGCGCCGTGGCCTGCACCATCGTCTCGCCAAAGCTGGCGACACGGCGGCGGTGGAAGGCAGGCTGCGCCAGCCGCCGCTGTCGCCGCCAGAAATCCCCATCGCTGGTCAGCAGGCCATTGCCCACCAATGGCTCCATCACCTGAAACGTGGGGCTGGGCATCTTGGTGTAGTTGCGGTTGTTGTCCTGCAAAATGTGCTTGTAATGGTCCGGGTGGAAGAACAGGTAGCCATAGTAGTGCAGAAAGAAGCGCATCCGGACCGCATCGCCATACTGCCGGTGCATACGGATGACCGTTCCCAGCGAATCTTGCTGGAACTCGCGCACCGTACCCGTGACGAAGTGCCCCTTGGGGCCAGGCGGATATGGGCTGGCGGTAATCTGCGTGGGGGAAGGGGAAGTAAGCGTAGACATAAGATTCCTCGATGGTAGGTTGGCGGTTGTCCGTGGGTGGTGGACTAAACCGTCTCCCGGCAGGCGCGCCGTTTTCTGGACTGGAGCAGTCCCTCAGCGCGTCATGTATTCGTTGATGATTGCGTGGCTGCGTTATGCAGACGGCGGAAATTGCTTGTGAACAATTTCACAAAAAAGAATACAAAAATCTCCCGCGCTTGTCAAGTCATCAAATGGTCATTTGGTCAACAGCCAATGGCATACGAACAGCGCGCTTCCGCAAGTTGTTCCCAGACCATTGCTCGCTATTCTCTTCGCGTTTTGAAAAGGGAAAGGGGAAGAGGGGGAGGGAAGGCTAAAGCCTCAAACCGGCTTTGACATCGATCCGCCGGCCAAGACTTTTGTAGTCGGTCCTGAAAACAGACTACAAAAGTCTCAAACCGCCTTTGACATCAAGATTCTTTCGGATTTCGCGGGGTCTGCCTCACATATGGGCTTGGCGTCGAGGCTTCAGCCCGTTCTTGCGCACCTATTCCGGCTAAAGCCTCCACTCCCCGCGAGTGCCTGGAGAACCGGCTTTTGTCGTCCGGGGTCGGGGTCAGGCGCGTTGTTTGCGCCAGGCGAGGATGACGAGGGAGAGGCTGCCGAGCAGGAGCAGGGGGAGCCAGAGGGGGGTGGCGGGAATGCCGGCAAAACCGCTCAAACTCACACTCGTCGGCGCTTCCGGCACATATTGCAGCAAATAGAGACCGCCCGCCGTCGTGCTGACGCTGACGAAGTCATCCCACCACGGGTAATTACTCCACGACCCTTCCTGCGCGATACTGTTCGTCTCCGGCATCACGTCGAAGTAACCCACCTCCGTGAAGTCGGTGCCCGGCAGGTTGCTGATGTCCAGAATGTGCAGCCCCGCCGTCCAGTTGGTTTCATAAGCCAGATGGCCGACGATGTACAGGTTGTGGTCGCGCGAGGTGTTGTCGTGTTCGTAGTAGCCGAGATAGTGCGGGTTATCCAGGTCGGTGACATCAAAAGCGTAGGTGCGCGTGTTGATGCCCAAATTTTGCTCATCCATCGTGTCGCTGAGAAGCCAATACTTGCGATCTGCCGTCAGGGAGCCTTGATGCGCGCGCTGGATCGTGGGATAACCAAAGCGGGCGATGACGACAGGGTTTTCCTTGTCCGTTACGTCGTCAATACCCATGTCATCGTCGCTGCCGGTGAAGCAGATTTCGCGCCCGGTGTAATCGGCGTCCGGCCCGTCATACATGATGCATTCGCTGTCGGACAGCGGGGCGTCGTCCGTGGCCACGCAGCCGGCAAAGGTGGGATTGAGCGGGTCCTGGATGTTGACGACGTGGATGGCCGCATCGCAGGTGTTGGAGCGGAAAGCGTAGAGATAACCGCTTTCCTCGTTAATCCACAGGTTGTGGCCGGGGCCAAAGCCATCGTAGAAGGCGTCGGCGGTGAAGGTTTCCGGCGGGTTGGTCACGTCGCGCAGTTTCGTCAGGTCAAAGACCTGGACGCCGCTTGACGTGGGAATATCCGCCGTGATAAAGGCATAATTCTCGTAAACCTTGATGTCGCGCCACTGCGAAGCGCCGTCCGCCCCCATGAGCGTGCCCAGAAAAACGGGGCCGGTGGGGTCGGACACATCGATGAAGGTGGTTCGGTCCGAGATGCCAAAGACGACATAATCTTTGCCTGTATCCGGGTCCGTCCAGCCCCAATGGTCGTTGCCATGGAGGTCGGGATTGGTGACGCCCATGTCCGCCAGCGTGACCTGACCGAGCAAGTTGACGTTTTCGCAGGGGTAAATGTCCGCGTAGCCATCAACGCAGTCAACGCTTTGGGTGTTGGCGTGGGCGCGCCCGCCGACCAGCAATATGATGCCGGCCAGCACAATGATAAGGGCAAATCGGGGAACATGACGCATGAGAGGGAACTCCTTATTTATTTCACAAGAGATCAGGCCCGCAAGAAGCCGGGACGCAAAGAGCGGGACCGCAAAAAGCGGGGTCGCAAAAAGCGGGGTCGCAAATGAGGATGACGTGATTCTACTCCTCCTTGCCTTGCATGCCAATGGCGGCGGCGTGCAGCAAATGGCAATTTGGGGGACACCTGGCGTAGGGGGAACGGCGTGGCCTTTTCTTGTTCAGGCGGGCGACCTCTTCTCCGCGCTGTCTCACCTTTGTGTGACCCAGGGGGGCGAGACAGGCGGGAGACGAGGCGCCGGTCGGTATCCAGATGCTGCCCCGCCTGTTCCGCCCGACACAAGACCTGAGAAAATAAGAAAGGCTGGGTGGCGTGGCGGATGGTTGAATTTCGCCCTGCTTTGGCTATAATGCACGCCATGAAGACTTTGTTACGTTTTTCACACACTTTGTTCGTGCCTTTGATGTTGCTGTTGGTTGCCTGTGGCGCGCAAGCGTCAGGCGTTCAGGTGACGGACGTTTGGGGACGGCCTTCACCGATGATGGCGCAATCGGGGGCGTTTTATATGACCATCGAAAACAAGGGAGCGGAGGATGACGCGCTGCTGCGTGTGGAGACTGCCGCCTGCGGGGTGACGGAACTGCACGAATCGTCGATGGACGATGCGGGTGTGATGCAGATGCGCCCCGTGGAGGGGGGACGCATTGAGATTCCCGCGGGTGGCACGGTGACGCTGAAGGCGGGCGGGCTGCACGTGATGTGTTTGCAAATGCCGCAGGCGTTTGCGACGGGTGAGAAGATTCCGCTGACGCTGGTGTTTGAAAATGCCGGCACGCTCCCCATCGAAGCCGAAATCCGTTAACCCATGATCCCCCCTTTGCGCAGCGCGCCGGAAACGGTTTGGCAGGTGCGGCCTTCATCCGCGCCCCGGCTCGATCTGCTGGAACAAAGCTGGCTGCACAAAGGGATGTTGTGGTTCTACCGGCCCGCGGCCTGGACCTGGCCGCGGGTAGCCGCCCTCAGCCTGCTGCTGGTGTTCCTGCTGGCAGGCTGGTGGCGGCTTTTTGTCTCGCCGGACGCTGCCTGGCGCGCCGGCGGCCTCATGCTCCTTTTTGCCGCGACCGACGCGCTGTGGTTGGCGTCGCTGCCGCGTCTGGGCATCTCCTGGGGCGAATGGCGTTCCCACCTCTTTGTGCTGGCGACGCCGCGCCTGTTTCTGGCGGCGGCGCTGGCGTTCCTGGCTCACTGGCTGCCGAATGGGGCCTTGCTCCTTTTGGCCGCCGTGCAGTTAACGGGGACGCTGCTCCTCATTTGGGGGACGTGGATTGAACCACATCGCCTGTCGCTGACCCGGTTGCATGTGCCGGTTGCCGGCATTCACGCCCCCCTCCACATTCTACACGTCAGCGACCTGCACGTGGAACGATTCTCGCGGCGGGAGCAGCGCGTCCTGGAGCTGGCGCGCCAGGCGAACCCGGACCTGATCCTGATCACGGGGGACTATCTCAACCTGTCGTATGTGCATGACGCGGCGGCGCAGGCGGCGTCGCGCCGGGTGCTGCGCCAGTTGCGCGCTCGGTTGGGGGTTTTTGCTACGCTGGGGAGTCCGCCGTTGGATGTGCGGGAGATAATGCCGGCATTTTTCCACGACCTCCCTATCCACCTGCTGCGCCACCAGGCCCGCCTCCTCGACCTCGGTGACGGCCGGCAGTTGGCGCTTCTGGGCATTGATTGCAGCCACGATCTCCCCTACGACGCGGCCATTTTGCAGGAATTGACCGCGGCCTTGCCCCCCGCCGTTCCCCGCATTCTGCTTTATCACTCACCCGAACTCATGCCGGAGGCAAATGCCGGCAACATTGACCTCTACCTCTGCGGCCACACCCACGGCGGCCAGATTCGCCTCCCCTTCTACGGCGCGCTCCTCACCAGTTCGCAGTTGGGCAAACAATACGAAATGGGGCACTATCAGGCCGGGCGCACCCACCTCTACGTCAGTCGCGGCATCGGCCTGGAAGGATTGAGCGCCCCCCGTGTGCGCTTCCTCTGCCCTCCCGAAATCACCCTGATAACACTCCACCCCGCCTGACGTCCTCCCCTGCCGCTATGCGCACGTCTTGGACGCCAGCCAGTTCAGCAGCAAAAAGCAGCAAACCACAAACGGGAAAACGCCATACAGCGTATCGCTGACGGAGTGCGAATGGCTATCCACGGCCACGAAGACCTGGACGCAGAAAGCCAGAGCCACCAGCGCCGCCACATACCCTTGCCAGGAAACCGGGCGGTAAACCCACCCCCATGCTTTGAACCACGACTGCTTCATATCATCGCCTCGCTTTGCCCCGATCCGGGCATATCCTGGAGAACATCGGGAAAAACCGGTTTCCGGGCATTGCGCGTAATGGCGCCCAGGGAGAGGAAACCGGGTTGTCTGGTAACGTCGTCCTTTAGACAGCCAGAGCTTCATCCTGGAGCAGACGGTCCCTTGTGCCCTCATCTGCCCATAATCGTACTCCTTTCAGAGCGCGAGTTCAAGCACTCGGACAGTGGCTACTGGCGGCGGCGATAACTTACCAGCCGCCGTCGCAGCATATCGGTTGCCGGCGGCACTTCCGCCGGCGGTGTCAGTTCGCCGCGCAAATTCTCCTGCACCAGCCGCCGCACCTGCGTGGGTGTATACCCTTTCGCAAAAAGATAAAACAGCTTCGTCAGCGCCGCTTCCGCCGTCATATCGTAGCCGCTGACCACCCCCACATCCAGCAGCGCCCGTCCCGTGGCATACAGCCGCAGGTCCGCCGAACCGCGCAGCGGTTGCGCCACGTCCACGATGACCACCCCCTGCTCTGTTGCCGCCGCCAATGCCTGCATAAATGGGCGATTGTGCGCGGGTGCGTTCCCCGCGCCGAAGCATTCCAGCACGACCCCTTGCACCGGCGGGGCCAAAATCGTGCTGAGATATTCCGCCTTCAGTCCGGGAAAGAGGCGAAACGCGGCCACGACCGCATCCCCAATCTGTACGACGGTCGGCGGATCGGTGGTCTCGTCTATCGTGCCCGGCGCGTTGGCTAACTCCCAATCGATCTCGAAGTTGATGCCCGCCAGGCCCACGGGGGGAAAGTTGGGCGAGGCAAAGGCGGCAAAAGCGTCGGTGTCTACTTTTACAGTGCGGTTGCCGCGGAACAGGTTGTTGTGGAAATAGAGAAAAACCCCGGCCAGATGGCGGTGATATTTTCCCAGGATCATGAGGGAGGAGAGTAGATTTTCCAGGGCGTCGCTGCGCGGTTCCGCCAGGGGAATTTGTGAGCCGGTGAGGATGACGGGCTTACCCAGGTTTTCTAGCATGAAAGAGAGGGCGGAGGCGGTGAAGGACATGGTGTCCGTGCCGTGCAGGACGAGGAAACCGTCGTAATGCTCGTAGTGGGCGTAGATAACGCGGGCGATTTCTCCCCAGTTGGCGGGCGTCATGTTGGCGCTGTCCAATAGCGGTTGGAACTGGTAAATGTCGTAGTGGGGGATGGCTTCGGCTTGAAACTGGGGTATGTGCGCCATCAGGTGTTGTAAGTAACCGGGGATAGGTTGATACCCGTTGGCCGTTTTTTTCATGCCGACGGTGCCGCCGGTGTAGGCGATGAAGATGCGTGCTTTGTTACTGGACATGTGCGCTGGTCCTTGTTGCGTGTGGGGCAGGGGAAATGCCGGCATCAACCACCCCACCCACGACCAGAACGAGTATAATCAGGCAGTCGGCGCGGCAGTTGCGGAATGCCGGCAAGTATAACAGGCACAGCCCACTCCTGAACAAAAACCCGTCGTTTTCCATCACCACCATGAGCAGCCAGAGCAGACAAACGCTTTCCCTTGCCGAATATACCCCCCACTTCCTGCCGGCCCACCAACTCCCGGAGGCGTTGGGAACCCGCTTGTGGCAGCAGTACGGGCGGCAAATTTCCGTGGAATTTCCCTCGCCGAAAACGGGTGGGCAGTGGCGGCTCACCTCACTGGGGTGGGTCGGGCACATTCCCCTGCATCCCGATTTCCATCTGCGCTTGCAACCGAAAACACCCCTGGCAAACCTGTTCGGCATGATGACGTATGCCTACAGGCTGCGAAGCTGGCGCTGGTTGGACGGATTGACCACCAGCGCCTCGCTGCCGGAATTTTATGAGCAGTTGGCCCGGCTGCTGGCGGAGCGCGTACTGCTGCGGGCGCGGCAAGGATTGCGCCGCGATTATGTGTCGCGGGAAGCCTCGCTGCCGTTCCTGCGCGGGCGGCTGAACCTGGCGGCGGCACTGCGGCAGCCGCCAGCGGTCACGCTGCCTTGCCGCTACCAGGAGCAAACGACGGACACGACGGACAACCAGATTCTGGCCTGGACCTTGTGGCTCGTCGCGCACAGCCCGCTGCTGAGCGACTCCACACGCCTGCTGCTACGGCGCGCCTTCTGGACGCTGCATGGATTGGTGCGTTTGCGCCCGGTGTTGCCGTGGGAATGCCTTGACCGCCCTTATGACCGCCTCAATTTGGACTACGCGCCGCTGCACGCCATTTGCCGCTTTTTCCTCACGCACACGGGACCCGACCACCAGAGTGGAGGGGAACCGATGTGGCCTTTCCTGGTGGACATGGCCCGCCTATACGAGCTGTTCGTGGCCGAATGGTTGCAGGCGCATCTGCCCGCCGCCTACACGCTGAAGGCGCAGGAGCAGGTCAGCTTTGATGACGGTGCGCTTCGTTTACGGATTGACCTGGCTCTCTATCATGCCGCTGGCGCGTCGCCCCTGGCCGTGTTGGACACGAAATACAAGCTGGCCGCGCAACCGACGGCGGAAGACGTGACCCAGATTGTCGCTTACGCCCAAGCAAAACAATGCGCGCAGGCCATCCTCATCTACCCCGCTCCCCTGGCGCGCCCCTTTCACATCCGGGTTGGTCAGGTGCAGGTGCGCGCGCTCCCCTTTGCCCTGGATGGCGATCTGGAAGCGGGAGGAGAGTGGCTCCTGGCGCAGCTTGCGCTTGTCTGAGGACCGGTAGTGGTATAATGAATGCAACTGAACAGGCGTACCGCGCCGCCGGCGGTCGTTTGTTTTCACAGGTGCGACGGCAAGGGCATCGCACGTGACAAGGACGAGTGGCTTACTATGACGCATCCCATCATCGGCTGGGAGCGGGAAACACCCGTTCCCGACGGCCATCGCTTCAATGATTACTTGCACGTGGTACAGGGGGAACTCCATTTTGGCGGCGTCAATCTGGCGCAGCTTTTCCTCAAAGATCGCAACGCCGTTGAGGGGCCGGCATTTCCGGGAATTGGGAAATCATTGCCCAGCCCGTTGGAAATCGTCTACCTGCCCAAGATTCGGGAGCGCATTGCGGCAATGCAGGCGTTTTTTGCGCAGGCGCGCGCCGAATTGGGCTACGCCGGCCAGTTTCATTACGCCTATGCCTCCAAAGCGAACGCGGCGGAGGAGGTAATCCGTACCACGTTGGGCGCGGGGGCCAATCATGAGATGTCGTCCGTGGTGGATGTGGCAATTGCCTTCCTCATGATTGAGCGCGGACTGCTGACACCGGATCGTTTCGTTATCTGTAACGGCTTTAAGGCGGCGGGTACGGATTATGCGCAAAGCATACTCAACCTGCGCCGGGCGCATGAGCGGCTGATCCCGGTCATTGAGGACCTGGGCGAATTGCCGCCACTGGTATCGTCGGAGCAGCGGTTTCAGGTCGGGCTGCGGCATAAGACGTATGGCCCACATGCGGACGCGGCGGAGATGGATGCGTATGATTCTCGCTTTGGGCTGGATAATGAGATGCTGTGGCGGGCGGCCAGTTATGTGACGGCGGCGCCGAATCTGACGCTGCGGTTGTATCATGGCATGGTGGGTAGCCAGTTGACGGACCCGGAGGAGTTCATCCGGCGGTTGACGCCGCCGCTAGAGATGTTTGCGCGGCTGCGGCAGCGGTATCCGTCGTTGTCGATATTCAATTTTGGCGGGGGAATGCCGGCACCGATGACGCTGGACTTTGATTTTGACTATCTCGACTTCGTGCGCCGCCTCCTGCGTACCTCCCAGGAGATTTGCGACCGGTATGGCGTGCCCGTGCCCGACATCATGGGCGAATTTGGCCGTTACACCACCACTGAACATGGCGCGCACCTGTTCAAGGTGATCACGGTCAAAGAAAACAACTCCCCGTATCCGTGGTACATCATCGACGGCTCCATTATGACCTCGTTTCCGGACAGTTGGGCCTTGGGAGAGCATTTCATTGTTCTTCCCCTGACCCATCTGGACAAACCGTTCCAGCGGGTGCAACTTGGTGGCCTCACGTGTGATAGCGACGATATCTATCCACCCAAACACAGCCACTCTCCCCTCTACCTACCCGTGGAAACGGACGACCTCTACCTGGGGTTCTTTGGCATTGGCGCTTATCAGGAGATGCTGGGTGGGGTGCGGGGCAGCAAACATTGCGTTTTGCCCGAATCAGATGAATTGATCGTGGACCAGGACGAAAATGGTCGCTACCATTTTGAACGGGTCGGCGGCCAGTCTTTTGATGAGGTACTGCGCAACCTCGGCTTCATCAAGTAGAAGGCGGGTGGCGGAAAGCAGAAGGCGAAGGGGGCTGCCGATTGTCGGAAAGACGACAGGCCCGGATTGCGACGCCCCACCATTTCCCACGTAATTTGTAGTAAGACGCCCGTCGTAAGGCGGGTGTTTGCCCGGTGAAACGTATCTGGATAGGGCGTTGTACCGTTGGTGACTTCGAAGAAACATTATTCGTTCGTAACTATTCACGTCTCCGAGAGATTGGACCAATTTTGTAGACATCAATAAGATTCAACCAGAGCAAATTGGTCCAATCTGGGCAGATGACCTGTATAGTCACATTCGTTCATCAATTTGCTTGCGCGGAAATTGATGATGGAAAGGAGCATTGTCCATGCAGAACATTGACCGTACCCGCCTTGTCTTTATTGGCATTGTGGGGCTGGCTCTATTGGTCATCTGTGGTGTGGGGGCCTACAGTCTGGTGCGCGGCAGGATGGAGGCGGATGTGACGCCGACGCCTGTTGTTACGGTGAATGCCGGCATCACCCCCACCCCCGCCGCCCAATTAGAGTCGCCCGATCCCATCTTCGCCCCGTCAGCCAACCTTGACGACGGCTTGCCGACCTACGTCTGCGGCGCGGATGCCTTCGGCAGCTACTTCACCTTGCAGCAGATGCAGGTTTCCGGGCAGGACGTTGCGCATGGCTTCCACCTGAGCATCGTCCCCTTCTTCCTGGATGACGACCCCGCCTACGACGTTTCCGAAGAGCAACGAACAGCTTTGTTGGAAAGCGGCCAGTGGGACTGCCTGCTGACGACGCTGGACTCTGTCGCCTTGAAGAATCCCGGCGTGATTACGGCTATCGTTGACGAAAGCGCCGGTGCGGACCAGTTGTGGGGGCGTGGCATCAGCACGATCAACGACCTGAAAGGCAAGCGCATCACCTTCTCTCGCGGCAGCGTCGGCGAGTATTTCGCTTACTACGCCTTGTCCATTGCCGAGGTAAACCCCCGCTTCGACGTGACCCTCGTGCCGCAGGACAGCGTCGCCGACGCCGTGGCCGCCTTCAACGCGGAGCAGGCGGACGTCGTTTCCGGCTGGGAGCCGGACATTTACGACGCCGAGGCCACGGGCGGGCAGCCGTTGCTCAGTTCGGCGCAAATGCGTATCGTGGTCGATGTCATTGTCACTTCGCGGCAGAGCCTGAACAGCGAAACGGACCTGGTGCAATCGTTCCACGATGCCTGGTTTGCCACGTTGAAAGATCAGTTCGAGGATTTCGACACGGCGGCGGCGAACATTGCCGCCTGGGGACACAACGATTGGAGCTTCGTCTATGCGGAAACGGCCAGCAGCGATTTGCGCGCCTGGCTGGAGAGCGTGGCGCAGGCGGACCTGGGCGACAATGCGTTTGTGATGCGCGACCCCACGCCGCTTTACAACCGTCTGGAGATTGCCCGGCGCGTCTGGACGATTTCCATTTCCGGCCTGCAAATTCCTGATTACGACGTGCAAGACCTCGTGGATACGCGCTTTGTGGAGCGGTCGGCGCAGCAAGCAAGTCTGCAGGCCAATGGCAAACCGGTGAACGATACTTTTTCGATTTCGGCCCAGCTCGACCTTTCCGGCGTGGATACGGAAGCGGCGACGACGTTAGCGGTGCTGCCCTGCCGTAAGTTCGACTTCTTGCCGGAATCGACGGAGTTGACGCTGGAGGCGCGCCGGCGTCTGGATGAGTGCGTTATTCCCACGTTGTCGCAGAGTATCGGCCTTTTCCTGGAAGTGAAGGGCTCTTCTGCCTGGCCGGCCAATGACCCGCCGTATGCGGAGCAGGAGATTCTTGATTTTGCCGAGGCGCGGGCGCAATCGGTGGTGGATTACCTGGTTTCGCAGGGGATTGACCCGGCGCGTTTTATTGTGACGGCGCAGCTTCCGCCGGAGGATCATCGCAATACGGATGACGCGGTGAAACAGGCGGAGGACCGGTACGTGGAGATGACGCTGATCACGGTGGGACGCTGACGTGGGATATGAAGGAGAATGTGAGCGATGATAAAAAGATCTCGCGGTTGGTGGTGGCTGGTGGTGGCGTTGATGATGCCGGCATTTGCCTGTACCCTGACCCAAAGCGATGGACCCCCGCGCAATGCCGTCCAGATTGACATCCTGGCGAACACCAGCCTCACCGCCTGGCTTGCCGACAGCGTCGCTGATTTCAACGCTGCCGGCATCGAAAACGCGGACGGCGATCCCATCTACATCAACTTGCTGCCGGCCACGGAGGCCGGGCAAGCTGTCGTTGACCTGCGTGATGGGCAAGTCAACCCCACCCTCTGGATTCCTGACGACAAAGTTTGGGCCAACATTCTGGCCGACCGGGGCGGTGGCGCCTTCCAGTCCGATTGCGTTAGCGTGGCACAAAGCCCGCTGGTGATCGCCCTCTGGCGACCGCTGGCGGAGGCCCTCGGCTGGCCTGGGCGCGACCTGGGCTGGTTGGACATTGGTAGCCTGGCCGCGGATTCGTCCGCCTGGGCGTACTACAGCGGCGGCCAGTATGGCGCAACCCTGCGCCTGGGACACACCCATCCTGGCCTGTCGGCCACGGGCGCGAGTACGCTGCTGGCTCTTGTGCAGGCGGCGCAGTCGAAAACGGAAGCGGTTTCGCCGCAAGATATTCAGCAGCCGATTGTGCAGGCGTCTGTGGGCGCGTTTGAGGGGGGCGTTTCCTGGTTTAGCAGTGATACGGACAGCCTGGGGCGCACGATGGCGGAGCGCGGCCCCACTTTCCTCGGTGCCGGCATTATGTACGAGAGTACCGTTCTGCAATATGGGCGCAGCACCGAACCTGATGGTCTTGTGCCGGTTTACCCGTTTGAAGGGACGTTTGTGGCTGCTCATCCGGCGTGCGTGAACGAAAATGCCGGCACGCAGCAACAAGAAGCCGCCCGTCTTTTCCGCGACTATCTGACCGGCGCGGATGGACAGACCCGCGCCGTGGCGCATGGCCTGCGCCCCGTGAACAACACCGTACCCGCGGCGGCCCCACTGGACGCGGCGCACGGCGTCGATCTGGCGCAGCCGCAAACGGTGTTTGGCGCGCCCGGCATTGATGCCGTGTACAGTATTCAGGAAATCTGGCAGGCGGCGCGCAAGGACGTGAACATGGTGATGCTGCTGGACGTTTCCGGCAGTATGCGCGGCTCCAAAATGGAGAATATGCGCCAGGCGGCGATTCAGTTTGTACAGCAGATGGGCGATGAGGACTATCTCACCCTGATCGCTTTTTCTGATGCGCTGAACGTGGTGGTGGACCACGAACAGGTGGGAACGTTCCGCGAGGCGATTGTGGCCCAAATTCAGGGGCTGGAAGCGCGGGGCGATACGGCGCTCTATGATGCGATTGGCCTGGGGGCGGAGCGCATCGCGGAGACAACCACGCCGCAGACGACGAATGCCCTGGTGGTTCTCACGGATGGTCTGGATACGTACAGCTACCGTTACAGTTTTGACGAGCGGCTGATCGATGCGGCGGCGGCGAACGGTACGACGGTGTTCACCATTGCGTATGGGTCTGATGCGGATGAAACGTTGTTGCAGGAACTGGCCCAGCGGACGTTTGGCAATTTCTATCTGGGGAATGAGGCGAGTATTGCCGGCATCTACGAAGAAATGTCCGCCGCATTCGGAGGCAGCCTCGGAGTTGGCCGCTGATACTCATGGCGGATTGGTCCAATCTGGGTGATTGGACCAATCCCCATCGCTATCCATCCCGCTGCCCAAAACGGGTGAAGTAATGGGTGGGGTCCGACGTATGCACATAGACCCACAACGCATCCGGCCCCGTCGCCGACCAGTTGTAAACCCACTGCGCGGCCAGCGGCGGCATGTTCACGCAGCCGTGGCTATGCTTGTAGCCAAAACGGTCGTGCCAATACGCCCCGTGTAAGGCGATCTCCATCACCTTATCGAAATACATCGTATACGGCACATCTTCCACCACGTAGTAGTCAACCTTCCCCTCGGCCCCATCCATCAACGTCTCATCCCACCGGTCCCACACCTGGTACAACCCCTCCCGCGTCGGCCAGCGATTGAGGCCACTGGAAATGAGCGAGGCAAACACCATGCGGTCCCCTTCGTAGGCGGCAAAAGTTTGCTCGTATAGGTCCACTTCCGACCAAAACTCATTCTCCCCCACCTCCGCCGGTCGCGGACTGGGGTCAACCAACCCCACATACGTCTGCCGGATCCAGCGGTCCCCGCCAATGTTGTACCAAATCCAGTCATCGTCTGTGGGAACCACCTGCGCGTCCATGACCTCAAAAAACGTGTACCGTTCCAGCATGGAGTAATCGGGATTGGGTTCGCCCCCCGGCGTGCTGCTGGGGCGGACGCGCGCCAATATCCAGCCAAAAGGACGCTCTGGCGGACTGGTGAGGACGACGCCGCTGAATTGGGAAATTTCCACGGGGCGGATCGCGCTTTCCGGCACATACTCGCCCGGATTGATCATGTACCACAACTCGCCCTGGTCATTTTTCAAGGGATAATTCACGCTGACATAAAAATAGCCACGTCCTACGTTGCGCAGCGGGGCGACCGCTGTGGTTGGTTCCGGGTATACGTTGACGTAGTCGTCCAGGTAGGCATAGCTACGATGGTCTAGCAGGCCGTCCGGTTCGGGAATAGGGGAGACAAACTGCGGCGGCACGGGGCGGGTTTCGCAAATGTAGCCGAGGTTGGCGGAGTGGAAGTAGCATTGCGCTGCTACGACGCGCTGCGCGGTGAGTCCTATTCCCAATGTTATGAAGATGAAGAAGGCTAAGGACCGGACTGATTTGGGCATGTTTTCACACTCTCCAGGGTTTGATGAAGGGGGGATGCCGGCAATACTGATTGCCACACCTGGCCAGGACCGTTCTCAAAACAGGGCCTGGCTAATACAAGAATCCGCGCCTTTTTTTCTGTTCCGGCTATTGCGGATGCAAAATGCGCCCGCAACTGCCGCAATAGACAAGCTGGCCTTCGCCGGCCTCGCGCACCTTGTTCGCGGAGACCGTCACACGGCAGCCCTGGCAGACATTTTGCTTCAGTCCGGCCACCGCGACGCCATTTCGCTGCTTGCGCCGAATATGTTCATATTCCGTCAGCAGCGAGCCGTCAATGATCGTGATATGCGCCTGGCGCGCCTGCTGCAGGCGTTGAATCTGCTCAACCAACTGCGCCTGCTCTTGCCGTAGCCGCGCCTGTTCCCGATTCCACGCCCGTGCAATCTGCTGCCAGACAGTGGTTGCTTCTTCGTTGGTGGCAGTGCACTCGTCCACCATGATCATGGCTTCCAGCAGTTCATCCTCCAATGTGGCGCGATGGCGTCCCAGCGCTTCCAGGTTTAGCTGCAAGTCGCTCAACGCTTTCGGATTCTTCACATTGCCGGAATAGAGCTGGTTTTCCGTTTGCTTGTGCTTGTCTTTGACCTCTTGCAAGGCCAGGTTGCGCTCCCGCTGCTGCTTCTGCCAGGTTTCCAGATCGGCGGCGGTATTTTGGGCGGTGGCGCGGGCTGTTTGCACTTCTTCTGTTTCCTGTTGCCCGGCCAGAACCTCGTTCAGGCGCAATTTTGCCTGCCGAAGTTCCACGTCAATCTGCTGCAAGCGGTATAGTTGGTCAATTTGCGTCATGATTCACGGTTAAGAAGGTAGATGCGGAGATTGTGCCGCATGATTTTCATCTCTCTCCATTGTAACACCAAATGAGGCGACCGCGGAAGCGTTTGCGGGGCGGAAATTGGGCGTTAGCCAGGTGGCAATTGCCGCGACGACCTCTTCCCGGCCGTCTTGACGATGATTCAGCGTGTCCGTCATTCCCAAATCAGGTTCTTTTCTTTATTTCATCGTCAGTCCTTAAAGTCGGTGTGCGCGGGATTTTTCTTGATTTTCGCGGAAGTTGGTTTCGTTGCGGCCTGGGGGGATGTTGTGGTCGCTACCGCCGGCAATGATCCGGAACGGGGCGCGCCGGGTGTTGCCGAAGTTGACCTGGGAGATGGGGGTGAACTGGACGAAGGCTATCTGCAAGATGATGCGGCCGGTTTGGGGAACATTGTGCGGCCAGTGGGACTTGATTGACGGAGTTACGGAAATGCCGGCAAAGATAATCTCACTACATCACGCCGGTTGCCCAGAGTGGCGAACACGTTGACATTAGCGCGTACAGTGGCCCGGCAGAAGTGGAGCAGGACGCCGCGCGGAGGTGCGACGCCATGATCAACTTTTGCGCCATCAGGCGTATTCTCCCAAGACACCGCTGGCGGCAGGGCAGCGCCCGTGCCTGGTTCCTGGTGGGGAAAGGCATCCCGCCGCTTTCGATCCACGCACGTCACTTGTATTTTGCCACGCGCCACTCATGGTTGCGGGCGCAGGCGGTTGGCAAACCGGCGCAACTGGTGGAAACTGACCGGCTTCACCAAAACCAGGTCCGCTTGTTGGTGCAGCATGGCCGCAAGTCCTGAATCGGCCGTAGCAATAATCAGGCGCGTTTGCGCCAGGTGATCGCTTTGCCGGATTGCCGAAAGGATTTGCATTCCCGAAACCTGTGGCAGATGCATGTCCAGAACCACCAGCTCAGGCGTTAATTCCTCTAGCCGACGCAGCGCCTCTTCGCCGTCCGCGATAATCTCGGCTCTGTAATCGGCCAATTGCAGCGCCCGTGAAAAGATGGTCGCCAAAGTGTCATCATCTTCGATGACCAGGGCAGTAGGTTGACTCACGTTGTTGCCTCGGTATTTTGCAGCAAGGGCAGCGTCACTGTGAAGATGCTGCCCTGCCGTGGCGCGCTATCTACGCTGATATGACCGTTCATCAGCGTTACAAGCTGCCTGACAATTGTCAGCCCCAACCCCATCCCTTGCTCGTTTCGGCTCCTATTGTAGTCGAGCTGTTGGAACGGCTCAAAAATGCGCTCGTGCAAGGTTGGGGGAATGCCTACCCCTTCGTCCACCACGCGAAATCCCCAGTGCCCCTCGTCCGCGCGAAATACCTGCACCTCGATCTTCCCCTTGGGCGTAAACTTGATAGCGTTGTCCACCAGGTTGACCATCACCTGAAACAGACGTGTGTCATCGCCCAGGAGAATCGGGGGCACATCTTCTTCTACATGCGTCACCATGGTCAACTTGTGCGCCGCCGCCGCGGCCTCTGTCGTTTCTATCACCCGATTCACCAGTTGGTCAACCGGGAAAGGGGCAATTTCCAGATGAAAATCGTCCTGCTCCAGGCGAATTTGCTCCAGCATATCGTTGACCAGCTTGGTCAGGTAACGTGTCCGTTCCACGATTTTCTTGAGTGCGTCCTGTTGCGGCGGTGATACCGGGCCGTAGATGCCGTATTCCAGCATTTCCGCCATGCCCATCACCCCATTCAATGGCGTACGCAGTTCATGCCCCACTTTGGCGAGTAGTGCTGCTTTGGCTTCCGCCAGGGCTACGGCTCGCTCCGCATGTCGCAGCGCCGTAATTTCTTGCAGTAATACAAGGCGACCCCCAATACGCCCCCTTTCATTTAGGATAGGGGAGATGCGTAGCGTGAAGAACCGTTCCGACTCTCCCCCCACAATGCGGAGTTCTTCCTCCGTCGTCACTTTGTTCAAATAGGGCTGGGTATAGCTGCTCCATTCCCCCAGCACGTCCCCCATACGTTGCCCGATGACGTCTTTGTCGCGCAAACCAAACAGATTCTCGGCGGCGGGATTGACGTCTGCCACGCGGTTGTGCTTGTCCACGACCAGCATCGCAATGCTCATATTTTGCACGACAAGGGAGCGAGCAATAGGGGGAAGCGAGAACAGACGCGCCCGCGTAATTCCCAGGCCAAAAATCAACATACTCAACGTGAAGGCAAATGGGGTCAGGTCGAGCTGTGGGATGGGACTGAGGCGCGTCAGGTAGAGGGCGTTGGCGATCCATGGTAGAGCAGGACTGAGTAGCAAGATAGCCAACTGCCAGCGATACACGGCTGCCAGCCCGCGCAAGGCGACGAACAGTCCTAACGAACCGAGGAAGAGCAGCACATAGGAATAGATAAAGAAGAGAAACCAGCCAGGCCCGTATGTGGCGTCAAACGTGGCAAAAGGGCCATTTGTGTTCAGGGAGATGGTTTGCCAAAAGATGTGATGCCAACTGTTGGTAAAGGCCAGAACGATGGCTAACAGAGGAATAGCAAAGAGGCGGAGAAAGCGCGAGGGAGAGGTCCAACGGGTGCGTCCCGCGTAGCTCTGCGCAAAGAGGAACCAGTTGACGGGGAGGGACGCAATGCCCGTATACTGCCACTGTGCCCAGAACGTCTTACCTTGTAGGGTGGGGGCGATAAGTTCCAACGCATAGGTGGCAGCCCAGGCGGTGATGGAGAGCGACACGCCAAAGAACCAGGGGGACCAGCTTTGCTTTTGTCGCCAGACATAGACGGCGATGGTCAGGGAAACCAGCGCGGATAGCAGCAGAAGAAGGGTGGTCAGAATGGTCTGCCAGTTCATCACGATTGGGCCAAAGCGGAATATCACGGCAGGATGGGGGCACAAGAACAGAGTGGGTGTGCCGATTGCTACTGTATAGTCTAATGCCGGCATCCAGCACGGTCAATCCGCCATTGGTCACTTCCATAGGCAATAAGGGGCTGTCTGCAATTAAGTTGGCGGAAATGTGCGGACAGCCGCTATCCTTGATAGCCTGGCAGTAACCGTCCATAAAAAGGGTGAAGCTATTTTCGGACGGTTACTGGGGACTGACGATGAAATAAAGTACGGAATTGCCTCGTCAGTTTGCAGGAACGTAAGGAGACAACTTCGTTGTCTTATTTTCCGTTCCTAAGGTTCGGGGCAGGGGAAAAGCGTTATCCCTTTTGCGCCGCCTGTTGGCTGTTCATTGTGGGGCTGGTCGTTCGGCAATGCCTTACAAACAGGTATAATCAGTTTATGGTTAACCGAATTCTGGAACTGGAATTGGAGGAAGCGCCCTACAGTGAGGAGGATGCGGAGTGGGATGCTTTCGTGGCTGCTCACCCGCACGGCAGTTTGTTGCAAACGAGTCAGTGGGCGCGGTTGAAGGGGCGTTTTGGCTGGACGGCGTCGCGGGTGTGGCTGCGCCAGGATGGTCGCCTGGTGGCCGGGGCGCAGATTTTGTACCGGGCGCGGGCGTTGGGGGTGGTGCGTATGGGGTACATTCCGCATGGGCCGCTGGTGGATTGGGAGAATGATGAGCAGGTGGCGGTGTTGTTTAATCAGATTGATATGGCGGCTTATCGCAATCGTGCCGGCATTCTCAAAATCGAACCCCTCCTCTGGCAAAACGCCTTCTCCCCATCACGCTGGGAAGCATTATGCCGGCAACACGGCTGCCTTCCCCACACCGACACCATCCAGCCCCCGCAGACCATCCTCATCGATCTGCGTCCTTCCCCTGAAGAAATCCTGGAGCGGATGAAACAAAAAACCCGCTACAACATCCGCCTGGCCGAACGCAAAGGCGTCACCGTGCGCCAGGGGAGCGCCGAAGACCTCGCCACCTTCGCCCACATGATGCAAATCACCGGTCAGCGCAACAACTTCGGCATCCATGTCCCCCGCTACTACCAGGACGCCTTCATCCGCTTCGCCCCCGATCACGTCGGCCTCTTCATCGCCGAATACCAGGGGCAGCCCCTGGCCGGCGTCATGGCCTTTGCCTATGGCCGCCAGGGAGCCTATCTCTACGGCGCGTCCAACGACCAGGAGCGACAGCGAATGCCCACCTACGCCGCGCAGTGGGCCGCCATCCAGTGGGCGCGCGCCCAGGGCTGCGATTACTATGACTTGTGGGGCATCCCCGACCATCCTGAAACAGAATTGGAAGATCGTTTTCAGACGCAGCATGATGGACTGTGGGGCGTCTATCGCTTTAAGCGTGGTTTTGGTGGCGATGTGTACCGCACCGTGGGCAGCGCCGACCGCGCCTACAACAAAACACTCTATCGTCTCTACGAATGGTATCGGCGGCGGGAAACCCCGCCAGCCGCGACCGGCTGACAATTAACGACCGACCGCCAACTGCCTGAACCAATCTTCACAAATCACTATCTTGCAAAGGAGCTGAACCACGACTTCTCCACTCCAACTGGCGACGTCTGCCACTGCCTGGCAGCAGATACTTCAGGCGCTGCCCTACGCGCACGCGCTGCAAAGCTGGACCTGGGGCGCATTCAAGGCGCGTTGGGGGTGGTCGGCGCAGCCGTGGTGGCTGCCCGCCGCCGATGGCTCCCCCGCCGCTGCCGCGCTTGTGCTGAAGCGTAAGCTGCCCCGCTTGCCTTTTTCCATCCTCTACGTGCCAAAAGGCCCGTGCCTCTCCTATGCGGACGCCCCTTTGCGGCAGACGATGCTGGGGGAACTGGAGCGACTGGCCCGCCGCGAGAAGGCGATTTTTATCAAAATTGACCCGGACGTGCCCGTTAGCCGCGGACTGGAACCAGCCGAGCCGGACGCGCTCGGTCAGGCTTTGCTGACGCAGTTAGGGCAACGGGGGTGGCGTTTCTCTAGCAGCCAGATTCAATTTCGCAATACGGTGGAGCTGGATTTGCGCCCGCCAGAGGAAGATTTGCTGGCGGCGATGAAGCAGAAGACGCGCTACAATGTTCGGTTGGCGGGGCGGAAGGAGGTGGTGGTTCGTGCCGGCATTTCTTCCGACCTCCCCCTCCTGGTAAGAATGTACGCGGAGACAGCCGCGCGTGACAACTTCACCGTGCGCCTCCCCGCCTACTACCTGGACGCCTGGGCCGCCCTCCTCCAGGATGGCCTCGGCCATCTCCTCATTGCCGAATATGACCACCAACCCCTGGCCGCCGTCTTCCTCGTCAAATTCGCCAACCGTGCCATTTACATGTACGGCGCATCCGGCGAACAGGAACGGCAGCGAATGCCCAACTATCTGCTACAATGGGAAGCTATCCGTTGGGCCAAGGCGCAGGGCTGCACCGTGTACGATTTCTGGGGCGCGCCTGATGAATTCACCGAATCAGACCCTCTCTGGGGCGTCTGGCGATTCAAAGCAGGCTACAACGGGCAGGTCGTGCGCCACGTAGGTGCGTGGGACTATCCCGCTCGTCCTTTCTGGTATTGGGCATATGCCGTTATGATTCCGCGCTACCTCAATTTCCTGCGCGACAAACAATCCACCTGAGACCACTTTCAGGCAACCACCAAGTAACCGTCCGAAAATTACTTCACACTTTTTACGGACGGTTACTGCCCAGCTATCATAGATAGCCGCTATCCATGATAGCCGCTGTCCGCACATTTCCGCTAACTTAATTGCGGACAGCCACCAACCACCAACCATCAACTTACTCTACAGGAGGCTTCATGACCCGAACCATCGTCGTACTCGAGGGAGACCAGACCGGGCAGGAATTGCTGGAAGAGGCATTGCGCGTATTGCAGTCGAACATCATTCGCTTTGACCTTGATTTTTTGCGCTTTGACCTCAGCCTGGCGAATCGCCGCGCCACACAGAACCAGGTCGTTTATGACGCGGCCCGCGCCATGCGCCAGTATCGTGTCTCCCTGAAGGCGGCAACCATCACGCCGGAAACGGGGGATGTGGGCAGCCCCAACCGTATTTTGCGTGAAGAAATGAACGCCCAGGTGATTTTGCGCACCGGGCGGCGCATCCCCGGCGTGCGCCCCATTGGCGGCGTCTATGCGCCTATCAGTGTGGTGCGCATGGCTCAGGGGGACGCCTACGGGGCGCAGGAATGGCGCGAAGGAGAAGTCGGTTCCGCGGATGAAGTCGCCTTCCGCACGGAACGGATCACCCGCCGCGTTTGCCGCGCCGTGGCTGAGTATGCTTTTCAGCACGCCCGCCGCATGGGGGCGAAGGTGTTTGGCGGCCCAAAGTACACGGTCAGCCCTGTCTATGAAGGCATGTTCAAGGAAGAACTGGATCGGGCGGCGCGTCGCTACCCCGACGTGCGCTACGAACCGCAGCTCATTGACGCGACTTTTGCCTTGCTGCTGGCAACCTCAGGCGATCCGCTGGTCATTCCCAGCCTCAATCGTGACGGCGACCTGCTGTCCGACATGGTGCTGCAGATGTTTGGGTCCATTGCCGGCTCGGAGTCGATGGTGATTAGTCTGGATGAAGAAACGGACGAAGTGACGGGGGTGATGGCGGAAGCGCCGCACGGGACGGCTCCGGCGCTGGAGGGGCGCAACGTGGCGAATCCGATGGCCATGATCCTGGCCTCAGCCGGCTTGCTGGCGCACATGAAGGAATCGGAAGCCAAGCGCGCCAGCCGCGCCATTTACGAGGCGACGCTGGAGACTGTTTACGATGGCATCCGCACTTCGGATATTGGCGGATCGGCGCATACGGACGAGTTTACGAACGAGGTGATTCGGCGGGTGAAGTCGAAGCTGGAAGTGTGGTCTACGTTGTCATAGAATGCTACTATCTTCCCGGAAGCTGTTCCGACGCCAATGGTTCGAGAGTGAGCTTCCGGGAAGGTTTGCCGGCATACGCGCTCAGTTGCGGTGGAGGGTGGTGATCATCGGCAGGGCTTGCAGCATGGGAATGCCTAGTGGTGCGCCGATGATGGTCAGGCAGAGTACGTAGGCGATAATGGCCCACACGAGGCTGAACCACCAGCCAATGAGCAAGAAGTAGATGGCGCGCAGGAGGAAGGGAGTCTGGTGCGTGCCTTCGAAGCGCGTGTCACCCGTCTTGCGGTTGGTGACCCACATGCCGGAGCGGGATTTGAGCGTGAGGACCTGTGGGACGCGGTCCAGCATCCATAATCCCAGCGGCAGACCGATGATGGTGAGGTTGAGCAGCCAGGCGATGAGTATCCAGGCCGCCGTCAGTTCCCAGCCGAAGACGAAGAACCAGATGACGCGCAAGAGGAAGGGAACTTCGCGCACGGGTTCGGCATATTCTGATTTAAGGGTTACGTCTGTCATGGTTGTTGTCCTATCTGATTGGAAGAATGGTCGTGTTTTGTTGTTGCGTCGTTTCCGGCGGATTGATGCCGGCATTCATCAACGCAAACTAAACGGCGGATAGCGGTCTGTCACCAACAGGATAGCATAGGCATCAACCCGCAGTGACCAGCGACCGACGCCAACAACGAAGTCAAAGAGGCTGCGCGGATATTCACCCGTCAACAAAATGGCAAACCAGGCAATCATGGCTACGAATACGGCGGCAACCCAAAGGAACGCCAGCACGATGTAGTGCGGGATCGCCAGTAGCCACTTGATGAGGGGGAGCCACCGATTGAGGTCCTTTGGCACGTTGGGGTAGTCAATTTCCAGGTGGATAGCTTGCTCATCCTCGGTTGACGGATATTCATCGGTCAACAGGAACAGGTAAGCCCAGACTCTGCTACCGAAGCGGATCAGCTCGCGTGAAAAGTCGAACCACCAGCGCGGGTAACGTTGCCGAAAGAGGATCATCAGGACTGTGGCCAGGAAGAGACCTGCGATCAGTCCTCCCGAACTTTCTGAAGCCCTGGAAATGATGTTGCCGGCTTCATTGACCGTTATCGTGCGGGTGATCGTCTGTCCGGCGCCTGTGATCAGGCTCAGGATGATGGCAATGGGGATGATCCAGATGATTCGGAAGAGGGTTGTTAACCTGTCCAGTGTCTGGGGATAGTCTACTTCCAGACGGGCTGCGTATTCAGGGTAATCGTTCATCATGTTCTCCTTCGTAGGGCGATTTTCTACCCACCTGACAGAAAGCTGATAGTTGCCGGTGTCCGCGGCGCAGTCGTTGTGCGCACAAAACAAAAATCCGCGCGATCTCGGCCGTCACAATCTGTGGCCGTCACAATTGGGGATCGTCTTCATCCATCGTGGTCTGCCCCACGTATGGGGGACGCCGGGAAATGATCGCAAGTGGGTCATGGGCGGTGGTCGGGTTCGTCAGTGATTGCCCGTGATTGGTCGCCCATGTTGAAGTCGCGTTCGTCCCTCTATACGCAGCAGGGTAATCGAGGTTGTAGGGCATTAGGCGTGTCTGGTTTGCCGTTGGAGCATGGCGCATGATGAAATGGAGACGCGGGTTGTCATTCCTGGTTGTTTTGTTGTTGGCGGCGTGTGGGAGGACGGGGGATGTGGCGCCGACGGTGATGCCGGCACAAAACGATCTCCAAATGCCGGCAGGCTACCATGCGGAACAGGCGTGGGAGGGGCTGCAAGGCCCGACGCAGATGATCTGGGGACCGGATGGGTGGTTGTGGTTGGCGCAGTTGAATGGCCCGGAAAATGCCGGCACAGGCCAGATCATCGCCCTCTCCCTCCCCGACGGACAGCAGCGTCTCCTGTTGGACAACCTCTTCAAGCCAACCGGACTTGCCTTTCTGGATGGCGCACTGTGGATTGCTGCCGGCAACACGCTCCTGCGTGCCCCCCTGTCCCCGGATGGTCGCCTGGAGCCGCCACAAACCATCCTCGCCGACCTGCCCTACAATAGCCGCTCCAACGGCACATTGACGGTAACGCCAGATGGCTTCCTTATTTACGAAACCAGCGGCAGCCGCCAGGGAAACCAACCTCGCCCTGGGTCGGCCACCTTGTGGCGGCTAGATCCTGCCCATCCAGACCGGCCACAACCCATCGCCACCGGCCTGAAAGGGGCCTACGCGCACACATTTGACGCGGCGGGGCGGCTGTGGATCACGGAGATTGGAGACGATAAAGTGAGCGGAACCGCGCCACCGGATGAGTTGAACCTGGTGGTGATGGGGGCGGATTTTGGTTGGCCTGCCTGTTTTGGCTTTCAGGAAGTGGCCGAGAATTTTGGGGGCACGCCAACCCAATGCGCCCAAACCCGGTCCCCGGTTGCCCTCTTCCCCGCCGCCGCCACGCCCACCGGTGTTCTCGCCTCTCCGTGGGAGCCGGACACGCTGCTCGTGGCCCTGTGGGTGCGCGGCGAAGTCGTGCGCGTGCCGGTGCGGTACGATGGCGATAATGCCCGTGGCGAATCGCTCCCCTTCATCAGCGGCCTGGATCATCCGCAGCACCTGCTGCCCTTGCCGGATGGCGGCCTGCTCCTCAGCGACTATGGGCGTGGGCGTCTTTACCGCATCACCCGCGATTAGGCGTGGCAACAAAACGGGCATTTTATGCGTATTGGGTTGAAGATTCCACCTTTCTGGAAGCTAACAACTTCCAGAGAGGTTCATTCACTTCCAGCAAGTTTCTACCTTCTCGGAACTGAAAACCAGCTTCCAGAAAGGTTCGGGAGAACCAACATGCAAAATCGAGGACAGTTGTACTGGGGCCTGGCAATTATCTTGCTGGGCGTTTTGTTTCTAATTGGGAACTTGACCAACATAGACATTGGCGCGTTTTGTTGGCCGGCGGCGCTCATTTTGGTGGGGATGTGGTTTATCCTGCGCCCGCGCATGACGGGGCCGGATACGGTGGACACGACCAAAATCATTGGCGACATTGATCGCGGCGGTCCCTGGACGGTCTCGTCGGAGGATTTTACCGGTTTCGTGATGGACGTGGACCTGGACATGACGGGCGCGGATATTCCCCTGGGGCAGACGCGCCTGCGCCTGCATGGATTTGTCACGGAGTTGGACATGTTTGTGCCCGCCGATGTGGGTGTGCGCGTGGATTCGGTGGCGTTTGTCACGGAAACGAAGATCAACGGGGAGAAGGCGGAGCATTTCTTCTCCTCCGGCCCGGTACAGACGCTCAACTTCGAGGGGGCGGGACGGCAGATTATCGTTGAGCCGCGTTCGTTTGTGGCGGAAGTGAGTGTGCGGCAAGTTGCCGCTAAAGGATAGGCCGCTTTGGAACGACGTAGATTAGGCCGGTCGGGCTTGCTGGTGACGCGGATGGGGTTGGGGTTGGCGGCGTTGGGGCGACCCGGATACATCAATCTGGGTCATCATGAGGACCTGGAGCGGAATTATGACGTGGCGGTGATGGAGGCGCGGGCGCATGGGGTGTTGGATGCGGCGTGGAATGCCGGCATTCGCTACTTCGATGCCGCCCGTTCCTATGGCCGCGCGGAACCCTTCCTCGCCTCCTGGTTGGCCCGCCGCCGCATCCAGCCGCCAGAAATCACCATCGGCTCCAAATGGGGCTACACCTACACCGCCAACTGGCAAGTCCAGGCCGAACATCACGAAATCAAAGAACACTCCCTGGCCGTGCTCCGCCGCCAACTGGCCGAAAGTCGCGGCTGGTTGGGGGACCACCTCAACCTCTACCAAATCCATTCCGCTACCCTGGAAAGCGACGTGCTGGAAAACGAAGCCGTCCTGGTGGAACTGGCCGCGCTGCAAGCGCAAGGCGTGCGGATTGGCCTTTCCTTGAGCGGGGCGCGGCAGGCGGAGACGCTACGGCGGGCGCTAGACGTGACCATTGACGGGCGACGGCTGTTTGATGCGGTGCAGGCGACCTGGAATTTGTTGGAACCTTCTGCCGGCATTATCCTGGCACAGGCGCGCGCTGCCGGCATGGGCGTAATCGTGAAGGAGGCGCTGGCGAATGGTCGCCTCACACCGCGTAACAATGATCCCACCTTCCGCGCGAAAGCGGCGCTGCTGCAAACCATCGCCGCCGAACGGGAGACGACGATAGACGCCATCGCCCTGGCGGCGGTGCTGGCGCAGCCGTGGGCGGACGTTGTCCTCAGCGGCGCGGCGCGGGCGTCCCACCTGCGCGACAACGTGGCCGCGCTCGACGTGGCCTGGGATGAAGCCCTGGCGCGCCGACTGGCGGACCTGGCGGAGCCGCCGGACGTTTACTGGCGCGTGCGCGGCCAGCTTGCGTGGAACTGAGGGGAGAAAGCGGCGGGCGGCGGTCAGGTGTAGAGGTCGGGGCGGCGGTCGGCGAAGACGGGGATTTTGGCGCGCACGCTTTCTACGAGCGCGGGATCGATGGTGGCCGTGAGCAGCGTTGGCTCCTCGCGTCCGCTGACGACCGTTTCGCCCCAGGGGTCAATGATCATCGAGTGGCCGAAGAAATGGGTCTCCTTGGAGACTCCCACGCGGTTGCAGGCGATGACGAACATCTGGTTCTCGATGGCGCGGGCGCGGAGCAAGGTTTGCCAGTGCATGAGGCGGGGGTGGGGCCATTCCGATGGTACGAACACCATCTTCGCCCCGGCCAACGCATAAGCGCGGAACAACTCCGGGAAGCGCAAATCGTAACAAATCGTCAAGCCTGCCGGCCCCCACGGGGTTTGCACTACTGCGCGCTCCCGCCCCGCCGTCAGAAATTGCTCCTCCTGCATCAGGCGGAACAGGTGCGCCTTGCTATAGACGCCCCCCGCCGCGCCCGTCGGTGTGAACCAGACGGCGGTGTTGCCGTAGCCCCCGGTGGGCAGCCGCGAGAGGCAGGAGCCGAGCATGTGGATGTGGTGTTGTTGGGCCAGGCGGGCGGTTTGCGCGAAAATGCCCTCGCCAATCGCCGCCGCGTGCCGTTCCGCATTTTCCAAATCATACCCGGTGGACCACAGTTCAGGAAAAACCACCAGATCGGAGCCGCGCCGCGCCGCCTCCGCCGTCATATCCGCGACAACGGCCAGATTTTTCTCCGGCTGCCCCAGCGTCACATCCATCTGTCCCAAAGAAATTGTCAACGCCATTCCTACCTCCGCCAATTGACATCGTGCCGCGCTAAGAGATAATGTAGACACTGCCTTGATGCGTGCTGGCCTGCTCCTACCAAGTATACAGGTTGCGCGGACCATTTGCAGTCAGAGCGTTTGGATAAGTGATAGCCAGTTAATGCCGGCACGATGAATCAACGGTATTCCCGGCCACTGGCAACTATCCACTGACCACTATTCTCAAAGGAACGCCCATGTTACGCATGGCTGACCGCGTTGCCCATTTTAGCACGACGATTTTTAGCGAAATGACCAGCCTGGCGAATCAGCACCAGGCGATTAACCTGGGGCAGGGATCCCCCGATTTTGCCGCGCCTGATTTTCTGAAGGAGGCGGCGCGGGCGGCGATTGCCGCGGACGTGAACCAGTATGCGCCCCCTTGGGGACGGCCGCGATTGCGTCGGGCGATTGCCGGCAAAATGGCCCGCCACTATGCCCTTTCCCTTGACCCCGACCGCGAAGTACAGGTGACACATGGCGCTACGGAGGCGATTTTTGCCGGCATTCTCGGCCTGATCAATCCTGGAGACGAAGTCATCCTGTTTGAACCGACCTACGACTCCTACGTGCCCGCCGTGCAACTGGCGGGCGGCGTTCCCCGTTACTACACTTTGCGCCCCCCGGCGTGGACCATCGAACCGGAGACGCTGGCGGCGCTGTTTTCGCCGCGCACGCGGCTGCTGGTGCTGAATACGCCCCATAATCCCACGGGCAAGGTGTTCACATTGGCGGAGTTGGAGATGATTGCGACGTTGTGCCAGGAGTACAATGTGCTGGTACTGGCCGACGAGGTGTATGAGTACATCCTGTTTGATGGATTGGCGCATACGCCTGTTGCCACATTGCCCGGCATGTTTGACCGCACGGTGACGGTTTCCAGCCTGGGGAAGACGTTTAGCGTCACGGGTTGGAAAGTGGGATGGGCTGTGGGACCGGCGGATCTGTTGCAAGCGATGTTCCGAATGCGCCAGTTCATGACGTTTTGCGGGGCCGCGCCGTTGCAGGAGGCGGCTGCCGTGGCGTTGGAGATGGCGGACGGGATGGGTTATTATACGGAACTGGCGCGTCAATATCAGCAAAAGCGGGATTTTCTACGAGCGGCGCTGGCGGAGGTGGGGTTACGCCCCATTACACCGCAAGGGACGTACTTCGTCATGGCGCGGATTGATGGCTTAGGATTTGGGGATGATGTTGGGTTTTGCCGGCATCTTACCACACAAACTGGCGTCGCCGCCATCCCCCCCAGCGCCTTCTACCACCGCCCTGGCGATGGCGCGCATCTGGCCCGCTTCGCCTTCTGCAAAGCGGACGAAACCCTGCGCCAGGCGGCTGCGCGTCTGCGCCATTTTGCCCCTGACGGGAAAGTGACGTCTAGCATACTTCACGGAGAGTAACATGAATCATCCTGATCGTCCTAGCCATGACCAATGGTGGCAACTACTGGAACTGGCGCGCCAGTTGAAGGCGTTGTCCCCCTGGCAATGGATGTACGAAGACCAGATTTTTGGCGTTGAGGACCCCGAAACGGGAGAGATAAACTACGCCAGCATCATGGGAATGTTGGGAGAACATTGCGCCATTGGGTTTTACCTCGGCGAAGAAGCACTCAGCCGTTATGTGTTCATGCAGGAGAACCAGGAACAAGTTACTCCTGAGTTTTTGCTGAATACACGGCAGTTGCAGCTTTCCTTTGAAGACCGTAACATGTTGCGACCCGACGATTATCGTGTCATCAAAGAGTCCGGGCTGAAATTCCGCGGTCGCGGTGCCTGGCCCCTATTTCGCAGCTTTATGGCCGGTTATGCTCCCTGGCGGCTGACGGCGGACGAGGCGCGCTTCATGATTCATGCGCTGCCGCAGGTGATAGACGTGACCGAGCGCGTGCGCGCCAACCCGGATTGGCTGGGGAGGTTTGATGAGGCGGCGGCTCGGCTTATTCGCGTGCCTGAGGCGACCGGGGACGGTTGGTTGTGGCGGGATGATTGGCAACAAATGGCGGTCTTTGCTCCTCCGGCCAGGTATGCTTACCTGGATGAGGCACTTTTGGCCCATTGTAAGAATCTGCCGGTCCGCCGGAAGAAAGTAGAAATCGATTTCTTCTGGCTGCCGATGGGGCTTCAGGATAATGAAGATGAGCGGCCTTGTTACCCTTACATGCTGCTGTGCGTAGATGCCGGCAGCGGCATAATCTTGGGCAACAGTATGATGACCATCAAGACGACCTGGCCCGACCTGTTGGCCGATATTCCCAACCAACTCATGCACATGTTTGGCCGCCTAAACGAGTTGCCGCGGGAGATTCGGCTGGCCAGCCCGCTCATTCATGAATATCTGGTGTTGCTGCAAGAGTATCTTCCCTTACGTTTGAAGGTGGTACCCTCCCTGCCGGGACTGGACATGGCTAGAGATTATCTCTTTGAAATGATGTAACTTGAGACGACGTGACCATCCGTTATGCGCAGGAATTGGCCTGCTGTCTAAGGACGACCACGAACTGGACGTTATCCTGTTGGCTGACCAGTTTTCTTGTGGGAGGGATAAAATGTGAACAACGGGACACGCAGGCGGTGGGTGGGGGCGAGTCTGTTGGCGTTTTGTCTGGCGTTCGTGGGCGGGGGAATGGCTGTGGCGCAGCGCCAACCGCTACCCCTGGATAAAGAAGCCGTGTCCACGACCTGGACGGTTGCTGATTTAACGACAGGCCAGACAGCGGCCGGCCTGGCGGAAATGTTGGTCGGCAGCGGTGTTTCCGTGTCTGATGTGCAATATCAGGGTGTTGCTGAGGCAGGAGCGGTTTTTGTTAGTGCCGCGGGGGCTGTAGGATTCTCGACGGGCATTGTGTTGAGCACGGGGGCGGCGCGAAGTGTGGTCGGTCCCAATCTGTGGGAAACCACGAGTAGTGAAAATCAGGCCGCCGGTGACGCGGATCTGACGGCGTTGGCGGGGCATCCGACCTTTGACGCGGTGACGTTGTCATTTGACTTTATTCCTGACGCGCCGTGGGTCTATTTCCGTTATGTTTTTGCTTCAGAGGAGTACAACGAGTATGCCAACACGGAGTTCAACGACGTCTTTGCTTTTTTCGTAAATGGTGACAATTGCGCGACGGTAGAGGGGGGGCCTGTGTCGGTGAACAGTGTGAATGCCGGCAATCCCCAACCCGGCGAAGATCCCACACCCCATCATCCTGAACTCTTTCGTAACAACGCGCTGTCTGTGGGTGCTCCTCTGGACACGGAGATGGACGGCGTCACCGTTGTGCTCACCTGCGTGGCCGAGGTGACGCCGTTTGCCGTCAATCACCTCAAGCTGGCGATAGCCGATGCCACGGACGACGTGGGGGACTCGGCGGTTTTCATCAAGGCGGGCAGCCTGACAACTGCCCCGACGAGTGTTGGCCTGAGCGATTTTGCCGGCATCTCCCCTTCCTGGCCGCCCTTCCTCCTGTTCTCGCTGTTCCTCTTGTTGATGCCGCCGGTCGGGTGGCTGGTCCGCCGCCGTCAGCGCGCGGGCAACAGTGCCGCTTCTACCTCGGACCAGCGAAACGCCGCCACTTGATCCGCCTGGTTGAAGAAATACTCCTCCAGATAAGGCTCAATCTCCATCCGCCAGATGTCGGCTAATTCCGATGCCAGGTCGGGGCGCAAGAAATAGGAGACGCCCACAGCATAGTGGGGGTCGTTGATCTGGCTGTTCAGTTGTTGCAGCACCGTGATCAGGCCGCGTGGGTCAAAGTTTGTGCCGGCATGATACCGGCGCAGCACCGCATAATCCGGCCACAGTCCAATAAAGGCAAAGCGGCGGCGCAGCGCATAGTCCACCACGGCAATGGAGCGGTCTGCCGTGTTCATCGTGCCAAGCAGGCGTACGTTGGCCGGGATGCGGAAGGATTGTCCCCCGGCTAACGTCACGGACTCGTCGCGGTACTCCAGCAGATACAACAACTCGCCGAAGACGCGCGCCAGATCCGCGCGGTTGATCTCGTCAATGATCAACACGCAACGTCCCCGCCGCCCGGCCGCTGCCGCGCAAAAACGGAGGAAGGCACCATCCGACCAGGCATAGCTAACACCCTCGCCGCCCATCGTTTGTGGGCGGATGCCCTGCACGAAATCTTCGTAGGCGTAAGCCGGGTGGAACTGTACCATCTCCACCAGGCCGTCGCTGCCGCCGACCAGGTGTTGCGCCAGTTTGCGCGCCACAAACGTCTTGCCCGTTCCCGGCGGACCATAGAAGATGGCCTGTTTCTTGCGCTCGATGCCGTTCACCCAGAGCGCCAGTTGCGCTTCGTCCAGGTAGGTGTCGGCGGCGCATTCGGCGAGGGAGTAGGGGGGATTTTGTGCCGGCATTTCCATCATCTCATCCTCGTCCGCCCCGCCTTCTTCCTCATTTTCCTCGCGCAGAACCATGCCCGTGGCGGCAGGAATTGTGTACACGGTTGGCGGCACGTCCAGTTCAATCTGATCACGGCTCTTTAAGCCGCTCGTGCGTGCCCGGCTTTCCCGCGCGCAAACCCAGATGAAGCTCTGCATGTCGATCATGTCGCGGGGACCGAAGTCGGCGAGGCTGTTTTGTAGGGCGTGGACTTGGGCGAGAATGCCGGCATACACCTC
Source organism: Ardenticatenales bacterium (assembly GCA_020634515.1). Lineage (NCBI taxonomy): Bacteria > Bacillati > Chloroflexota > Ardenticatenia > Ardenticatenales > Ardenticatenales bacterium. The sequence continues at coordinate 117,329 of JACKBL010000003.1, read as the reverse complement.
CCCATCTGGCCGACTCTGGTACAAATCCCCCGCCCCCATGAACCGCAAAAACCAGCGGGCAATGTCCGGCTTCACGAACATCTCCGTTTGCGGGTGTAGCAGGAAGAGGAAGTAGGTGGGGAAGGTCCATTTTGCCGGCAATTCGTGCCGCTGCGTGTACGCGACAAACCGCTGTAGCCGTCGCGGCGAGGGATCGCCGCCGTACAGCAAATCCCGCATCACCACGCAGAATTCCGCCTTGTTCAAGTGGGGAGCCAGGAGGATGCTCAGGTCGCTTTTTGCCGGCACGCTGCGCCAGAGCAAATTGTTATCACCCCCCAACCGCTGCAGTCGCCGTATCAATTCCTCATAAGCCTGCTCATTTAACAACCCCTGCCACGCCGTCGCCGACAACCACGCCTGCGCCTTCTCCGCGCTCTGTCGCTTATAGTCCACCTCATCCGCCACAAACGGAGGATGCGCAAAACCATCCCACAGCGGATACCGCCTGCGTATCAGCTTGACCAAATCCTCTTGATGCCACTGAGGAACCATCTTCGTCACTATCCCAGGTGTGTTCGTCACGGAGCCGCGCCGTCGCCAACCGCGAACTTTCTTGTTATTTTACCAACGAGATGCTATAATACTCAATTCGAGTGTACCACGAAACCCCAATTTCTCATGGTAATTTTGACCAAGTTCATTTGACGTATTCAAGTTTACCGATATAATACGCTATGTGGGCGTCCAAAAAAAGTATACTCCCTTCCAACACGTGTAGGAGCGTTGGCTAACCGTGCCATACGCTCTTTTTCTGTGTTTACGCGCGGTCCATGTTTTGGGAGTGATTGCACCTTCAGTACATCCGTTCCCACATTTGAAGTGACAGTTGCCGTCGGAGAACCCTTCTCAAGTTTGCGCGGCCAGGCTTCACCGCGGCCTGTTCGAGTCTCGTTTTGTCCCTGTCAACCAGAGACAGGATGACAAACCGTGGCAGGGAGAACTTTCTTACTTCACACATTTTGTACGACGATTCTGGAATCGGCTTGCGGGTTCATTCGCCATTGAATTCTTGGCGTTCCTGGCATGGAATAACCCGACAACTCTTCTACCTACGTCGCCGTGTTTGGTAGTTGAGTCCTAAACAATTCTAGTGGAGGTCACCTGGTGGAGACGACAGAATTTCGTTCCTTACGTATCAGTTTAGCATCCCCGGAGCAAATCAAATCCTGGTCATATGGGGAAGTGACCAAGCCCGAGACCATCAACTATCGCCGCCTGCGACCGGAAAAGGATGGCTTGTTTTGCGAAGCGATTTTTGGCCCGCAGCGTGACTGGCAGTGCTACTGCGGCAAATACAAGAATGTGCGCTACAAGGGGATCATTTGCGACAAGTGCGGTGTGGAAATCACCCGCTCATCGGTGCGGCGTGAGCGCCTGGGGCACATTGAACTGGCCGCCCCGGTGGCCCACGTCTGGTATACGCGCCGTGTCCCCAGCCACATGGGTTTGCTGCTGAATATCTCCCGCCGCAACCTCGACCGTGTCCTCTATTTTGCCCAATACGTGATCACCAGCGTGGATGAAGATGCACGCCAACGCGCTCTGAGAAGACTCGAAGACGAATTGGTGGAAGCGGAACTGAAGTTGGAAGATGAACTACAGGCGGAACTGGACACAGAGACAAACGAACTGGCCGAACGTCGCGCTGCCATCGAAGCGCAGTTGGAGAGTCTCAATGCGCGCTATGACGAGATGGAATCCCGGCACACGGATGAGCTTGTGCGCGAAGCAAAGGTGTTCGAACAGCGGTTACAGAACATGCTTGGCTCCATTGCCGCGGAAGAGTTGAAGCTGGGAGATCGGGTAATTGCCGGCAAAGGTGAAACCATCGTCCGCGCCCACGTCGTCATGCTGCAAGATGTGACCGCCGACCGCCTCACCCTGGTGCAGCAAGAAAACGCCGAAGACCGCGCCCGTGAATTCGCCGAACTCCAGACCGAACTGCAAAACCTGCGCCAGGAAATCGCTTCCGCCAGTGGTTCTATGCAGGACCGACTCGACGAGAAGCGCGCCCGCCTGCACCTACAGGCCCAGGCCAATCGGGAGCAGTTGGAAAGCATTGCGCAAATGATGTTTCTCAACGAAACCGAATACCGCGAGCTGAAACAGAAGTTTGGCAATGTATTCCGCGCCGACATGGGGGCCGAGGCTTTCTACGAAATCCTGAAGAACATGGATCTGAATAAGCTGGCGAACGATCTGTGGCGCGAAGTCCGCACCACCCGTTCCAAGCAAGCGGCCAAGCGAGCCACGAAGCGGTTACAAGTCGTGGAGGCGCTGCGCAAGAGCGGCAACCGCCCGGAGTGGATGATTCTTACCGTGCTGCCCGTGATCCCGCCCGATCTGCGCCCCATGGTGCAGTTGGACGGTGGCCGCTTCGCCACGTCCGACCTGAACGACCTCTATCGCCGTGTCATCAACCGCAACAATCGTCTCAAGCGCCTCTTGGAACTGGGCGCGCCTGATGTGATCGTGCGCAATGAAAAGCGTATGTTGCAAGAGGCCGTGGACAGCCTGATCGACAACAGCCAGCGCGGCAAGGCGTTGAGCCGCCGTGGTCGCCGCGAACTCAAGTCGCTCTCCGACATGCTCAAAGGTAAGAAGGGGCGCTTCCGTCGCAACCTGCTGGGCAAGCGCGTGGACTATTCCGGGCGCTCCGTGATCGTCGTGGGTCCTAACTTGAAGTTGGGGCAATGTGGGCTGCCCAAGACCATGGCCCTGGAACTGTTCCGCCCATTTGTGATCAGCAAATTGATCACGTATGAGTATGCCAGTAACGTCAAAGGCGCGCGCCGCGTCATTGAGCGCCAGCCACCTGAGGTATGGGAAGTGCTGGAAGAGGTCATCACCGATCACCCGATTCTGCTCAACCGCGCCCCCACGCTGCATCGCCTGGGTATTCAGGCTTTCATGCCTGTGTTGGTAGAAGGGAAGGCCATCCAACTGCACCCGCTGGTTTGCTCCGCTTTCAACGCGGACTTTGATGGCGACCAGATGGCCGTCCACGTCCCCCTTTCACAAAAGGCGATTGGGGAAGCGAAAGAGTTGATGATGGCCACGCGCAACCTGCTGAAGCCATCCGACGGTCGTCCTATCGTCGGTCCTTCCAAGGACATGGTGCTGGGCATCTACTACCTGACCGTGATGCACGGTGGCCTTAAAGGTGAAGGCAAGATGTTCAGTAACATGGATGAAGTGGAACGGGCCTATGACCTGGGCTACATTGACCTCCATGCCAAGATTGAGTTGTACACGGACACTTACTTCGACGACAACAATCGCCGTTATGAAGATGGACAGGCGCACCGGCGAGTGATCACGACGTGCGCCGGACGTGTGATCTTCAATCGCACATTGCCGGCAGAAATGCGGTTCATCAATCGCCTCCTGGACAAAGGCGCGGTCAATGATCTCGTCAACCAGGTTTATCGTCGCCTCGGCGATGATGCCACGATTGACATGGTGGACGCCATCAAAGACCTGGGCTTTAAGTATGCCACGCGCTCTGGTGTGACCATTGCGGTTTCGGATCTGACCGTACCAGAAGAGCGGACCGCTATCCTGGACAATGCGCGGCAGCGTGTAGAAATGATTGATCGCCAGTATCGTCGTGGACTGCTGACGGAAGATGAGCAGTATCAGCGCACCATTGAGCAGTGGAACGACGCTAAGGCGCAGGTTGAAGAAGCGGTGCGCGGTGCGATGGACCCGCTTGGTCCCGTCACCGTCATGGCGTTGTCGGGTTCCACGAAAGGGGGTTTTGGCCCCATTACACAGTTGGCCGGTATGCGCGGATTGATGGCCGACCCGCAAGGACGAATCATTGCCGTGCCCATTCAGTCCAACTTCCGTCAGGGGTTGTCTGCCCTGGAATATTTCATTTCCACGCATGGTTCGCGTAAGGGCCTGGCGGATACGGCGCTGCGCACGGCGGACGCCGGCTACCTGACGCGCCGTCTGGTGGATGTGGCCCAGGACGTCATCGTGATGGCCGACGATTGTGGCACGAATAAGGGCATTATGATCCGTCGCACCGATAACTTTGGCAAAGAGACGATGTCGGAACGGCTGTTTGGTCGCTTTGCCGCCGGGCCGGTGACCCACCCGCGCACGGGCGAACTCCTGGCGGATACGGGCCACCTGTATACGGAGGAATTGGCGGACAAAATTGATGCCGCGGGTGTGCAAGAGGCGAAGGTGTTCTCGCCGATGACGTGCGAATTGAACCAGGGCATTTGCGCCAAATGCTACGGGCTGGACATGGCCCGAGGGCAGGTGGTGGAGATGGGTTCCGCCGTGGGCATCATGGCGGCGCAGTCGATTGGTGAGCCGGGGACGCAGTTGACGCTGCGTACGTTCCATACGGGTGGTACGGCTTCCGCGTCTGGTGACATTACGCAAGGTTTGCCTCGTGTGGAGGAGTTGTTTGAAGCGCGGCAGCGACCCAAGGGCGAAGCTGTGATGACGGAGATCAGCGGTATGGTGGAGATCCGGATCATTGATGGCGTGCGCCATGTGTTTGTGACGGACAGCAAGGTGCTGGAGGATCGATACGACGTGCTGCCTGGCTGGATGGTGCGCGTTTCTGATGGTGATGGCGTGGAAATGGGCGAGGTGTTGGCGCAGCATAACGAGAATGAGGACGAGTTTATGCCGGCACGCCACCCCGGCCGTGTCGTCATGGATCAAGAAGGATTGCGCGTGGTCTGGGAAAGCAAGGACGAGCGTGATAATGAGATTCCTGCCGGCACGCGCCTGCTCGTTACCGAAGGCCAGGACGTGAGCGCGGGCGACCAGTTGACCGAAGGTTCCAAGAACCCGCACCGCATCCTGGAAATCCTGGGGCGCGACGCGGTGACCAACTACCTGCTGCGGGAAATGCAGGCCGTCTATCGTCCGCAAGGCCAGAACATCAACGACAAGCATTTTGAGGTGATCATCCGCAAAATGCTGAGCAAAGTAGTCGTGACGGCTTCCGGTGACACGGAGATGCTGCCGGGCGAACTGGCGGAAGCGACCACGTTCAGCACCATCAACGAAGAGATCGTCGCCGAAGGTGGTGAACCGGCGGCGGCTCAGCCGGTACTGCTGGGCATCACGAAGGCGGCGCTGACGACGGATAGTTTCCTGTCGGCCAGTTCCTTCCAGCATACGATTAAGGTGTTGGCGGGAGCGGCAATTGCCGGCAAAGAAGACAAACTTATCGGCTTGAAGGAAAACGTGATCATCGGCAAGCTGATTCCGGCGGGCACGGGCTTCTACCAATTCGGCCGCAACCAGCCGCCGGAAGAGGAAGCATCGGCGCTGGAGGCGGCGGAAGGCGAACAGCGCGCCCCGTTCCTGATCGACGACAATGTTCCTGACGAAGTGCTGGCCAGCCTCACGCCCGGTCTGCGGGACGAGTCTGCGCTGCTCGACGCGGAATAGACAACGTAGCCACCTTCATTCATTTGTTACCAAAAAGGCCTCCATCACGGAGGCCTTTTTTTGTGACGCCAACCAACAAGCTACCGACAACGGCCAACGAAAATGAGGTCAGGCATTTTCGGAATGTGAATGATCCTATTCCATACTGAAAAAGCCTCAAGCCAATCCAGAAAATCGCGCCTTTTCCGGATCGACATTTTTCTGGATTGGCCTTAGCCGGTGATGCGCCGCTTTAGGGCGCGGCTGATGAAGCGTACTTTTTCGCGGCCAGGGAAGCGATTTAGATTTTCTTTGACCACGCCTTTGGTCAGATTCGTGCGGCGGCTGTAGTCAATGTTCACGTCAATGAGGACGGGCTGCCCCTGCGCGGACCATTCTTGCGCCTGCCTGATGACGGGGGCAATGTCAGCGTCGCTTCGCATAGCCAGGAAACGAGAGCCGACGGCCTGGGCGATGCCTTCCGGGTGGAACTGGCCGAGGACGGTACATGTTTTGCGGTTGAGGGGGATTTGTTGGAACTGTGAAATTTGCCCCAATTCGCCGTCGTGAAAGACGAAGACCATGACGCCGATTTTGTGGGTGACGGCGGTGAGCAACTCCATGCCCGTCATGAGGAAGGCGCCGTCGCCGACGATGGCGGCGACTTGCTGTTGCGGATGGGTGAGTTTGGCGCCGATAGATGCCGGCACGCAATACCCCATGCAGTTGAAATCTGTCGGCGAAATAAAGTGGCGTGGCCGGTAAACCGGGAACAACTCCGCCGCCAGGAACGTGTGCTTGCCATCATCCACCACCACGATAGCGTCCTGCGCTAACTGCCGCCGTAGTTCCTCAAAAAAGAAGCCCGGCGACACCTGCTTGCCGTTCTTGCGCTTGCGCCAGCTTCGCGTGTACTTTTCTTTATTTGCCTGGATCGTGGCGGTGAATGCCGGCAAATCGCGCGGACAACGCCACGCCCGCGCCGCCAATTCCTGGCAAATCGCCGCCAACGCCTGCCCCGCATCCCCGGCAATGGCGACCGTGGCCGGATAATTCTTATGAAACACCTGGGGATTGATGTCCACGTGAATCAGCGTCTCCGGGACGGGCATACTGTAGCTGCCCGTCGCCAGTTCGCCGAAACGCGCGCCGACGGCCAGCAGGCAGTCGCAGTCGGCAAAGGCCGCCTGCGCGGCGGGCACGGAGGCCGCGCCAAAGCCCACACCCACATGCAGCCCATGGTTGGCGGGGAAGGCGCTCAGCCCTTGCATGGTTGTCGCCACCGGCGCGACTAGCATTTCCGCCAGTTTAGCCGTCTCCGCGGCGGCGTCCACCGCACCCCAACCCACATAAATGCCCGGATGATCGGCGTGAATGAGCAGATCAACGGCCAGGCGAATCTCATCTGCCGGAATTTCCGCCGTCGCGCGCGGCTTTTTGCGGTAAACGGGCAGTTCGCTGACCTCCCCCTGGAACATTTGCACCTCCACGGGGATTTCCACGAACACGGGTCCCGGCTCACCGTCGGTGGCCGTGTCGTATGCCGCATAAATCGTGGGGATGATCTCCTCGTGCCGCTCAACCAGGTAGTACTGCTTGATGATGCCGTCCAGCACCCGTCCCTGGTCCAGTTGGTGAAGCTGGTAGTGGCGACCGCTGTCGCGGCGCGTGCCACCGGAGATGACCAGCAGGGGGATGCCGTCCAGATAGGCTTCGCCGATGCCGCTCATGGCGTGGGTCATGCCCGCTGCCGGCACAATCACCAGTGTGCCAATCGTCTCCGACGTGCGCGAAATTCCCTCCGCCATAAACGCGCCCGCCCCCTCGTGCGTCACCAGGATAGGCTCAATCTTCTCCGACATGCTCAGCGCGTCGTATAACTCCGTGTTGTGTACACCGGGGATGCCAAACGTGTGCGTCACGCCAATTTGCTCCAGCGCGTACACCGCCAGAAATGCGCCTGTTTTTTTCATGTTTGCTGCCTTTGTTGGGTTGTATCCATGGCGCTGTGCATCGCCACGTAGTCTGTCAGACTTTTGGACTCTGTATTGCGCCATTACCCGGCGATGTGCCGCGCCGCAACGCGCCCGGTGAGGACGCATGTGCCCAGGAACGTGCCTTCGAGCGCGCGCAGGCCGTGGGAGCCGCCGCCACCAAAGCCCGCGGCCTCGCCCACGGCGTACAGGTTGGGGATGGGCGTCTGTTGCGGCGTGAGGACGCGGCTGTGTAGATCGGTCTGGATGCCGCCCAGGCTTTTGCGCGAGAGAATGAACTCGCGGATGGCAACCAGCGGCATGGCGTCCGCGTCCAGGATGGGGGCGAATTTGCAGGTGCGCACGCGGTCGCCACGATATTGGCGCAGGTGGGCCAGGCGGCGTAGCTGGTCGTCGTTGTGGTAGGTGGGGCCGCGCGCAATTTGCGCGTCGTAGGCGGCGATGGATTCTTGCAGGGCGGCGGTGGTGACGTAGGACTGACCGGTGAGGGCGTTCATTTTGTCCGCCAGTTCCGCCAGGGAGTGGGCGACGATGAAATCGGGGCATTCATCGACCATTTTTCGCAGCAGTTTTTCGTTGCCGCGTAGCAGATCGAGGAGGAAGGATACCCATTTTTTCTCGCGGATGCTGTCGTTGAACTCGGAACCGGAAATCGCCAGCTCTTTTTTGGCGATTTTCCAGTTCATGATTTGCCAGGAGTGTTTGACGGGCTGCCGGCATATTTGCTCCACCAAATAGCGCGTATCATACCCGGAGATCAACGGAATCGGTCCCAGCCGCCGCCCATCGTACCCCAACCACAGCGCCGACTTGGGCGGCACCAGGCTGAGGCCGTGGTGGGGACGGTCGGGGCGGGGGGTGGGGTGATGCACACCGCCGGCATAGTGCCACGCTTTATCCAGGTGCGTCACCCGCGCGTTCACGCGCCGGGCTGCTTGCAGGAGTTCGCCATCGGCGTAGGGGTGGGAACCGTTGAGGATGGTTTCCGGCGGCGTCCCCCACGGTTGATACCAGTGCTGCTTGACGAGGTTGATGTTGCCACAGATGCCGCCGGCGGCGATGATGGTGTGATTGGCGGCGGCGGTGAAGGGCGTGTCATCGTTTTCGTCCACGCCGCTGACGCCGGTGGCTTGCCCGTCGTGGGTGTCGATGTGGGTGACGTGGTGGCGGAAGAGGATGCGAAGATTGCCGGCATTCTTGTGCCCCCTCAACCCATCCAACAACGCCATCACCAGCCCGTGCCCCGTCCCCCAGACCATGTGAAAGCGGGGCACGGAGTTGCCGGGGACGAACAGGCCGCGCTCTACCCAATGCACCACGGGAAAGAAGCCGACGCCAAACCCGCCCAACCAGCGAAAAACGTCGTCCGTGCAGCGGTTGACGTAGGCTTCCGCCCAGCAGCGAGGCCAGATGTCGTCCGGTTCCAGTTCGGCGAAGCTGAGCCAATCTTGCAGGGCCAGGTCGGGGCTGTCTTTGATGCCCAGGCGGCGCTGGTGGGGGGTGTTGACGAAGAACATGCCGCCGAAGGATTCTTTGGCCAGGCCGCCAAAGCGGTCGGCCTCGTCGCGGTCCAGCAGCAGCACTTTCAGGTTGTGTTCGAGGAGTTCCAGGGCGGCGGAAATGCCGGCAATCCCACCCCCCACAATCACCACATCCGCCTCATACCGTTTCTCGCCCATGCGTTTCCTCTTTTTTCTTGCGCCAACAGGAAGTCATGATCCCCAGCATAAAACAAGGAAGCACGATGGATTATGTTACCCATCAAATCTTCCGGGAAGCTCGCTCTCAAGCCAGAGTCACCTCATAAACAGCTTTCAGGAAGATATGGAAATCCATCACATCGTAGTTGACAAGACACTATCCTCAAAAATGATGCTTAAGGGTTCGCCCAAAATCAACTTTGGACTATCCATCAAGCAAGAACCCTTCCAGCACATCCGTCAATTCCCGAGCGAAGCCTCTATTAACGGATGCGCCCTGAAGTGCGATGGGGGCGAACTCTCAGAGAGCGGGTCGCTCCCAGTGGCGCTCGTCAATGTACTCCAACGACTGGTGGCGGAAATAGGTGTCGTAGAGGGTGGCGTAATGGCCGCCTTGGGCCATCAGCGAGTGGTGACTGCCTTCCTCAATGATTTGCCCCTCGCTGAGGACAATGATGCGGTCGGCGGCGCGCACCGTGGAAAGGCGGTGGGCGATGATGATGGCCGTTGTCTGCCCCATGATCAGGTTCAGCGCCTCCTGGATCTGCGACTCCGTGAACGGGTCAATAGAGGCCGTCGCTTCGTCCAGGATGAAGATGCGCGGATTCTGCACCATCACGCGCACCAGAGCCACCAACTGCCGCTGCCCCATGGAGAGGCGGCTGCCTCGTTCACCCACCTGGCTATGCAGGCCGTTCGGCAGCGTTTCCAGCCACTCCCCTTCCCCGATGCGTCGGGCCATGGCCGCGATCTCCTTGTCGCTGGCCTCCGGGCGACCATAGCGGATGTTGTCCGCCACTGTGCCATCAAACAGGAAGGGAACCTGGGAGACGATGCCCAACTGGTGGCGATACGGCGTCAGGTCCAGCGCGCGAATATCTTGCCCGTCAATGCGGATTTGGCCGCCCTGGAATTCATAGAAGCGGGCGACGAGTTTGATGATGCTGGATTTGCCCGCGCCCGTGTGTCCTACCAGGGCCACACTCTCGCCAGGGGCGATGCTCAAGGAAAAATCAGGCAGCACGACCTCTTTCTCATTGTAGCGAAACTGGACGTGGTCGAAGGTGATTTCCCCGGCCAACCGCGCCACGGGCATATTGTCCGCTTGAATCACGGCTGGCGCCGCGTCCATGAGGGCAAAAACGCGCTCAACGGCGGACAGTCCCGCCTGGAACTGGCTCCAAAAGGCGGAAAGATTGGTCACCGGGAACCAGAAGCGGTCCACGGTGGCCACGAAAAGATACCAGGCGCTGATGGCGATGAGGCCGTTGACTGCCGTGAGGCCGCCGAAGTAGACGAGCGATGCCGTGCCGATGCCGCCCAGGATGTTGAGCGTGGGGAAGATGTTGGCGAGGACGAAGCCGCGGCGCACGTTGATCTGGTACGCTTGTTTATTGACGGCGGCGAAATCCTCGTAGATGGCCAATTCCTGGCGGAAGTTCTTGGCGACGCTGATGCCGGTGACCGCTTCCTGGATAGATTTGTTTACCTCGGCCATGGCCCGCGATGCCTGCCGTGTGACGCGGCGGGCCAGGCGGCGGAATTGCAGCGCCACGGTTGCCACGATGGGGACCATCACCAGGACGGCTAATGTCAACCGCCATTCGATGCGGAACAGAACGGCGATCAGGATCAATGCCACGACAACCTGGTTGATGATGTCCGTCGCCAATACGATGATCTGGCCGAATTCTTCTGTGTCGCTGGTGATGCGGCTGACGACGCGCCCGGAACTGAACTCGTCGTAAAAGGAGAGGTCCTGGTTGGCGGCGGCGCTGAAGGCGTCGCTGCGCATGGACAGAATGACGTCGGAGATGACTTCCGAGGTGAGGCGACGGCGGATCCAGTTGACGAACCATGTCCCTACGCCGGTGAACGTGATCAGGCCGATCAGCCAGGGGATGATGGCCTGGTTGCCGTTGTCGGCCACGGCATTGATGCCGCTGGAGACGATCAGGGGGGGGGCGGTGCCAAAGGCGGCGATGACGGCCAGGCAGATGCTGATAATCCATACTTTGCGCCGATAGGGGCGAAAGTAGGCGATCACTCGCTCAACTAACTCTTTGTCGCTGTACTGTCGATCATAGGCCTCGGCGTCGAGGCCGCGCATAACGGCTGCCATAGTAACATTCCAGGTAATTGCTAACCCTCTCGTGGGCTGAGCTTGTCGAAGCCATATTGCCTGTGGACGAGTTTCTAACTCGCCCTACAAAGGGGGTTTTGAAGACATGCCGGCATTTACAAAATACGTTGACCGAGCAATGAAGCAACGAGGGCCACAGCCAGCTCGGCGGTGCGGTTGCGGTCGTCCAGGATCGGGTTGATTTCCACCACATCCATAGAGCTGACGCGGCCGCTGTCGCCCAGGATTTCCATGAGCAAGTGCGCTTCGCGGTAGCTGAGGCCGCCGGGGACGGGCGTGCCTACGCCGGGGGCCTCGTCCGGTTCCAGGCTATCCATATCCAGGCTGACGTGCAGACGGGGAAGATGGCGCAGCCGGTCCAGGGCCTGGCGCGCGACGGCGGCCATGCCCAACTCGTCCAGGTGGCGCATGGTGAAGACATGAATGCCGCTGCGAGCCAGCCGCTGCCGCTCCAGCGGGTCCAGGTCGCGGATGCCGATTTGCACGATCTGGGCGGGGTGGAGTTTGCCGCCCGGATACCCGAGATCGACGAGGGGCTGGGGGCCATCGCCGATGAGGGTGGCGACGGGCATGCCGTGGATATTGCCGGAAGGGGAGCTTTGCGGCGTGTTGAAGTCGCCGTGGGCATCAATCCAGATGAGGCCAACGGGACCGCTGGCGGCGACAGCGGAGACTGTGCCAATGCTGATGCTGTGGTCGCCGCCGAGGAAGAGGGCGAACTCTTCCCTTTCCAGGCAGGCGCGCCCGATTTCGTAGATGGATTGGCAGGCGGTGGCCACGGCTTTGAGTCGCCGCGCGCCGCCTTCGGCGATCTGCTCTTCGGGGTTGGGTACGGGAACGTTGCCGTGATCGTGGACGGTGAGGCCAAGCTGGGTAAGACGTGCTTGCAGATTGGCGTAGCGCATGGCGCTGGGTCCCATGTCTACGCCGCGGCGGTTTTGTCCCAGGTCCATGGGGACGCCGACAATACGAACGGTATCAGGCAAGGTACACCTCGGGGGTAGGGGTGTGCGGGTGCGCGGCACCTTTTGATGTTTCTATTGTCGCTGAAAGGGGAGATGCCGGCAAATACAACCGGTGCTCAATGGGTAGTACGGAGAAGTCGGGGCCTACTTGACATCGTTTGGTGAGACTCCTATACTCTTGCCATTGTTGGCGGCACACCATTGCTGATAAAAATAACCTGACATAAGGGCGCATCCATTATAGAGGGTTTGCTTGGGAATTGAGGGATGCGCCGGAAAGTGGTTCATTCTTCGGGAATGAACCAATCTGCAAGGAGCAAAATATGTCCATTCAATACAATCATAGCGAAACGTACCGTCCTACGGAGAGCCAACTTGCCTCCGCCCTTGCCACGGCCATGACGCGCGTGTACGGGCTAATGGCCGTGGGGCTGGCCCTGACAGCCATCGTGGCCTGGATAACGGCGCATTCCGCCACGATCTTGCAACTCATTTTTGGCAATACCATTGTCTTTTGGGGATTACTTATCGGTGAACTGGTGCTGGTGATTGCCATTGGCCGCGCCATTAACAAGTTGTCGCCCACGGCGGCCACGGCGCTCTTCCTATTTTACGCGGCGCTCAATGGGCTGACGTTGGCGGCCGTTTTTCTCGTGTATACGTTGTCGTCCATTGCGTTGGCGTTTGTGGCTACATCAAGCCTGTTCGCGGCGATGAGCATCATTGGCTATACCACGAAGCGGGATATGAGTAAGATGGGGGGCTTCCTGCTGATGGCGCTGATCGGGCTGATTATTGCGTCCGTGGTGAATTTTTTCCTGGCGAGTAGTGCGCTGGAGTGGGTTTTGACGTATGCCGGCATTGCCATCTTCCTCGGCCTCACCGTTTACCATACCCAACGCATCAAGCAAGGGACCGCCGCCATGCTCCTCTCCGGCCAACCCGAGATGGTCAACCGCGTCGCCATTATGGGCGCATTGAGCCTCTACCTCGACTTCATCAACCTCTTCCTTTACCTGCTGCGCCTGATAGGACGCCGGCGGTAAATCCCGTTGGCGGTTCATGGTTGATGGTCGTCAGTCGGGTCGATAGATGAGCGTGTCCGGGCGGAAAGCGGCCCAGGCAAACCAGAAATGGTCGGCGTGAATAATGGGGGGGAGCGCCTCACCCATGAGCGGACCACCGGTGGCCTGTCCCAAGACGTTCCAGGTGGAGCCGGTTTGATCATCCACAATCCCTCCCGCTTGCTGCTGAAACGTCAATTTCCGACCGTTGACGTGGGGGGCGAACACGCCCGTGGCTCCCACGTCTTCCCCTTCGGCGATGATGGCCGCGCCCAGGGCGCTGCTGGTTCCGCCGTTGTAAAAAACGACCAGGTCCTGCTCCCCTTGCTGATCGTTGATGACGCCTATCTCGCGCAAAACGTCCAGCGGATAGGCGACGAATACGTCACCGGGCAGGGCCACCGTGACGACGCGAGCCATTGCGGGGAGTCGCTCATCGTATTCGCCCGTGAACAGGAATGGGTTTTGGTCAATGCGATCATAGCCGGCGTAGGGATTTTGCCCGTAGCGCCGGCTGTAGCCCGTTTCGCGGGAGAGGATGCGGCCCTGGGGGTAGGCGGCGCGGAAGTCGGCGAAGCTGATGATGGCCGAGGGGAGGAAGGTGAGCTGCGCGCCGGTCATTTCGCCCACGATTCCCTCTCCCGTGAACTGCTGCCACAGGCTTTCCGTCTGCCGGTCCCACATCACCAGATCTGAATTCCGCAGCAGGCCGGATGTGCCGAATGTCATTTCCATGCCGGCAATTTGCCGTTCAAAGACCACCGCCGAATTGCATAAGGGGCAAAACGTGACCACAACGGGTAGGCCGCCAACGGTGTCGTTGACGATCTCGTGCCAGGTCAGGATTTGCAGGGGATAGGCGCGGGCGTCGTCGTTGTGGACAAAGAGGATGATGGGTTCGTTGCCGGCAAGCCATGCCGCGGCATCTTCCGTGGTGACAAACGCGGGCTGGTCCAGCGGGGGGATGCCGTCACGCGGCGGCCCGCCGGAGAGGAGTTCAGAATAGTCAATCGTGTGACGGCTCCAATCCGTTTGCCAGTCTCGCGTGATCGCTTTGAGGCTTTCAGGGGGGGCGTCCCTGGCGGGCGTGTTCCGGGGGGCGGTTGGCGTGGCGGCAGGGGGGGGATTGGGGGATGTCGGCGGCGCGGTGGTGGGGGAAATGCCGGCACCACACCCCACAACCAACAGGAAAACCAGCCAGGCCAGGTGACGAGCGATTCTGCTCACCTATCCTCCATTGTAACCGCTAACCCTTTCGCGGACTGGACTTGTCGAAGCCCGTGTCGGCCCCGTATTGCCGTGATAGGCTCAGGCAACGGGTTAGGAGTCACCCTCCATCTGCAAAATTTGCAGCAATATTTGATACTCTTCGCAGCAGCCGCGGCACTGATCTAGATGCTTCTTCACCTTGGGCATGATCACCGTGGGGTCGCTGCCGCGCAGTACGCTTTCCGCGTACTGATCAATCAACTCATACACATCGCCGCAGCCGTAGTCATCCTCTTCCGTTTGCGCCACCATACGCGCCAGCGCCGTCAGACGCGCCACCTGAGCCGCCGCCGCCTCATCCTGCGCGCGGCTGCCGCGCACTGCTTGAATAGCTCTCTGTAGTTTCTGCCGCAAATTCCACATAGTCATTATTTTCCCACTTTCCAGACGAAGTTGATTGTCAGCTTCTTACCTGGCATATGGGGTCTCGGGGATTGGTTGTCGCAATCCTCGTCACGAAAAAGTCGCCAGTACATCCTCCGCCGAGAGATTTTCTTCTTCCAAAGCGCGTTTCAACCGCAGGCGGGCGTCGTGCAGCAGCTTGTAAAGCGCGTTACGGTTCGTGTTCATCTCATCCGCCACCACTTCCATGGGCATCCCTTGAATGACCAGTTTGGTCATTGCTTGCTGCTGCCGCTCCGTTAGCCCTTCCCGAATCAGCCGCGCCAGCGTTTGCAGCAGCAGCCGCTGATTGGCGGACATTTCTGGCGTGGGGCGCGGGTCGGCGAGGAAGTCGGGTGTGAATTGGGTCTGATCGTCCCGCATGGTCATGGCGTCCAGGGAGACATCCCGCCAGCGTTGGCGGCGCAACTCCGTCAGCGCCACGCGCACGGCAACTTTGTTGGCCCACGTCGTGAACTGGCTTTCGCCACGAAACGTGTCCAATTTTTCCAGAATTTTCAGCAGCGCGTCCTGGGCGAAATCCTCCACGATGGCGTCCAGGTCCTGGCGGATGCGGCTGGCGAGGGCAAAGCGCAACCCACGCACCAACAAGGTGCGTAGGTCCGCCAGGGCTTCATCATGATCGGGACCGCCGCTGAGGGCGTCGATCCATTGTTCGTTGGTTCGTCTGGTCATGCAGAGAGCGTGTTAATCGTTGGCGGTTGGTTGTTGACGGTATCCAAAAAGCGGATCGCTCCCCGATTGTAACATACTCTCGCCAACGTGGTACGCGCGGACTGCTTTGTGTTTGGAGTCTCTACCGCAGCGCCCTATAATTCAGCCCATGCAAACGCAAGTCTGGTTAGTGAATCGCCTGCCCTGGCCAACGGATTGGAATGCCTTTTTTGGCCGGGAAGCGCCGCTGCTGTTGGAGATTGGCTTTGGCGGCGGTCATTTCCTGGTCGATCTGGCGCGGAAACGGCCAGACGCCAATGTTTTGGGGATTGAGATTTCCAATCCATCGCTGCGACGCACGCAGGACAGGCTGCGGAAGGGAGGAATCACCAACACGCGGCTACTGTATGGGGATGCGCGGGTGTTGTTTTGGCTCCTTTGCGCGCCGACCACGGTGCAAGAGGTGTACATCAATTTCCCCGATCCGTGGCCGAAGCCGTCGCATTACCGCCGCCGCCTGGTTAGCGATGCTTTTTTGCAGTTGGCGGCGACGCGGATGCCGCCGGGCGCGCGCCTGGAGATTGCTACGGACCATCCTGATTATCAGGCGTGGATCAATGAGCATCTGGCGCGTACGCCGTATTTTGAGAGTACGACGGGGGCGGTGTATGTGACGCGGGATGATGAGCGCCCCCGTACTAAATATGAGCGGCAGGCGTTGGATGCCGGCATTCCCTGTCACTACTACAAATTCCGCCGCAACCACACCCCCGCCCCCGACATTTTTCCCATCCCCCCGGAACTGCCCATGCCCAACGCCATCATCACCACCCCCCTCACTCTGCCCCAAATCCAGGCTCGCTTTCAGCCCGGCGAAGCCGCCGCCGACTCCGTACACGTTCGCTTCATCGACGCCTTCATGAGCGCCCGCTACCCCGCGCTGCTGGTGGAGGCCTACATCAGCGAAGAACCGCTGGACCAGCGCGTGGGGCTGGTGCTGCACCAGCGCGCCCCCGGCGAGGTGCTGGTGACGCTGCATGAGATTGGTTTTCCGCGGACAACTGCCGGCATTCACGCCGCCCTACGCCTCCTATCTGAATGGGTTGCCAGCCTCCACCCCGACGCCTTCATCAAGCAGCACAACCTGGCCTGACCGCCGCTTTTTGCCGGCATGGAACCGATTGCCGGCATCCAACTGGACCAAAAACATGACGACCGCCATTTCCGCCACAACCGCCCAAGACATCCACCGCTACCTCACCACCCACCAGGAAGCCATGACCGACTTCCTGCGCCAGCTCGTCTGCCTGGAAACCCCCTCCTCCGTTCCCGCCAGCCAGGCCCCCTTGCAGCACCTGCTCACCACCGCCCTGCGCGATCTCGCCTACGAAGTAGAAACCATTCCCGGCCACCGGACCGGCGGCCACTTGCTGGCCCGCCCACCCGCCCCCGCCGACCACCCCCGGCAGCTATTGCTGGGGCACTCTGACACCGTTTGGGACGTGGGCACGCTGCAAACGATGCCCTGCGTCATTGAGGACGGCAAAATGCGCGGCCCCGGCGTCTACGACATGAAGGCCGGCCTGGCGCAGATGATCTTCGCCCTACGCGCCCTGCGAGACCTCCGCCTGACCCCCGCCGTGGCTCCGCTCGTCTTCGTCAATTCCGACGAAGAGATCGGCAGCTTTGAATCCGGCTCGCACATTGCGCGCCTGGCGCGGCAGGTGGCGCGGGTGCTGGTGCTGGAGCCATCGCTGGAACCGGGTGGCAAACTGAAAACGGCGCGCAAAGGTGTGGGTGACTTCGTGATCACCGTGCATGGACGCGCCGCGCACGCGGGTCTGGAGCCGGAAAAAGGGATCAGTGCCATCCTGGAGATGGCGCGCCTGATTCCCCAACTGGACGCCATGAACGATTGGGAGCGCGGCGTTTCCGTGAACGTGGGGCTGCTCTCTGGCGGTGTCCGCTCCAACGTCATTGCCCCCATCAGCCAGGCGACTGTGGATGTGCGTATTCCCACGCAGGCGGATGCGGAAAGGGTGACGGCTAAGATTCGGGGGTTGTGTCCATCACGTGCCGGCATTTCCCTGGACATCGAAGGCGGCATCAACCGCATGCCCCTGGAACGCACGCCGCGCAACCGGCAATTGTGGCATCTGGCGCGCGACCTGGGCCGCCTGCTGGGGCTGCAACTGGAACAAGGCGCGGCAGGCGGCGGCTCCGACGGCAACATCACCAGTCCCTACACCGCAACCCTGGACGGCCTGGGCGCGGTCGGCGACGGCGCGCACGCCACCCACGAATTCGTCTACCTGGACAAGATGGTCGAACGTGCCGCCCTCCTCGCCCTCCTCATCCTTACCGAACCGCCCACCAACTGATAACTACCAACTCCTATGTCTCCTGCTCTGACCTACGAACAACTGACCGCTTTCTTAACCCCCAAACTCCCCTTCTATCTTGACCTGCTGGCGCAAATGGTGCGCATCAATAGCTTCACCAGCAACTGGCAAGGCGTCAACCAGCTTGGCGACCTGACGGCGACGGTTTTTGCCGAACTTGGTTTCACCACCGCCCGTGTGCCTTCGGTTAACCCCCAGTATGGCAACCACCTGGTGCTGACGCGCCCCGGTCGCTCCGGACGCAAGATCGGCCTGGTGACGCACCTGGACACCGTTTTTCCCCCGGACGAAGAGGCGCGCAATGATTTTAGCTGGCGGCGGGAGGGCGAGCGCGTTTATGGACCGGGGACGGTGGACATTAAGGGAGGGACGGTCGTCATCTACATGATGTTGGACGCCATCCGTGCCCTGGCCCCTGATGTGTATAATGATGTGACCTGGATTGTGCTGGCGGACGCCTCGGAGGAGGCAGAGGCCGCGGATTTCGGCGCTCTGTGCGTGGAAAAGTTGGCCCCCGATGCGCTGGCCTGCCTCGTGTTTGAGGGTGGGTATGTTTCCGCCACGGCCAAAGAACTAAATGTGGTGGTGGCCCGCAAGGGAATGGCCGTTTATCGCCTGCTGGTGGATGGCAAGGGGGCGCACGCGGGCGCGGCGCACGCGCTCGGGGCCAACGCAATTGTGCAGATGGCGGACGTGATCCAAAAGGTGGCAGCGATGACGGATTACGAGCGGAACCTGACATTTAACGTGGGCACGGTGGCCGGCGGCACGGTGGTCAATCGTGTGCCGCACCTGGCGACGGCAACGGTGGAGATGCGTGTTTTCGATCCGGTAGTTTATGACGAGGCATTGGCGCGGATGTTGGCGCTGAACGGGTACGCTTCCGTGTTTAGCCAGGATGGATTTGCCTGTCAGGTTTCGGTGGAGGTGATGCGGCGTTTGCCGGCATGGCCCGTCAATCCGGAAACCGACCGCCTCTTTGACATTTGGGCACGGGCGGCGGCGACCGCCGGCTTCCGCGCGATCCGGGAACATCGCGGCGGCCTCAGCGACGGCAACCATTTTTGGCATGCGCTGCCCACGCTGGACGCCCTGGGACCATCCGGCGGCAACGCCCACTGCTCCGAGCGCAGCGCCGATGGCAGCAAGGACCAGGAATTTGCCCTGGTTCCCTCCTTCGTGCCCAAAGCGGCGCTGAACGCGCTGGGGATTCTGGCGCTGACCCAATTGCCGCCACACGCTCCCCCGGTGGCCTGATCGACCTCTACGCTCTGTTCCCTGCCACTATCTACTGTTTTGGGAGCGGGAATTAAATAAGACAGCGAAGTTGTTTCCTTACCGTCCCGTCAAACTGACGATGCAATTCCGACCTTTATTTCTTCGTCAGTCCTTAACTATCACCCACGAGCAAAATAATGGCCCACGTCTCACGCAAACTATCCAATTCCTTCGAGGGTGCGTTGGCCGGAGGCGGCGATCCTGCCACGTCGCCGCTGTACGTGTTTGGCCCATTTTTGCGCCTGATTGTGGCGGCGGGGGTGGCGGGGGTGACATTTGGGGCCAGCGTGTGGCTGGTGGTGCTGACGGTAGCGACGGTTTCGGCCATGTACCGCCTGGTGATGGATTGGGTGACGGATGGCAGCGGTGGCAGTGGTTTGAGTGAGGAGGAGTTTGGCGGGTGGGCGGTGAAGGTGAATGCCGGCATCACCTTCATCGAATACACCCTCACCTTCCTCGTCAGCATGGCCGCCCTCGTCACCTTCATCGCCGACCGCTTTCCCCTACTCAACGACACCCTCCTCGGCCTCTGGCAATACCGCACCCTCCTGGCTATCGCCCTCAGCCTCCTCACCGGGTGGCTCGTCAATCGTGGTCCCAAAGTCGCCGCTGCCGCCTTCGGTCCGGCCACCGCCGGCGTCCTCCTCCTCCTCTGGATCATGATCTTTGCCACCATCAACCGCTTTGGTTTGCAACTCCCTCGTATTGACTGGCAGGCATTTCGCGGCGAATATCTGGAATTCACCTTTGGCGGCTACGTGCGCATCCTGGCGGTGATGACGGGTATCGAGGTCTTTGCCAACCTTGTGGCCGCCTACAGTGGTTCGCCGGCGGAAAAGAGCCGCAAGGCGTTTGGCAGTTTGTTGATCATCATGGGGACGACCTGTGTCACGATGCTGGTGGTCGGGCCGGCCATCTTCAGCCTGGCCGATCCTATGAACGCGGAAGTTTCCGTCTTCACGCAGACGATGGACCAGTTACTGCCCGCGCCGCTGGCCTACATGGGAACCATCGTGGGCGTGGCCGTGCTTCTTTCCGCCTGCGCCGCCAGCGCCCAGGGTCTGCAAAACCTGGCGCTCGGACTCAAATATCGGCACTATATTCCTCCCATGATGGGGCGCAAGAATACCTTTGGCGTGGCTGATGGCCCCGTATGGTTGGAAGTGGGTATGGCCATCCTCTGTTTTCTCGCCTTTGGCACGGACGAGGAGACGTACCTGGCGATTTATGCGGCCGGCGTGTTTATCTTGCTCAGCATGACGGGATGGGCGGCGGCCAAGCGGCTGTTGCGCCATTTGCGCGCCGAGTTTTCCGCCGGCCATCTGGCCGTGCTGGTGGGCACGATGGTGGCCGCGGCGCTAACCACGACGGCCACCATCATTATTTTCGCGGAACGGTTTCGTGAGGGAGCCTGGACCTATTTTCTGCTGCTGCCCATTCTCTATGCCCTCTTTTCTTATTTCCGCGCCCGCCTCGGTAATCCCAGTGCGCGTCAGGAGCGATTGGGGCGGTTAATTGCCGGCAGCGGTCCCCTCCCCACCGCGCTCCCTGCCTGGCGTGACCGCCTGGGCACGGATGGCCTGATGCGGCGCATATTGGTGCCGCTGGATGGTTCCCCATTTGCCGAACATGTCCTTCCCCTTGCCCGCACCCTCAGCCGTTCCCTCTCTGCCTCCCTTCTGCTCACGTCCGTTGTGGATGCCCCGCCAAATGCCGGCACGCCTTCTGAGCGCAGCAAATACCTGGAGGACGTTACCGCGCAGGTGCGCTTCTATGACATTCCCGTCACTGCCGTCCTCAGGCACGGCGCGCCCCCTGATGCCATCCACGCCGTAGCCGATGAATACGGCGTGGATCTCGTGGTCATGTCCACGCGGGGTCATTCCGGGGTGCGGCGGCTGCTGTTCGGCAGCGTGGCGCACGCCCTGGTGCAGCGGCGCGCCTATCCGCTGCTGCTGCTGCGCCCCCAGGAAAAGACCGAAGGGGGGCCACCCATCCGCATAGACCGCATCCTGGTCCCCCTGGATGGCTCCCATCTGGCGGAAAACGTGCTGCCGTTTGCCGAACGGTTGGCGCGCCAATTCGCGGCGGAACTGCTGCTGCTCTCCGTGCCAGACGGCCCCGAAGGCAGCGGCCTCAGATCCCAGTTGCAAGCCTACGTGGATGGCGTGGCCGCCGTGCTGGATGAGCAGACCGTGGAGGTGCGTACGCTGGTGACGGGCAGCGGCGCCGCGCGCACGATCCTCGCCGTGAGCGAGGCGGAGCAGGTGGACCTGATCGTGATGGCGACCCATGGGCGTGGCGGGT
The DNA here is from genome assembly GCA_020634515.1 of Ardenticatenales bacterium. Taxonomy (NCBI): domain Bacteria; kingdom Bacillati; phylum Chloroflexota; class Ardenticatenia; order Ardenticatenales; species Ardenticatenales bacterium. The sequence continues at coordinate 95,703 of JACKBL010000003.1, read as the reverse complement.
TGGAACGGCTGCTGTTGGGCAGCGTAGCCGCCTCAGTCGTCACGGATGCCCCGTGTCCTGTCTTCCTGGTCCCACCCCGCTCCGGTCGGTAACGCTTCCTGGCTTCCCGGAAGCTGTTTGGATGTGGAGCTTCCGGGAAGGTTTTTGAGCGGGGAGGGTGTCTCTCCTAGCTTCCCGGAAGCTGTTTGGACGTGGAGTTTCCGGGAAGATTTCTGAGCGGGGAGGGTGTCTTTCCCACCTTCCCGGAAGCTGTTCTAATGAAAGGATGTGAATCATGAATCGTCAATTAACACAATCAGGCAGTTCGTCGCCAACGGCGACGGATCTTGGACGAGAGAATCTGGCCGCGTGGGAGGCCGCGCAGCCGGACAACTACTTCAACGCCGACCGCAATTTGCGCCGGATGTTAGCCTTCTACTGGGGTCAATCGCGCCTGCAACTGGTCGCGCCCCAGCTTTATCATTTTGGCCGTTATGCGGCCACCACCGTAGACGCCGCCGCGCGCACGGCGGACTTGCGCCACAATCTGCCGCAACTGGCCCGTTTTGATGGCATTGGCCGACGCATTGAGGATGTAGATTTTCACCCCAGCTACCACGAAGCGGGCCGCCACATCTATGGGTCGGGCATCATCTCCGTTTACGAGGAACCGGCGCAAAACCTGCTCGCCCTAACCCTGTTCTACATTTCCTCACAAAATGGGGAAGCGGGGCACAACTGCCCCGTGGCCTGCACTGCCGGCGCGGTGAAGGCGCTGCAGGCGGTTGGCTCCCCCTTCCTGCGCGAGACGTATCTCACCCGCTTGCTCGACCCCGACTACGATACCCTTTTCCACGCGGCCCAATTCCTCACGGAAGTGCAGGGCGGCTCCGACGTGGGCGCAAATGCGACTACGGCCACGCCATTGGACCCCCAGGAAGGGACGTGGTTGATTGAGGGCGAAAAGTGGTTCTGCTCCAACGTGACGGCGCACGTTATTTTGATGACGGCGCGCGTGGTGGACCAGGGAGAGGGCACGCGGGGTTTGGGACTGTTCCTGGTGCCGCGTTACCTGCCGGATGGCCGCCTGAATCATTACACCATCAATCGCCTGAAGGAGAAGTTGGGCACGCGAGCCATGGCCAGCGGCGAGGTGTTGTTCCAGGGGGCGCTGGCGTACCAGGTGGGGGAGGTGGCGGCGGGTTTCCGCAATGTGATGACGCATGTGATCAATACGTCGCGCCTGTACAATGCCGTAGGGACGACGGGTAATGCGCGCCGCGCCTATCTGGTGGCGCAAGCGTATGCCACGCATCGCCGCGCCTTTGACCGGGCTATTATTCATTTCCCGCTGGTGCAGGATTTGCTGGCGAAGATGCGGGCGGATACGATGGCGATGTTGTCCGGGTCGCTGCGGATTGCCTATTTGCTGGATCAGGAGGCGTTGGGGCGGGCGGAAGCGGAGGATGCGGGCTTTTTGCGTATGGCCTTGAATCTGAATAAGTTCCGTTCGGCGGTGTTGGCGCATGAGGTGATCCTGGCGGCGATTGAGTTGTTGGGTGGCAATGGGGCGATTGAGTCATTTTCGGTGCTACCGCGGCTGCTGCGGGATAACGTGGTGTATGAGAATTGGGAGGGGACGCACAATGTGCTGCTGGCGCAGGTGCAACGCGATATGCGCCGCTATAAGGTGCATGAGCCGTTTTTGCGGAAGCTGCGGCATCTGTTTAATGGAGCGGCGGCGCTGACGGAGTTGCGGCTGCAAGGGTTGGAGGCGGTGGAACAGATGGCGGCGGAGGTGGAGCAAGTGTTGGGGATGGATGAGTTGACTGCCGGCATTTACATGCGCCCCCTCATGACACGACTGACAGACCTGTACTACACCGCCTGCCTCGCGGCGGAAGCCGACTGGGAACTGCGAGAAAAGCAAGATCGGCTGAAGCAGCGCGTGGCGCTGTTTTTCTTCAGTCGGCGCGTGTTGGGGCGTGAACCGAAGGACATCCCCTACTACGACGACATGGTGGCGCGGCTGGCCGCCGAGCGATGAGTTCTGTTTTGCCTGCTTCGCGTTGTTCGTCACTGGGGCAATGGTTGGCGTTGAGCCGTGCCCGGCGGCTTTGGGCGTGGCTGTGGTGGGGTGTGGCGCTGCTGTTGGTGGGCTGCACCCAACCTGCGCCCACGCCGACACCGCTCCTCACGCGCACACCGACGATGACGCTGACGCCTGCCGTGGGCGTGTCCTTTGCTACGGTTGCGCCGCCGACGGTGGCCGTGATTCAGACGACGCCCACGCCGCTGCCGACGCCCACGGAGACGCCGACGCCGACCCCGATTGCCTATCAGGTGGTGGAGGGGGATACCATCTGGGTGATTGCGGCCAAGAGTTATCGCACGGTGGATGAGATTTTGGCTTTGAATCCGGGGGTGCGTCCGAATTTGCTACAAATTGGGCAGATGCTGCTGCTGCCGCCGCCGGCGACGCCTGTGTTTCAGGGTGGGGGCAGCACACCGGTGCCGATCCGGGTGGCGGTGGTGAGTGTGACGCCGTATCAGACGCCGCTGGATGGGTTGTGGTTGTTGGGGGAGGTGGTGAATGAGGGGGAAATGCCGGCACAAAACCTACAACTAACCCTTGATCTCCTCGACGCCGTCGGGGATGTGCAACAAACAACCACCGCCTGGGTGGTCGCGCCCGTCCTTCCGCCCGGTCAGCGTGCCCCCTTTGGCGTCTTGCTGCCGCGTCGTCCCGATGGATTTGCCGGCACGCGCATCTCCATCAGCGGCGGCGATACGGTCATTGACCTGGGCACGCGCTACCTGGACCTGGCGGTTACGGTGGATGAGGCGAATCTTGGGGAGAATCAGGCGAGACTGGCCGGGGTAATCACCAACGTGGGCGGTGCGTCGGCCACGCAGATTTTGCTGGTGGGCACATTTTATGATGCGCAAGAGCGCGTTACGGGTTATTATCAGCATGTTTGGACGGATGAAATGCCGGCAAGCGGGCAAATCCCCTTTTCCTTCGACATGACGCCGCCGGGTGGGCGGGCCGTATCCTACCAACTGGCGGCCTACGGGCTGCAAGCGGAACCTTAATGGCCGCCCAGAATTTAGTTCTCCCCAAGATTGATTCATTCTCCAAGAATGAACCAAACTGGAGAATGAACCAACAAGGATGCATAAATGCAAACCATCTTCCTCTACATCCTCCGTGGCGTGATGCGCCTGCTGCTGTTCATTGTGGGCAGTGCCCGCTTCTTTGGGCAGGAAAACATCCCGGCCAAAGGCCCCTTCATCATTGTTACCAACCATATGAGCAAAGCGGACGCGCCGCTGCTGTTCCTGGCGCTGCCCGTTCCGCCCATGCGTATTCGCTTCTTCGCGGGCGAAAAATGGGCCAAAAACATCGTTTATGGACCGTTGATGAAGGCGGGGGGCGCGGTTTACATCAACCGTGGCGAAGTGGACCGCAAAGCGTTAAAAGAGGCGATTGAGGCGATTGAAAGCGGCGAAGTCTTTGGTCTGGCTCCGGAGGGGACGCGCAGCCGCGTGGGGGCGCTGATTCAGGCGAAGGATGGGGCCGCTTATCTCGCCAGCCGCACCAACGCGCCGCTGCTGCCCGTGGCAGTGGTGAATACGGATGTGGTGGGGGAGAACTTTAAGCATTTGCGGCGGACCCGACTGGTATGCCATATCGGTCAGCCTATCCAACTGCCGGACCTGGGTCGCCGTGCGCGCACATCCGATCTGGCCGCCTATACGCATTACATTATGGTGCATATTGCCGGCATGTTGCCATCCCAATACCACGGTTATTACAAAGACAGCCCGGCCCTCGCCGCGCTGCTGCGTGGCGAAGACCCGTGGCCGTATTGTCTGCAAGCGGAAGGCGTGCAGCCTTAAAAGCCGCGTACCCCGCTACAGTTCGTAGATGTCGCTGAATTTGGCCGTGATGTAGCGCACAAAAGGTTCGTGGCTGAGCGGCTGGCCGGTGGCCTGCTGCACCAGTTCCGAAGGCGTGAATTTGCGCCCGTGGCGGTGGACATTATCGCGCAGCCATTGCAGCAAGGAGATAGGATCGCCTTGCTCCACGTCGGCGCGGATGGCCGGGTTTTGCTCCTGGGCGGCGGCGAAGAGCTGAGCGGCGTACAGGTTCCCCAGTGCATAGGTGGGGAAGTAGCCAAAACTGGGGCGGGACCAGTGGATGTCTTGCAAGCAGCCTTCGCGGTTGGTGGGGGGCGTGATGCCCAAAAGCTCTTGCATTTTGTCATTCCAGGCGGCGGGCACATCCGCGGCGGCCAGATCGCCGTTAATCAGCGCCTGTTCCAACTCAAAACGCAAGATAATGTGCAAATTATAGGTCAGTTCATCCGCTTCCACGCGAATGGTGGATGGCTGTACTTTGTTGATGGCGCGGTAGAAATCGGTGAGGTTGACCGCGCCCAGGGTGTCGGGGAAGAGGGCTTGCAGTTTGGGGAAATGGACGCGCCAGAAGCCGAGGCTGCGCCCGATGTTGTTTTCAATCATGCGCGATTGGGATTCGTGGATGCCGGAGGACGTGCCGCGCGCGAGGGGCGTGCGCGCCAGTTCTGGCCCCGTGCCCTGTTCGTACATGGCGTGGCCGGATTCGTGCAGCGTGCCAAAGAGGGAGGGGTTGAGGAAGTCGGGGTACCAGCGGGTGGTGATGCGCGCATCGTCCCGCGAGAAGCTGGTGGCGAAGGGGTGAGTGGCTGTGCCCAGGTGGCCGCGACTGAAGTCGTAACCGACGGCGGTGGCGATGTAGTGGGCGAATTCCTTTTGCCGGGCTACGTCGTAGGGTTGGCGCAGAATGCTGCTATTTACGGGTTTGTCGTGTTCCTGGATAGCGCGGAGGAGGGGGACGGTGGCTTCTTTGACGACGTTGAAGATGGCGCGCACCTGCGCGGTTTTGGCGTCGCGTTCGAATTTGTCGAGCAGGGGGTCGTATTTCTCGTCTTCGTAGCCGTAAAGGTCGGCCATTTCTTGTCCCAGAGCGACGACTTGCGCCAGCCAGGGCTGGAAGATGGCGAAGTCGTCCTGTGCGCGGGCGGCTTTCCAGGCGACGTTGGCCTGGGCGCTGATCTGGGTGCGGCGGGCGACGAATTCCGACGGCAATTTCGTGTTGATCTCGTAATCGTAGCGCAGATACCGTATCAGGCTGGCCGCAAAGGAATCGTACGCGGCGTCGTTGAGGCTGGCGGCGGCGTTTTCGATCAGGTCGCCCATTTCGGGGGAGGTTTGCAGGGTGTGGATGAGGCGGCTGAGGGTGGTCATTTGTTGGGTGCGTGCCGGCATTCCCCCTGCCGGCATATTCACTTCACGATCCCAACTTAGCAGCATCAGCGCCTTCTGCAAGTCGTGCAATTCGTTGACTTTTTCCAGGAGAATATCAAAAGGGGAGGTCATGGGAAGCTCTCTGTTGTGAACAGCGGATAGGTCGCGTCAAACGTACTGCCCGGCGCGGGCAGCCGCGACAATTGTACCTCGGAAAGTTAGCGGAGAAAAAGGTGACTACTAACGCTCTCTGGAGCTTGGCCGTTATCAGGGAAAAAGAAAAAGCGGGGACGGCGTGTATCAGAGCAAAGAGAGGAGATAAGGGGCGCTGCTGAGGAGGGGGGCAAGTTGCCACAACGGCAGCCAGCCCGCCGGCTCGCCACGGTAAGGCCAGTGCAGGATGTTGGTGGCGATGTAGTCGGCAATGGCCCAGAGTCCGAAGCAGCCCACGGAGCAGAGGATGATGGCGACGGCAATGGAGAGGATGAGACAGGATTGCGCCCAGGAGAAGCTGGTTGCCGGCATAACGCGCACCTTAGACGTTCTGTTAGCGGAGGTCACGGGGGCGCCGGGGCGCATCGTCTGTCGTCGTTCTCGCGGTGGCCGCGTCATCACATCCACCACTTCCCCCCGCCCCGTGCAGCCGTACGCCGTGCAGCGATTACCGTTTGCCTGCCAGCACGCCTTATGGTGGCGCGCCGCATCCTCCGGGCAGACGACCATTTCATCGCCGGCGCGAAATTCCTCTTTGCATAACGCGCAAGCCTCTCCGATGAAGGGAGAGGCCTGGTCAAGGTGGATGGGCGTTACAGCCATGATCAGTGATTGTGTGTTTATTTCAACGACTGGCCCGTTGCCTGAGCCTGTCGAAGGCAACAGGAGCTTCGACAAGCTCAGCCCACGAGAGGGTTAGCAGTTGCTGTCTACTCCAAAATGCGAATTGCCCGCAGCAGGCGCTCGAACCAGATGATCCAGAAGGGGCGGCGGCGCTCTTCCTGGCGGCGGCGCTGCTCTTCCGCCTTCAACCGCTTCTCATACCCATTGGGAGATGGCCGTGGGGTTTCCTTTGGCAGGTCGCCGTACGTGATCCGCATAATGGGACCTAAATCTTGCCCATAGGGGCGGCACTCGCTGCTGCCGCAGCCCAGGATGGCGCACTTGCCGCCGCTCTGCTCCCAGCACGCCTGGTGATAAAGCGTGCTACACTTGACGCAAACCACGGGCGCCAGGGACGCGCCATCCACGTTTTTTTCCACGGCGCTGGCGCAAATGGGGCAATTCAGGCTCAATTGGTTGGCCTGGCTGATGTCTTCGGTGGAAATAATGAGTGGATCGTTCTCGATCATCTTTAGAAGGCGGGTTAGAGACGCGCCCTATAGCGGGTTTTTGCGGGCGTTAACCGGTACCGATTTACAATCGTAACTGCTAAGCCAGATTGGCCCAATTTTCTTTAGTGAGCATGGCCATTGCGCGCGTAAAATTGGTGCAATTTCCAAAGAGCGTTAGTAGTTACTTACAATCAACAGTCAACGGAAACCAACTGCGGTTATTATACCATTGAACCGGGAGACGATGCAGCAGTCTTTCCTGCATTCATGCACCCGTTATGTTGCTGACAAGCTGTCCGCACATTTGCGCCAATTTAATTGCGGATAGCCACTTCGGGTCAATTCCCGAGCGAAGCCTTGATTAACGGATGCGCCCTTACCAGGCGTCGCGTGCCCAGGCGGGCCAGGGAAATTCGTAGGGATCCACGCGCGAGCGTTGGCGGTCCCAGCAGAAGAAGCCGGTGCGCTGGGCGCGGGGGTCCAGCACCAGGGCCACATGCCATATCTGCGTGAAGAAGTTCTGGTGGATGAACTGGTCCATGCCGGAGAGGAAAATCCCGAAGCCGGGATGGGTATGATACCAGCCGACGATGACGGCGTCTCCTTCGGGATACCGTTCCTGGAGTTTGTCGTTGATGTACCGCCAACTTTCCGGGGTGTAGGTGACGCTGGCACCGTGCATGCGCGTATGTTTGGCGATGATGATGTCGGTGATATGCACCAGGTAGCGGCCATCGGGTTGTTTTTCGGGAGGGGGACCTATGAGCATGCCGGCAACTTCCCGATTCATGCTTGAAAGTGCGTGTGCCTGGGTATCACGGAACGCCGGCTCGTTCATCAAAATATCCACCGCCGTCCAGGTTGAATGCCCCAGGGGACGCCGTTTTCCCAGAATGCGGATGTGTGGTGGGGATATGGGGCGTGCCGTCATGCCGGGGCGGGCTTCGCGTTCCTCATGCACCGGCTCCGATTCCGCCACCATGATGGCCGGTTCCTGTTCTTCGGCGACGGACGCGGGTTCTTCCGCCGCTTCTTGCGCCGGTTCCTGCGCGGGTTCTTGCGCCGCTTCTTGCGCCGCTTCTTGCGCCGCTTCTTGCGCCGGTTCGGGGATGGGTTTTGCCGGCACGCTTTCCGGCTCCAGGTCCGCTTGCGCCTTAACGTCCGCCGCCGGCGGCGCTGCTTCCGCCACGGTGTCCGCCAGTTCCCCGGTGGCCACGGGCGGGGTAAGCAGAATCATGTGATCCAGCAGGGTGTCCAGGGGTAGCGTTCCGCCGGTTGATTCCGCCAGGCACGCGCCAACGGTGATGTCTTCTTGCTGCTGCAGGTCCGCCAGCCGAATCGCCTGATACGCCTGCCAGACGTCGGCTTCCAGCGCATCGGCAAAGGTTTGTAGTTCCGCCAGCGTGCAATCGCCCAGCCGTTTGGCCTGGTCGTCGCCAATGTCCACCGTGTCTGAGGGGTGCATGATCACGCGGGCCGTAATCGCCTGGTCGTGGGATGGCAGGGAAATCGTAATGATTGCCAGGTAAGATGTTTCGTTGCTTTCAATCATGTGAGTGGTCCGTCAGGGCGGGGGGTCAGCGGGGCGCGGAAAGCAGTCGCTCTAGCAGCAAGGCCAGACTGATGATCAGGCTGAGGCTGCCGAGGAAAACGCCCCACCAGGGGCTGATGGGAGGCAGTCCGGGACCTACGTGTTGCGCCAGCATAACGCGGCTGCTGGTTTCGGTAAATGGTTCGTTCGTGATCTGCCAGCCGACGAGGCTACCGGGTTTCTGGTCGAGCCATTCGTAGAAGCCGGTGATGGGCAGAATCTGTTTGCCGTGGCTGGCGATTTCCCAGCCAAAGAAGCACGCTTCCTGGCGCAAGGGATCGACGACGAGGCCCACTTGCCAGGGGAGGGTGAAGGCGGCGGAGTGGACGACAACGTCATCGGCGGAGTAGAAGACGCCGAGGTCGGGGTGGGTGTGGAACCAGCCGACGATGTCCAGGTCAGGGTATTCGGCTTCGCGGGCGTGGTTGATGTGTGCCCAGGTGTCGGCTGTGAAGGTGAAGTGGACGGGGCCGTGGTCACTGCTGGGAGCGGGCATGGCGGCCAGGATTTCGACGAAGGTTTGCGCCTGATGCCGGCATACGTGCCCCAACAACGCGCCGCCTACTTCCCGATCCATATCGCTGATCGTGTGCGTCTGGATCTGCTGTATGGCATTCTGCGCCAGGATAACGCGCACCTGTTTTTGCTGGGGAAACTCGCCGTGGAGGACGACGTCGCCGCTGAATGCTGCCGGCATCGCCTGTGGCAGACTATCCAGCGCCGCCTGGTCAAGCCGTGGTCCCGATGGCACGTGCAGGCCCATGGGGGCGTCCGGCGACTCCGTTACCGTATCCGGTTCGCTAGAGAATGTTGATGCTGAGGTCATCTGCTTCCTCTTCATCGCCCAAGATAATCAGGTCATCCAGTGACTGTCCTTTTAGAGGGCGGTCATCAATTGGAAAGAGGTTTTTGTTGCGCAGCGCCCAACTGGCGGCCTGCGAATTCATGGGATCCATGGGGTCGAAGTTTTTGTATTGGATCATCTCCCCTAACGTGAGCAGCAGTTCGTCCAGTGTTTTGGCCGGCCACCAGGCGCCAATGCACACGGCGCCCGTGCGGTGAATATTGGGGTGGAAAATGGGGGTGAGCCATTTGAGCTGCGGCTGCTTCAGGGGGTATTCCGCATGCAAATAAACGGTCACTTCGTGCAGTTCACGGTAGACGGGGCGGTTGCTGGGGGTGAGTTTCTCCACGCCTTTGCAGGTGAAACGAATGCGATACCGCTCCGGGGGATCGCCGTCGGTGTCTATGATGAAGACGAATTCGCTCCGTTTGACCAGGTCGATGACGCGGTTGTGATCGTTCCGCAAACGGGTCTCACGAATATCATTGCTAAACGCCATGTACGCCTCCAGTGGCGCGAAAATGCCGGCATTTTTGCCTTACGCCGGCGTGAGTGGGGCCTGAAACCAGACCCCCACCAATCACGCGCTCCGGGTGAGAAATGCCGGCAGCCAGAAAAACCTGCAATAGCCCCGGGCATGTTCCTGCCGGCGGGTGCGGTGCAGTCCTGTGTCTCGTGGCCTTACGCCTGCGCCCCCGCCGTCACTTCCGGGAAGAGGCTGAGAATATCGTCATCCTTCACGCCGGCATCTTTCAAAGATTCCTCGTCGCCAATTCGCTTGCCAGATTCACGATGATCCAACCGGTACGTTATAGGATTCGCCCCCTGCGTGGTAGGCAGTCCCATTTTCGTAACCAGCGCCGGAATGAGGCGGCGCATGGGAACGTCGGCGGGAAGTTCCACCGGAGTCTTCTTCGAGCCAGTCGGATCATAGATGATTACTTTGACGCTTGCCATTAGTTTGGTTTCCTCCATAACGTGGGCGGAATCGCTTGTTTCTCATTACCCCAGACCGCCGTCGATCATAAAAGTCTGCCGGATTTTCGTGCTCTCTCCCGGATTAACATTTATCAGGGGCGGACGATTCCAAAAAAGTTCATACGCTAATTATTACGTGAAATGGAAAGGGGAGTTGCGTATTCTTGCTTGTTGGTGTCCCGCAAGAAACGGTGTTCCTCAGGTAAACTGAAGAAACGTCTCCATATCGCCGGACAGTTCCAGGTAAACGCTGTTGCGTCCATTGCGGGCACGAATGATGGACAGTGGCGGCAAGTCCAACGCTGCCAGCGAACGGTCCAGAAAATCCTCGTCCCCGCCGATACGGTGGGTCAACACCATCTCTCGCCGTCCACCACAGTTGGGGCAGACGGCTTGCGTTTCAAACAGCCGCGCCATGCGCTGAAAAACGGGCGTCTCCTGCTCGCAATCAAGGCAGCGCATCCCTGTCACCAACTCAAACCCCAGTTCCAGCACCGTGCCATCGCCCAACTGCTCCCGCGCCACCTGTAGTAGCTCGCTTACAGTGGTTTCCGCCGCGCGCGCGAGCGGCAGTTCCCGGATCGGTTCCATTGTCGCGTGGCTCATGCACATTTCCTTGACGGGATATTCAGTCGTGTACACGTCGTTTGTCAAGCCGTTAATCAGTAGCCCTTTACCCGCCTGCACTTCCATTCCGTGCAGCAGTTTCAACGCTTCTTGCGTCTGGAAGGCGGCCACAATAGAGGCGCTGGTGGGGGTTGTGGGCACTTTGCCTTGCAGAATATTCTCCCGTGCCAGCAGAGGGCAGGAGTAGCGCAAATTGATGATCTGGTAATCCAGGTCGGTGAGTGTGCATTCATAGCACGCACCCTGTCCGGGCCAGAACACGCGCACAATGCCCATCAACTCTTGAATCGCGCCATCGACCCACGGCTTGTTGATCGCCCAGCTAAAACGATTGATGGACAGGCGCGCTTCCCGATTGTCCAGGCAACCAATGATGGCATCCACGTGGCGGAACACACCCAACCCCATTTCGAAATTGATGTTGCCATGCCAGGCCATCACGTTTACGTCCGGGTTGAGCTGCTTTACGCGCTCGGCGGCTACGTCCACTTTGCGCCGCCCGTTGTCGCCCTGGCGAAACAGGACGGAGCGGCTCAGGTTGCTGTCTTCGATGGTGTCGAAATCCACAATAAGTAGGTTGCCAATGCCCATTAGAGCCAGGTTTTTGAGTACTTCGTTGCCCAATGCCCCCGCGCCCACGACCATGACGGTGGCCTCGCGTACTACCTCCTGCTTCCACCAACTTATGTAGCCAAATGTGTGGTAGCGGTCGGTGTCGGGATCGGTGATGACGATAGGAGTTGTCATAAAGGGTTCCTTTCATCTTCCCGGAAGCTCGATTTCAAGCTCAACACGCCGCATTATTCAGCTCATTTGGCATCAAAACAGCTTCCGGGAAGTTTGATTATCGTCCGCGCAGGCGAGCAGCGGGCGCGGAGATGAAGTTCTGCGTGACGACCAGTGTGCCATCGCGGCTGTAGGCAATGCCGATGCCCACGTGCGTCCAGATGGGATTGAGCAGGTTGCCGCGATGGTTGGAGAGGCTGCGCGGCTGGTTCATGAAGGCGTCATGGATTTCGTGTAACCCTTGTTCGCCGTGGCTGGCTTCGCCATAGACGATGCCAATGTTTTCGCCGCAAGCCAGGTAGCGGATGTGCCCCTGATCCAGCCGTTGCGCGGCGGTGACGCCTTCCGGCGTGACGTGTGCCACGTATTGTCGCTGTAGCATGTCCTGGGAATGACCGCGGGCGATATTCGCCAGTTCGTCCTGCCAGGTGAGTTGGCCGGTGCTTAACCAGCCGGGGAGGTGCATTTGCCGCGCCTGGTTCAGCAGCGCGAACATGACCTGCTCCAGGCGGCGCAGCTCTGGGTCTGGTTGGGCTTGCGGAGGGGCGGGCGTCAGGTCGTCCAGGGTGATGCGCAATGTAGGCGCGGTGGGCGCAGCGCGTAGCGCGGGCGTCTCGTCTCCACCCGGCACGGTTGACGGGGTGGATGGTGGTGTCATGTCCGCGGGCGTGATAATCACCACGTCGGGCATGGGGGGCTGCGCCCGCGTCAACCGGTGGGCGCGGGCGATGTCTTCTTCGGTCAGTTGCAACCAGTCGTCCATGTTCGTTTGCATTCAGTGACGTGGTGAGCAGCCGGTGGGGTTACGCCTGGTATTGGCGGTAGAAGGGCAGCGTAAACTCGGTGCGGTCGGCGTTGAGGGTGATGGCTTTGCGTTCGATGTTGCCGCCGAGGTCTTGCGGCCAGGTGACTTCGACCTGGTAGGTGAGTCCTTCGGTTTCCTTGACGGGTAGTTCGCAGAGGAAGTGTCCGTCACGGTTGGTTGTGCCGGCAACTTCCGCGCGCACACGACGACAAGAGACCCGTACCTGCACCCCATACAGGCCGGGACCGTCTGCTACTTGCTGCACCAGCACCCGCAGCTTTGTGGACCTTGCCTGGCTGCCTGCCGCGCGCCGCTGCCCCACGCTCAGGCTGGGGCGGCGGCTGGTTGCCGAATTGGGCATGATCACGGCGGACGGTGGCAGCGGGCTGGGGGGTGTGGGCGCGGGCGGCGGTGGATCGACGCGCAGTGGCGCGGGTGGCGCGGCCTGGCGCACGTCCTCGTCCGTGATGACGAGCGGTTCGCCGCGAGTAACGGGTGGTGGGGTTTCTTGATCCGTCGGCGGCTGCACGTGCAGCACGTCCCGCGCAACCTCCGGGTAACGCACGGGGATGGGGGGGCGGTAGACGGAGGGGGCGGGCACGACGGGGGTGTCTACGTGGGGCATGGTGTCCAATGTGGTGCTTTCTGTGTGCAGGATGTGTCCGGAAAAGGCCAATTGGCGGCGCAGGCGGTCGCGTTCCGTGGGGGAGCGTTGGACTTGCTGGCGTATGAATTGGGCGGTGTCTTTGAGTAAAATGCCGGCAGGACTGAATCCATCCGGCGGCGAAGCAGGGTCAAGCTGGTGCAGCGGAAACCCGCGTTTCCAGGCGTAAGCGGCCACTGCCAGCGGCAGCCAGGGCAGCGTTGCCGGGGCGCTCGTGGCCGCCGCGCTGGCGGTGGCCAGTCCCACGGCTTCCGCGCTTTCGCTCAGCCCACTTTCGTGCAGCAGGTCGTGTAGCGCCAGCCGCGCCGCGCCTTCGTCCGCCATCAGGCGATCAAAATCGCCCAGCGTGGGGTCGTCGATGACTTCCGTTACCCGCAGTAGTGCCCTGGCTCGTGATTCCGTAAATGCCGGCACGCGCTCATACCCACGGTTCAACTCTTTAATGAGCCACTCCGCCAACCGCTGTATGAAATCAGCCAACTGGATCGGATCTCGAATGGAACGAACAAGCCGCGTGGATTGATTCTCCATCTTAACCTTTTTCCCTTCCGCCTTCTATCTTTCTCTTCTGCTTTTTCAAACCGCCAGATTGCTTTCCAGCTTATGCAGTCCTTCCCAGACGCGCATCAGCTCTTCCAGGTCGGAGACGGATTCCAGGTCCACTTCCATCGCCGTGCGCAGGTCGGCGTCGTACAATTTGCGGTCATGCTGGCGCAGCATGGGTTTCACCAGATGATTATTGAAGTCCCGCTCCGCTTTGGTTGCTTCCAGCCAGAAGAGACGGCGCAGCCGTGGCAGCAGTTCGTCGTCGCTGAACAGGTCATCCATGATGGATTGGAAAATCGCGCGCGTTTTCTGGCCGATGTTGTCCAGTTTGTCCGCGTAGCTGGGACCGAGGTCTACATCCAGGTCGGCGCGGCTGAAGGCGCTTTCCTCGCCGGGGAACTTGATGGTGAAGTCGGCGGCGGGCGGTGTATCCAGGATGTTGATCTCGAATTCATCTTCGGCGATGGCTGTTGGCGCGGGCGTGGGCGCGGTGTCCGTGGTCGCGTGCCGCGCCAGGATAGATTGCGCCTCAGCCACGACTTCGCGCCGCACTTCGGCGGGGCCGTGCAGAGCCAGGTCCAGGATGCGGTCGTTATCCGCGAGGGTGACCTCTTTCTCGCCCATTTCCAGGCGGTGGTTGATGGAGCGTTCCGGTTTGACGAGTTCGTACATGGTTGCCTGCCGGCATACTTCGCGGAAATTCACCCCCACACGTTGCACAATACGGCGGTAGGCGTCGTCCAGGGTCAGTGCCTCACCCGGCGCATCCGGCAGGGCGTATGTGTATGCCTGCTCATAGCTGGCCCGCTGCAAACGGGTCAGGATGTCGTGCGCCTCCAACGTGCGCTGTAGTTCGCCCGCCATAATTTCGGCGATTTCCGGCATGAAGAGGGAGATGCTGTCCTGCATGACGAGTTCGACCTGGTAGAGAATGCGCTTGATGGGGACTTCAATGCCGGCACTTCCCCACACCAGATTGTCATACATCACATCCCGATCATCCCAATGCGTCGTGCCATAACTCTCCAGCAGCGTATCCACCTCCCGCTGCACCGCGTCCTGCACCATGCGCTTCACCCCGCTCAGGGTCGGGCGCAGCAAATCGCGGAAGCGCGTATCGCTGTTCGTGCGCTGGCTCAGTTCCAGCAGCGCATCGTGGAACGCCCGCGGCAGCGCCTTCTGCTGCCGCAGCAGCACATTCTCAAACCGCCGCTCTTGCATCGTCTCCCAACTGCTGGCAAACGGTGGATGCACCCCCCGGTTGCCCAACTGCTGCTCGTAATACAGACGCAGCGCGTGCAGTGCGTTCCGAATGCGCGTGGCCGCCTCGCGCAGTTGCCCGCGCACTCGTTCGTTCTGAATAAACGTGATCAGATTGTCGCGCAGCAGCGGCACTTCGCTCAATTCCAGCAGGGCCGCCTTTGTATCCGGGTGCAGCGGATCGCTGATGTCCACCGGCCCCAACTGGTCCTTAAACACCTTGGCGATGCGCTCTGTCTCGCTGGCGAACTCCGCCGGCGCGTGGTCCGGGTCCTGCAAGTAAAGCGCGGGCGGCGCCATGATCAGGAAGTAAGGGCGGTGATTGCCGCGCTCGCGGTAGCGGTCCCAGTAGTTGGGCGCAATGTAGCGCGTGACTTCCTTCACTTCCAGTTCCGCTTCCGGTAGACCGGAATTGAGGCGATCAAACGCCTGACGGATGTTGCCGCCGTTCACGGCCAGGAAGATTTTCGCCGCTGCTTCGTCCAGGTCGCCGCCGCTGAGTCCATAAAGGCGATTCTCCTTGATCCAATGCACAGCGGACATGGACTTCATTTCGTCTACGCGCTGCCGTCCTGCGTCCGTCACCATCACGATCATCGCGTCTTCCCGCTTCATTTCTTCCAACGTAATCGCCTCGTGCAACTTCATGCCGGCACCCAGGCCGGGCACATCCACGATGCGCAAATAGCCGTTCATGAGGATGTCGGGAATGCCGCTGCGCGGTTGAATGCGGAACGTGGCCGAGCGCACCAGGCGAATTTGTCGCTCGCTGCTCCCCTTGAACCCATCCTCGCGCAAATTCTTCAGCGCGTTTTCGCTATCCAACGGCAGCGAACGGGGCGCGGCCACGCCGTTGGCGTACATGTCGCGGTGCTGCTCCCATGTGCTAATGCAGTCCAGCAAAATCTCCAGATACTCATCCCGCTCCGTCTTCGCTTCATCCCGCGTATTTTCGATGATGCCTTCAATTGTCTCCCGCGCCTGCTTTCGCTCCTCATCGTTCGTGATGTCGAATCCCTCCAACTCGCTCAGTTGACACAGACGACGGACCCGCTCCGCGAACTCGTCCGCCGTCCAGTAGGTCAGCGTTAACGACTCCGCTTCATTGGCGGCGGTCTGTTCGATGTACACAATCGTGCCCGTGACCGCCGTCACCGCCCCCGTGGGCAGCAAGTTACGCCCCAGCAGGGCGTTGATCAGGGTGCTCTTGCCCACGCCGGTGCCGCCAAAAAAGACCAGCGTGTAGGTGCGCTGCTCTAAAATTTTCTGCGCTTCGTCGATGCTGTGCCGCGCCTGGGGCACGGCGCGAATGAGGTAGTCGCGGGTGTTGTCAATGGCCCGCTGTAGCGCCACCCACTGTTCCACCTGCGTCGGACTGATATGGGGCAAAGTGGAAAGGGATGAAGCCAATTCGCTATATTTGTCGGTTTGTTTCTTGGGCATCTTGTCCGTTCTCCTGGAACTGGGGAGCGAGGTCCATATGACGCTCTGTTTTCCAGATGGGGCGCTATCGCCAGCGGAACCCATCCAGCCATTATTCTGGGCTGATAAATTCATCCCCTTTACGCGGTCAAGGCGGAAAGGTTGCGATCACCCGTGAAAAACCGGGTTTTTATCAAAAACCCGGTTTTTAGCGCATTGATGTTCCTCCCGTAGCGGGGTTTAATGGTGTCGCCCAACGTCGTGTTTCTTGTGAGGTGCTGTCCATGAACAATCCAGAGCCAGATAAAGAAAGGAAGCCTGCCATAAAAAAGCGAACATGGCTGATAGCGGCAGGGCTGATATTTGTGCCTACATTGATGCTGCTGATCTTGACCCTGGCCGTGCAACCGTTGCTGCCCGCGCCCTGGAATAATGCGCTGATTGTCTTCGGCATTGTGTTTGCGGCGGTGTTGGCGGGACTTTCAGGCGTGCTGGATACGCTTGTCCTGGCCGGCAAGTTGAGCGGTGAAGGAGAAGCGCCGGGGGTCGTCGAATCCGTTGTAGCCACGGGAACTGGGGCTCAAGCGATCCAGAACACCGGCAGTCTGATCATGGGCGAAGTCAATGTCAATCTCCTCACGCAAGAGGCGGCAGCCGTGTTCCTGGACGGTATCAGCGGATTTGCGGCGACCGACATGCACCAGGCGACGGAACAGTATTTGCGGACTTTGGCAAATCGGTATCAATACCTGGAGTTCAAAGGTATGGGCGTTGTGGATCGCGTACCGCTGCGCTTGCCGCTGTTGCAAATGTACGTGCCCTTGCGGGCACGGATTGAGCTGCCTGAAGGGGAAACGTGGGCGCGAGACCTACGCCTGGCGGGGCGACTGGCCAGCGAGGAAGAGCAGGAAGCGATTGGCCGCCGCGTGAGTGAACCGCAGCCGGTATTGGCGCTGCTGCTGCAGCATCCGGGTCTTATTATTCTGGGGGACCCTGGCGCGGGCAAGACGACGTTCCTCAAATACTTGGCGCTCTGCCTGGCTTTGGGGCAAGATGTGGGGTTGGGTCAGCGATTGCCTGTACTGTTGCCGCTGTCCGCCTACGCCAACCAGTTGACGCGGCGGGACCTGGCCCTGGTGGATTTCATTGCCGCCTATTATCAGGGACTTGTCGGGCGCGATTTGCCGCTGGAACGGTTGTTAAGGGCGGCGCTGGGCGAAGGGCGCGCGTTGTTGCTGCTGGATGGGCTGGACGAGGTGAAGGACCCGGGCCAGCGGCGGCGCGTGGTGGAGCGGGTGGCACAGTTTTTCAGCTATTGGCAGCAGCAGGGAATAAATTTATCCTTACCAGTCGCATTGTTGGCTACCGCGAGGTGCGCCCCACCGTCGCGGGGGTGATGGAATGCACCCTGGATGATT
This sequence comes from Ardenticatenales bacterium, assembly GCA_020634515.1. Taxonomy (NCBI): domain Bacteria; kingdom Bacillati; phylum Chloroflexota; class Ardenticatenia; order Ardenticatenales; species Ardenticatenales bacterium. Next base: position 78,163 of record JACKBL010000003.1, on the reverse strand, counting down.
TTGACCAGGCGGAAAAGGAAACGTTTGTGGAGAAGTGGACGGCGGCCATTGAGTGGGCGGCGCAGGATCACGCGGAATTAGCGGCGCAAGCGGCGGCGCGGGAAAAAGGAGATTTACTGGCGGCGATTAACAATAATCCCGGCGTGCGCCGGTTGGCGGCCAACCCACTGCTGCTGACGATTCTGGCGTTGATGAAGCGGCAAGGGGTGACGCTGCCGGAACGACGAGTTGAACTGTATGAGCAGTATGTGCGTACCCTCTTGCAGCATTGGAACCTGGCGCGCGGTCTGGATGCGCCCGCGATCCACAGCCTGGACCCCGGGGAAACGCTGAAAGTGCTGGCGCCGTTGGCACTGTGGATGCACGAAACCAGTCCGGGCGTGGGATTGGTGAAGCAGCAGGTGCTGCGGCGGCAGTTGACGGCCATTTGCCATGAACGGGGATGGCCGGAGCCAGAAAAGGCGGCGAAACAGTTCTTACAGGATGCCCGCGACCACGCCGGTTTGTTGGTGGAGCGGGGGCAGGGGACATATGGTTTCCTGCATCTGACGTTTCAGGAGTACCTGGCGGCGGTGGCCGTGGCGCAAAAAGGGCAGAGCGACCCACAGCCTGTGGTGGACGCGCTGGCGGCGCGGCTGGATGATGACGGTTGGCGCGCTATCCCGTCACTGTGGCCCGGTATCGCCTGTTCGTGGAAGCAACAGGACACAGGGTTGTGGATGTAGACAGTTTACGCGATGCGCCAAACCGACCTGTGCGCTGGATTACGTGGTATGAAGCGTTGTTTTTTTTGCCGTTGGTTGACGGAATTGTGGCGGGAGCGGCTGCCTGCAGGCTGCGTTGTAACGCTGCCCTCGGAGGTAGAGTGGGAGAAGGGGGCGCGCGGCGGGTTGCTCATTCCCGCGCCCGGTGCGGCGCACATACGCGCCGCGGCCGACGCCGATTTCGCCCCCGCGCCCGGCGCGCCTGCTTTGGAGGAAAACCCGCTGCCGCGCCGCCGCTATCCCTGGGGCGACGACTTCGACGCGGGCAAGGCCAATACAGAGGAAGGCGGCGTCGGCGAGACCAACGCCGTGGGCGCGTTCCCGCGCGGCGAGACCCCTTATGGCTGTCTGGAGATGAGCGGCAACGTGTGGGAGTGGACGCGCGCCATTGGCAGGTGTACTCGTACCAGTTGAATGGGAAGCGGGAGGATTTGGCCGCGGGCGCCACCGTCCCGCGCGTCCTTCGCGGCGGCGCATATTATGCAAACAATGCTCGCGCCCGCTGCTCGTTCCGCCTCAGGCGCTACCCGTACAACCACTCCAGGTACGACGGGGTGCGGCTGGCGGTGTCCCCATTTCCCTTTGACCTTTGCCCCTTTGGTCTTTGATCTTTTTTGGGGGGAGTTTGAGGGGGTTTCCCCCTCAACGTCGGCCGGTAAGCATCTTCCCGGAAGCTGTTACCCAGGGCCATCATCTGTGAATGGGCTTCCGGGAAGATTGTTTACACAGGAGAATCTTGTGACAAGGGAAGAAATACCGATTTTCACGCGCACGTTTGATTTCCTGGTCTGGCTGATGCCGGTCACCAACCATTTCCCGCGTGTCTACCGTCACACCTTCACACAGCGGCTGCTTGATTCGGCGGGTGCGCGGGGTTTTTGTTGACACCGTCATTTTTGTGGGGCGAATACTGTTCCGCGCCAGGGCGCTTCGCGCCCCGCGCCGGGCGCGCAGCGCCGAGGCGACGCCCTCGACTCGGGCGGAACCAACTTGTGTTCCCCGTATTTCTGTGAGAGACAATGGGCTTCTGGGTTATCAACAAAAGTTCCGCGCACCCTGATTGCTTTTGACTTGCGCGAACGGCTGGAAGAGGCTAATCTACATAAAGGCGCGGCGCGGCGGGAAAGGCTGCTGCTGGCTGACGAATCCCTGGCTCGTGTGCGTCTCTATCTGCGGCTGGCGGCGCGCATGGGGTGGCTTTCCCCCGGCCAGTACCGTCATGTCGCGGAAATGGAAGTAGAAATCGGGCGTATGCTCGGTGGATGGCTAAAAAGCGTCTCCTGACCTTCCCGGAAGCTACCCGCTTCCAGGAAGATGTTGCACCAGGCAAACACGGCGGCGACGCCGTTTTGCGGGGGCAGGCTCACAAGACCGCTGCTCGTTCCGCAACAGGAACAACCCGAACAATCACAACAGGAACAACGGGGTGCGGCTGGCGGTGTCCACATTTGTCCCTACCAGAAATGCCAGGCGGGGTTTCCTTCCTGGACGCGGTTGATAAATGGCGGGGCCTGTTCCTGGCCGGGCCGGCTTTATTGCCGCCCGGGCGAATAACAACGGCCCCATCCCCCCGGTTCGTCCCTGGGATGGGGCTTTTTTTGACGCCTGGCGCAACTCTGTAGGGCGATTTTCTAAATCGCCCTGTCTGCCATGTACACACAATTGACGAGCTGGGACAACCTGCTGCTGGCTTATCGCAAAGCGAGCAAAGGCAAACGGGGCCACCCCAACGTGGCTCTCTTTGAGCATCGCCTGGAAGATAACCTGCTCCAGTTACAGCAGGAACTACAGACGTGCACCTACCGCCCCGGTCCCTACAACAGCTTTCACATCCACGAACCCAAAAGACGCTTGATCAGCGCCGCTCCCCAATCCGTTCGACCACTTTGTGAAGCGGGAGTTGCGCTGCCTGGCCTACGTTCGCCATGTTGATGACGCGCTGCTGTTTTCAGATAGTAGATCAGAGTTGTGGGCGTGGAAAGAGGCTGCCGAACGATGGCTGGCGCGCATCAGGATGACGACGCACCGTGGGGCGCACCCCAAGCCCGTGACGGAAGGGATACCTTTTTTGGGGTTCGTCGTTTTTCCGCGACAGCGGCGACTAAAACGCCGTCGTGTTCTTTACTGTTGGCGCAAATTTCGCCGCTTGCTGGTGGATTACCAAAACGGCGATTTGCTCCTGGCGGCGGTGATGGCTTCGGTACAGGGGTGGCTCAACCACGCGCGCTTCGGCAACACGATCGGATTGCGCCGCGACGTTTTGACGCGGCACCGGATCGTGCCCCCGCAACGCTTTCCGCTACAATACGTATTGTGACTGGCCTTTGGTGGTTCGGGGGTGTCTCATGCCGAGTGCGGGCGTGGTAGGGAATGATTAGGGCGCATCCGTATTTAAGATTTGGAAATGACGGATGCGCTGGAAGGGTTCTTGCTTGTTGGATTATCCAAAGTTAATTTTGGACAAACCCTTAATTGGTGAATTGCTGAATGGGTGAATGGTGAATTTGATGCGGATCATACTGTATTTGGGCAAAGGGGGCGTGGGCAAGACAACGGTGGCGGCGGCCACCGCGTTGCGCAGCGCCGAATTGGGCTACAAAACCCTGGTGGCCAGCACGGACATCGCCCACAGTCTGGCGGACTCGCTGGACCTGCCCCTGGGCGACAAACCCATCCAGGTGACGGACAATCTGTGGGCGCAAGAAATCAGCGTCGTCGCCGACATCTACAACTATTGGGACGTGCTACAAGGATTTGTGGCTAAAACAGTGCAGGGGGCGGGCCTGAACCGCGTCGTTGCCGACGAACTCTCCGCCTTCCCCGGCATGGATGAGATCGTCAGCCTGCTGCACATTGATAAACAGGCGCGGGAGAAGAACTTCGACCGCGTGATCATTGACGCCGCGCCCACGGGGGAGACGATTCGCCTGCTGACCATGCCGGATACGTTCCGCTGGTACGTGGGGCATTTGTCCAAATTTGAGCAGGGCGTCATCCGTACCCTGAAGCCGATCGCGGGTCGCCTGTTGCGCGGTCCCGCGGAACTGATGGAATCGGTGCGGCGGCTGGACGAGGCCACGGGCGAACTGCGCAAAACGTTAAGCAACCCGGCCATCAGCAGCTACCGCGTCGTGGTGCAGCCGGAAAAGATGGTCGTGCGCGAAGCAGAGCGCGCCGTCAGCTACCTGGGGCTGTTCGGCTATCCCGTGGACAGCGTCGTCGTCAACCGGGTGCTGCCGCCAACGGACGACGCGGGCGAGTTTTACCGCAAGCAGCGGGAGATTCAGGCGCGCTATCTGGACTTGATTAAGGCCAATTTCGCGCCGTTGCCGCTATGGTACGCGCCGTATTACGCGGAAGAAGTGGTCGGGCTGCAGATGCTCAGCCGCCTGGCGTACGACTGCTTCCAGGGGCAAGACCCGGCGCAGATTTTCTACCAGGGACAACTGCAGGAAATCCTGGAGCATGAGGATGGCTCCTGTACGCTGCGCCTGCCGTTGCCTTTTGTCACGGGGAGCGACGTTAAGCTGCGCAAACGGGGAGATGAGTTGTTTATCACCGTGGGCAACTTCAAGCGGGAGATGATCCTGCCCGTGGTGCTGGCGCGGCGCAAGGCAACCGGTGGGCAGCTTGTTGGTGGTACGCTGGAGATCGGCTTCGCGCCGCCGGAGGTGGTTGAAGAAACGTCCGTTGGCTGATGCGCGGGTGCGCAACTTAACAGGCGGATGCGCGTAAAGCGTGTGTAAACCTTGCCCTGTAATGATGTGCCGTCGTAGCCCGATTTTCCAAATCGGGCGGGCGATTTGGAAAATCGCCCAACATTCAATGAGAACATCTTCCCGGAATCTGTTACCCAGGACCATTATCTGTGACGAAGCTTCCGGGAAGATCATTTCAGAGGAGACTTCACCGGCTGTCGCCGACCACTATGAATGAAAATGATGCGCCATCGTAGCCCGATTTTCCAAATCGGGCGGGCGATTTGGAAAATCGCCCTACATTTTCGAAGGAGAGTAATAATGAGTGACAATGTGATGCAAGACGAAATTAATGTTGAGCAGATTAAGATGGAAGAAGAAATGGGCACGCACGCGGAGACCGAAGCCGGGAAGACCTGGACCGAAGAGATGAACGTAGCCGCGGGCGAACTCGTGGAGACGGTGAAGAAGTTGGTACACGAGGCCGGCGTGCGACGTGTTGTTATCCGCAAGAAGGACGGCACGACGCTGTTGCAAGTGCCCTTGCTGATGGGTCTGGGTGGCATTGCCTTGCTGCCTACTTACGCGGCGCTGGCGATTGTGGCGGCGCTGGCCACGGATCACGCGATTCTGGTGGTGCGTGTGGAGAAGGCGCAAGCGGCTTAACTCCCTCTCCCAACCACACAACTTTGACGACCAGCCTTTGCGCTGGTCGTTTTGTTTTGGGGCAGTTTTTAGGGGGGATGCGGATGCGCGCGGCCTTTGGGCAAGGAATGAAGTTCCCCAAAGGAACTTCGTTCCTGCACCGCCAGGTTGTTTCTGGATTTATAGCGTGATGGTGGCGAGGCGTTCGTGGGCGACCTTTGGTCCACGGCTGAGGGCGTAGAGTGCGCCGTATCCTTCGATGACGAGGGAGGCGGAGACGAGGCCGTAGTGGACGGCGCGTAGGGGATCGCCTGTTTGCCGCAAGCCTATCATGAAGCCGCCGCAAAAGGCGTCTCCGGCGCCGGTGACATCGACGACGCGCCGGTCGCGCGCCGCGTGGAAGGCGGGCACGGTCGTCAGCCGCGCCGGGTCGCGCTCGTAGAGGAGTACGCCATCCGCGCCTCGCTTGATGATGACGAGGGGCGCGCCCCACTCGCCAAGTGTTCGGGCGGCGTCCTCCAGGGGAGTGCTATCGCCAAAGAGGGAGCGTATCTCCTGGTCGCTGGGCAAAAAGGCGGAGATATGTGGTAAGAAGTGGCGGATGTGGTCCGCCAGCGCGGGCGTCATGTATCGTTCGCCGGGATCAACGGTGATCTGAGGTACATTTTGACTGCGGAGGAAGGGGGGCAGATCGCGGTGCGAGCAGATGGAGAGCGGGGAGAGGTGGACGGCGGCCACGGCGGTGAGCGTTTGGGGCCAGTCGGCGGCGCGCAAGGCCAATGGTTCATACACTTGCGGATCATCCTGGCCGGGCGTGGAGTGAACGTAGTCGCGGAGGAAGTCGGGCAGCGGTTGTCCGATACGGGCAAAGTGTCCGGCGGGATGGGTGTCGTCGCGTTGGCCGGTGGGGGTGTAGGCGTAGAAGGTGCGGTGGTCGTGTGACCCGGCAAGGCGAATGATGGCGCTGTGGTCCAATCCCCAGTGCGTCAGCCGTGCCAGCCAGTCCAATGGGTAATTAGCCCCCACGCGCGCCCAGACACCGACGCCATCCGTCCATAGGGCGGCGCCGACGGCGGCGTAGAGGGCATTGCCGCCAATCAACCCGATGTTTGCTTCGCCAGATTGGGTGATGAGGGTGTCCACGCGGAGGCCGCCGCCCGTGATATAGTGGGGGGTCATGGCTGGTTTAACCGGGTCTGGCGGTGGCTGGTGCGGATACGGGAGATGCCGCCGCCGCCTTCGATGCTGCGCCCGCCGCCAAAGGCGCGGAAGTAGGGTTCGCCGGTTTCCGCGGCGCGGTGGGCGGCGAGGAGCGCGCCCGGCAAGGTGGTGAGGAGGGGGGAGAAGCATTCGCGCACGGGCGCGGCAATGGGGAGGGTGTTTTGTAAGGGGAGGGTGTCGGCGGCCGCCGTGGTTGTGGGGGCGATGAGGGCGACGCGCCGGCCGATGGTGGTGGCGGCGATGGCGATTTCTTGGACGCGGTCGTTGTCCGCCGCGCCGGCGGAGATGAGGAGGGTGGGGGTGTGTGGCTCGCGGCTGAAGTATTGCAGATGTGCCCACTCTTCCATGTCTTGCGCCAGGGCGGGGTCGCCGCTGGCTTCTAGCATTTTGGCGGCGTTGAAAAGGGCTGCGCCGTAGTTGGGGCCGCCGCCGCAGAAGACGAAGTGGGTGGCGTCTGTCCATGTTTGGCAGAGCGCGTGGGCGCGCGGGTCGCAGTTGGCGATAGTTTGGGCGGCGTTGTTGGCCATGCCGGCAATTTCCCAACGCAAACTATCAGCAGCCATCTTTGTTAGGTGGCCGCGTCCCTGTCCCAGTTGAATCGCCAGGAGGTAGAGGGCCAACTGGGAGGCAACGTAGCTGCGCATACCGGGGACGACGATCTCGGGGGTATCGGCGGGCAGTGGGGGGACGCGGGTTTCGATGACGCTCTCGCCGGCTTGCGCCAGCGGGGTTTGGTCGTTGCCGGTGATTGCCAGGGTCCATGCGCCTGCCTGCCGGCATAAATCGAGTGCTTCAATGGTGCGGGTGACACCGCCGCTGACGGAAATGGCAACGAGCAGGTCCGTTTCACCGGCGCGGCGGGAATCTGCGAGATAGGGGGCGTGGTAGCGGCTGCAGGAGAGGGCGGTGAGGGGGATGCAGGAGACGTGCGCGAATTGGCGGAAGGCAAGGGCGGCGCCCACGGCGGCGTGGTGGCTGTCGCCACAGCCGGTGAGGAAGACACGGCTAATTTGAGCGCAGCGAGATGCCGGCACAACGGCGGCCACGGCCCGCGCCAATGGCATGATGAGGTCGGCCATCAGCGCGGGCAGGGAATCAATGTGTTGCAGCAAGCGTGAGCGAGCCATCAGAGGTCAGGAGGCGCGTCAGTTCTGCGAGAAGAGATGTACGTCGCGCTGTGGGAAGGGGATGGAGATGCCTTCGGCGTCGAAGCGCAGCTTCACCTGTTTGGTGATGGCGAAGTGGGCGGGCCAATAGTCGTCGGGCTTGACGTAGGGGCGGACGGCGAAGTTGACGCTGCTGTCGGCCAATTCCATGACGGCCACGGTGGAGCGAGGTTCTTTGACGACCAGGGGTTCGTTTTCCAGGATGTCTTGGAGGATGTTTTGAGCTTTGCGCAGGTCGTCACTGTAGCCAATGCCGAAGATCATGTCCAGGCGGATGACGCCACGCTGCGAGTAATTGGTGATGGGGCCGCCCGTGACCTGTCCGTTAGGGACGATGACGGTTTTGTTATCGAGTGTGACGACGACGGTGTTAAAGATTTGGATTTCTTCGACGTAGCCGAAAATGCCGGCAACTTCCACCAACTGCCCTACTTTGAACGGACGAAACACAAGAATCAGCGCACCGGCGGCGAAATTCGCCAGCGCCCCTTCCAGCGCCAGCCCAATCGCCAACCCCGCCGCGCCGACAAAGGCCACGATGGACGTGTTCTGGATGCCTACGGCATTCAGGGCGGCCAGAATGGCAAAAACGAGGATGCCCACGTTCACGATACTTTGCGCGAATCGGGTCAGCGTTGTGTCCATTTTTGCCTGTCGCATGAGCTTTGCCGTCAGGCGGGAGAAGAAGCCCGCGGCCCACCGTCCAAGCACGAGAATCAGCAAAGCGCCGAGGATGCGCAGCCCGTACGTGATGATCAATACCTGCATGTTTTGCCAGATTTCTTGCATGTGTTGTCTCCTCTAAAAATAATCTTCCCGGAAGCCTCGTCACAGGTGATGGCCCTGGGGAGCAGCTTGCGGGAAGAGGTTGTCATTGACGGCGGTGCGCGACGGCGCGTGCTGTCCCCTTCGAAAATGCGGTGGAAGGCGAGTTTTGACTCACCTGAAAAGCGTCGGCAGTTGGCCGTCTGTTATTGGTCATACCAACCGCGCCACCTGTTCGCGAACAAAGCGCAAACCCGTGCAAAATAGTACCTCGACAACCTAAAAATGAGGGGTGAGGCGTGCGGCATCCTCAGATGCCGCACGTTCGCATCTGAGGATGCGAACTCCTCAAAATCACATTGTTGAGGCAATAGTAGTCAGTGCATGGTGGTCAGACGGGAACCGTCTTCAAGACTGCTCCAGTCTCAGTAACCGCCCGAAAATAACTTCACGCTTTTTACGGACGGTTACTGACAAGCTGTCCGCACATTTCCGCTAATTTAATTGCGGACAACCACTCAGGCGGATGACGCCAGTTCATGTAACTGGGCCAATTTGGCGCGTGTCTCACGCCAGGTTACTTTAGACAACCCCAATTTCTGACGGATTTTGTCATGTTCTACCTGATTTTGGTAATCATGCAAGGCAGAAGTCCAACGCAAGTTCTCAAAGGAGAGTAAACCCGGTGGCAAACCGGTGGCCTCGCCCACGTCGCGCAGAATGTATTCCAGGTTACGAGCTGTGCAGGTGAACAGCGTATCCGGCGGCCGGTATTGATCGAGGTATTCATCAAGCGTCAGCAGCCACTCCGGCTCCAGTTCCACCTTGCGCTCTTTGTAGCGCAGACGCGGATTCTTATAGCGAATAAAGAGGATGGGGCGTTCCGGATCGCCGCGGTCAATATGATTCGGCACAATGGCCATGGCTTCCCCTTTCTTGATGCCTGTTTGCAGCAGCAGCGTCAGCAGCAGGTGGGGGCGTGCATCTGGCTTGCCTTTGGCGTCCCCCTCGCCGCGCCGCCAGGCGCCGGTCGCTACCAATGCTTTGGCCAGGTCTTCCTCGTCCGGCACGGTGGGCAGTGGGCTGCGTACTGTGCGTTGGATGACGGCATTGGCGGGATCAATGATGAGGACGCCATTTTCTTGCAGCCAACCGAAGAAGACTTTGAGCGTGGTGACGCGACGGGCGTAGGTTTTGGGGCTGCAGGGTACGCCGCGCTCTTCGGTCAGCCAATGGAGGAAGTCGTTCAGGTTTTTGGTGCCGATTTCGCCGACTGGTTGGCCGATGCCCAGGTATTTGCCCAGTAGGCGGATGTCGCTGGCAAATGCTTTTTGGGTGTTGATGGAGAAGCCTTCTTCCTGCATATGTTGTTGAAAAAGACCGAGTGCCGCCTGTAGAGAGGCGTTGGCGTTGATGGGAAAGGCGTTAACGGCAGGTGGAAGTTCCTCGGGAGTAAGTAATGGCGCTTGTTGGTTGTCGCTCATGGGTGTATACCTCCTGCGGGAAAGGGTGATGGTTGGTGGTTGGGGATGGTGAGGAATGCCGGCATTCGCCTCACACTTTTCGCATAGTTATGAGGGAGTGTAGCACATTCGTTCGTGTTGGTCAAGTCAAATAGGCAAGCGCGGGGGATGGGGTTGGCGTGGCGAAACGGGGGACAACGTGCGGAATTGGCTAATCCAGAAAAATATCGATCCGGAAAAGGCGTGATTTTCTGGATTGGCTTGAGGCTTTTTCGGTATGGAATAGGATATTTCAAAGTAACTATTCACGTCTCCGAGAGATTGGACCAATTTTGTAGACATCAATAAGATTCAACCAGAGCAAATTGGTCCAATCTGGGCAGATGACCTGTATAGTCACATTTCAAATTCCGAAAAAGCCTTAGCCGCCGGCGGGGTGAGGATGTTGGAAATGGAGGGCAGGGTCGCCGAGCAGGTTGAAGGTGTGGATCACATCCGCCAGGTCGGGGTTGGCGGCGGCGGCGACCTTTGCCGCTTGCAGCGCCTCGCCGAGCGTCAACGTTTCCCTGTTGAGCAGCGTACCGTAAAACTCATCGGCGAGCGGCGTTTGCTGCGTGGTGGTGGAGCGGCCTGAGGGAGCCACGGCAGCGACGATGCCGCCGCCGGGGGTCCAGAGCAGGGTTTCCGCCAGGGCATCTACCTGGGGATGGTTGAAGTACCCATTGAGGCAGGTGAAGGTGGTGAAGATGGGGAGGCGGGCGTAGTTGATGAGGGTGGCGGCGTCTTCGGCGCGCAGCACTTTTTCGTCGCCCCACACTTCAATGCTGCCGTGCCCGACGTAGTTGAGGATGCCGACGCCGTTGTTGATGGCCCCAATGATGGCCTCTTTGTTGAAGTTGGTATCGTCGTTTTGCTCCATGTACAGTTTCTCGGTTTGGAAGCCAAACGTGGCGAGGCTGCTGCTGAGTCTGTCGGAGGTGAGGCTGAAGTTGGGTTCGTCGTCGGCGACGAGGAGGGCGCGGCTGCTCCAATCGGCGGCGGCGCCGGTTTCGTAGCTGATGGTTTTTTCGACCATTGTTTGTAGTTCGGCGGGGGTTTGGGCGGGCAGGCGGCCAATAGCCAGGCTGGGGGAGAGGGTGTTGTTGCTGAGGAGGGTGTACCAGGTGTCGCTGGCGACGTAGCCGGCGAAGGTGGTATTGACGAGGTAGGTGGGGATGAGGTTGCGGTTTTTGCCGGCACTAAAGTCCCGCAAATCATACGTCGCATCACCCGCCAACAGCACAAAGTGGGGGGCCGGGTTCCAGTTCGCCACCGCATAGGCCAGAAAATCGCGGATGGCCTGGGGGGTCTGTCGTCCGTAGGCAAACTCATCGTAAATCTGGCCCACGGGGATCATGGTGACGGACAACCCTTGCTGCTGGCGGTAGTCCAGCAGCGGCTGCACGGCCTCGGCGAAACCGGGGAGGTCGGCGACGATGGCGACGTATCGGGCGCCGCGGCTGGGGTCTTTCAAAGTTTCCCAATAAGGGGCGAGGCTGATGGTGGGTTTGAGGAAGGTTGCCGGGTTGGCGGCGGCGTATTGGTGGTCGGCGGGGGCGGGGAAGCGGGCGGTGCGGTTTTCGTGGCTGACCTGGGTGACGCGACGGGGGATGTCGGGAGTGGTGATGTCCAGGATGACGCCGTTTTGTCGCTCCAGGTTGTGGATGTCCACCATGCCGGCAGAAGGCGCGAAAAGTAGCTGGCGTTGGTCGGCATTCAAACTGCTTTCGTAGGAAAGGGCAATCCAATCCAGGTAGAGTTGTTCCCCTGCCGCGCCCGTGTCGCCCGGCGCGGACAGCGTGAGGACATTGTCTTTGGACCGCAGCAGCCCGGCGGGCACTTTCGCCTCAATGGTTTGTTCCGTGATTCCTTCCCAATACTGGTCGGCAACCGGCGCACCGTTGAGGAGGATTTCCAGATGATGGTCCGGGTTGGGGGGAGCCTGATTATTGGCCCATACGCGCACGGTGAGGATGCCAGGACCGCCCGTGGCGGTTACGTCGTCGAGGGGGATTTCCTGCTGGCTGGGGGCGAAGATGAGCTGTCCCAACCAGAGATCGTGGCCGCTGGCCTGTGCCAGAAAAGTGGTGTTGGTCTCCCAGCGGCGGTCCTCGTAGCTGGTGGCGGTGTTGGCGGCGCTGGCGGTGTCGCTGCCGCCCGCGTCCATGTTGATGCCCACGCCCGGAGCCAGCCAGTAGACGGCGGGCGCTTCCGTGGTGCTGGTGATGGCCTGGGCGTAGAAGTAGAGGGTGGCATCGCGCCCTTCTCCTTGAATGGCGAAGGGGATGGGCTGCCCGTCGCGGGTGAGGCTGAGTCCGGCGGGGGCGAATGATTCAAACACGAGACCCGCGTCTCGCACTTCCTGCTGGGTGACGGCGGCGATGCCGGTTTCGTCGATGGTGAGGCGGAGCGCGCCGGGGGCTGTGCCCAGGGGCAGCGGTTGGCTGGAGATGGCCTGGCTCTGGCTGCGTCCGTGGAAGAAGACGTAGAGGCCGGCGGCGAGGAAGAGGATGGTGAGCAAGCCGAGGCTGATGAGGATGGCGGGGCGCGGTTTGTGCATGAGTTACTCGCGGGTTTGATGACGTTTGATGAGGGTGATGAGGGTGATGATGCCGCTGATGCCGCCGATGGTGAGGAGGATGCCGGCAATCAACCCTCCCCACACCGCGAACGAAAAACGACCAGGGATGGGCGGGGGGCCGGTGAGCGCGGCCAGCGTGGGGGTGGGGGGCGATGCGCCAGATCCCACGACGTGAACCTGGCTGTCGTTCGTGGGGGTGGCCGTGTCCACCGTCGCGCCGGGGGAGGGCACGGATGTGGGGTGCGGGGTGAATGTGGGCGTGGCGGGGCGAAGCGTGTTGGTGGGTTGCGGAGGGGGCGTGGGGGGAGGTGTGGGAGATGCCGGCATTTCCGTCGTATCCAGTCGGGTCAGATTGGTCGTTGGCAGCGGCGTGACTGCCGGTGGGCGCGTTGGCGTGGGCGGCGGCGGCGTCATCGTCGCCGGTGGGCGCGACGTGGGCGAAGGAACCACCGTGTTTTGTGGCGGCGGCGGCGGCGTGGGCGCATTCGTGCTGGTGGGAATCGGCGTTGCATTGTCGCTGCCGCTCGTGGCCGTTGCCAACGGATTGCCGCCGCCCAACATACCTTGCGCCGGGCCGTAGTAATCGGAATGCGCATTCACGTCTATCGCTTCCAGCCAGTAGAAGTAGGTGTTGCCCTGTTGCACGTTTTCGTCTTCGTATTCATATTCCGCGCCAATGGGTTGGCCGCCGACCTGGCTGGGAATGAGGTAGGGCGTGATGCGCGTGGCGTTGTCCAGGCTGTTCGTCGTGCCGCGCCAGATGTGAAAGCCGAAGTTGTCCAGTTCGGTGGCCGTTTCCCAGTAGATGGTGACGTGGCTGGAGCCGCTCTGCACGTAGAAGTCGCTCAGAGTGACGCTGGCGCGCGCGGTTGTGGTCCGCGACAGCAGCGCCACTGCCAGGCTCAAAGCGAGGAATAGGACGGAGGGACATCTACGAAACATCGTGGGGATCAAGGGTGTTGCCGGTTGAAGGTTGTCTGCTTTCCGTTGTTCGTTGATTGTTCTTTACGATTTTCTTACTGCCGAAAACGGCGACGACTGCGACGATTATTTTAGCCCAGATGTAGAAAGCGCGCCGAATGAGGCGGCTACTCCGGGGAAGTGGGCTTGTGGCGTGGGCAAAGAGGCGGGATTCGCAGCCGTTGATGCCGGCAAGATGCACATTCAACCAGCGCCCCATACCCTGCCGTAGCGGGAGCAGGCGACCCTCGCGGCGGCGGGCGGTGGCGCGACCGATCAGCTTTTCCGCCGGGATGGGCGCATCGAAGTCCAGCGGGCGATCACCACGCAAACGCAGATACGTCACACCTTGCCGCGTCACAATTTCGCGCAAGCGATGCGTGAGCAGATCGGTGGCGGCTTCCACCAGTAGGATGTCGCCCGGATGGAGCGACTGCCAGGGGATCGCTTCGATCCGCGCCTGGTCGCCGGGGCGGAAGAGGGGGGCCATGCTGTCGCTGGTGATGATGACGAAAGGTTCTTGCCCTTCCGCCAGCGTCTGGCGCAGGAGGTTGGCAATGGCGGGCGTGTCCAGGGGCGTCATGGTTGCGAAAGAGAGAGGGGAAGGAAGGTGCGTGTACAATGCCGGCAGCTATTCAACCGCAGCGCCGGATCACCCAACAGCATGTACGTGTCCTGCAAATCCTCGAACTGCGCAAACGAATCATTGGCGAACAAATGCTGCTTCGCCCCATAGACCGCCTCGCCCAATCGTTCCGCATGATTCGCGAAGACCGCCGTGTAAAAACCCTGCAACAAGTAATCGTGTCCATGCTGCACCTGCAAACCGGTGGGCGCGTAGCTGGCGATGGACCCCCCCTGGCTGTTCTTCAGAATCGCCTCGGCGAGGCTGTCTCCTTGCGGCTGTTGGTAGAAGCCGACCAGGCACGTCATCGGCAGCATGATGGGCGTGCGGCCGCCGTTTTGCAACTGCGGCATCATGTCCGTGGTCAAGTACTTTTCCTTACCCCATTCCAGGATGGAACTGTGACCGACGTAGCTGACAAATTCGCTGCCTTGATTGTACAAGGGCAAAAAGCGGAGCGTGGCCTGTTCGGCGCTGGTGGCGAAGTAGGAAGCGTAGACGGGATACTCCGCGCGCGGGTAGCAGTCGGGCGGGGCGTAATAAACGCGGTGGAGCGTCTGGCTGTTGGGCAGATACGCCTGCACGAAATTCTCCACATGGGCGAAGAAATCTCCCGCGGCGTCCTGCTCGCACGGGTCGGTGGGGTTTGCCACGGGGGGAAGAAAGCCGTTATCGCTGAGGAACAGGTGGGCGCTTTGCCACGTGGGATCGGATGGGGCGCTTTCGTAGGCGATGATTTTGTTGACCATGATGGTCATTTCGCCGGCGTTGCGTGCCGGCAGTCGCCCCAGGAACATATCCTCCAGGCCATCCCCGTTGAAATCCACGTACTGATTATCGGCGGCGGCTTCACCCAGGTCACTGTCGATGCCAGAACGCAGATAGGCAGGCACATAGGCTTCGCCATCGGATTGTAGCCCCAACAGGTTGCGGTAATCATAGGTCGCGTCGCCCGCGAGGAGGACGTAGGTGGGCGCGGGGGATTGCCAGGACGTGGCCGTGTATTCCAGGAAATCATGAATGGCGCGGGGGTCAAAGATGCCGTAGCTGAATTCGTCGAAAATATCCTGTACGATCACTTTTTTGACGGTGAATTCCTGCTGGCGCAGGCTGACCAGGGGGGCGAGGGCGCTGTTCAGCAGCGGGTCGGTGATGATGATGTAGTCCGCCTGTTGCCCGGTTCCGCGCAAGTTGGACGGAGTATCTTTGACGATGCTCGCGGGCGTGAGGTAGCCGGCGGGGGCGCTGAGGGCGTATTGCGCCGGACCGCTGAGGGTTTGCCCGAAGATGACATTGCCCGGTCCGCCGTCTGTGGTGGTGATTTCCACGGGCTGGTTCGGATCGGTGACGTTGAGGATGAGGGGGGGCGCGCTGAAGCCGCTGGTTTTGAATTCCCATGTGCCCGCTTGCTGATAGCCGAAGCGGAGGCGGTCGTTGACGGCCACGAATTTGCGCTGCACCATGATTTCCGCCCAGTTGACGAGGAGGGAGTGGTTGGTGCCGTTGCCGTTGAGGACGGCTTCAATGGTGAGTGTGTTGGTCCCGTTGATGAGGACGCCGGGGTCGGTGCTGGCGGTGAAGGTGCTGCTGACGTTTTCCACGCCTGAGCCATAAAAGGTGGTGGTTGTGCCTACGGGGTAGCCGTTCAGATGGACGCGGTAGCTGTGGTTTTCGTCTTGAATCCAGCCCCAGACTTCGACGGTGATGGGGACGGTGTGTTCGATGGTGGAGAGGTTGTCGAGGGAGAAGTCGATGGTGAGGGTGTCTACGCCGGCGGAGTTCAGGGGTGCGCCCCAGTACCAGTGGTCGTTGAGGTCTTCGGTGGGGATGCGGCTGTAGTAGCTGTGGTCTTCCTCAAAGTGGGTGCGGGAATCGTAGCTGACGGGCCGGGTGGCGCCGTTGGGATTGCCGGCATTTTCGGCAATCCGCAGCCCATCCTCACCCCCATAGGTCAGCCAGTAAATGTTGGTGTCCGTTTCCTGGGTGCGCAAGGCCACACCATAAAAGAGAATGGTGTCACCGCTGTCAAATTGCTGGTTGGCGTTGGCATCCAGGACTTTGATGGGGATTTCCTGGTCGCGGTGGCACATGCGTAAACTGGCGGCGGAGAGAGTGGGGGGAATGCCGGCATTCTGCAATGCCACCTGACTCAACCCATAAATCCCCGTCTCCTGCACCCCGATGCGAAACGCATTGCTGCCCAGGCAGGGAGACGCCGCCGTTTGCGCAGCCGTCTGCGCAGCCGTCATCAGCGGCTGCGTCTGCCGCCAATCGCGCCCCTGGTCATAATTCAACACCGTATCCCGCAGCACGCGCTCGAAGGCGGGACTTTCCGGACGCGCCAACTGTCGCGGCGCGCGTCCGCGGGGGAATTCGAAGTCGATGCGCACGTCCATTTCCGTGTGCACCACCAGCGAGCGACGGGCGGCGTTGGCCTGCACGGGGCGGACTTGCAGCACCACCACCCGCTGCTGCCGCAGCCATGTTTCCTGCCCCAGGCTCACCGGCGCCGCGGGAAAGAGCGTGTCCGTTGCGTACACCGCCTGGTCCGGCGTGCGGGCGCGGGCGAAGGTGGGGACGGCATGTGGATCGCCGTAGTCGTAGGTTAAAAGCTGGCTGTGCGCGGCGGGGAGGACAAGCACATCGGCGACGGTGTATTGGCTGCTTTGCCGCAGCGTCAGGCGTGGCTCCGCGCCGGGTGGGAGGGCGATGAAGACGTTCCGTTGCGGTAATGATGGATAGCCCGCCATTTCCAGGTTGGCGTACCCGGCGATGCTAAGCTGCTGATAGCCATCATCCTCAGGAGAGGGGCGCGCCGCAAGGGAGGGACGCGGATGTGAATGGTCACGCCGTTGTCGTCGGCGGAGAGGAGTTGACGCCCTCGTCCGGCAGCGTGGCGGTGATGCGGCGCTGGTTGGCCTAACCGATGAAGATTGAGCAAAGGAGGGCAAGGACGCGGCGATAAGGAGGGCGAGGACGAGCGCGGCCAAAAGGGGGAGACGATGGCCGGCGGTGGAGGGCCGATTCAGGTTACTCTTCACGTCATCCATAGGGTGTATGGTTCCTCAAATCAGGCAGCCCAGACAGCAACAAGGGCCAGATAAACGCTTATCTAGCCCTTGCGTGGTGGTCAGGGTAGATACCCTCCTGTAGAGTATCTTCGGTTGTCTCATTGCGTTTGTCCGCGGACAAACGTTGGTTGCGCTACGCCTGGGTGGTGTAACGACAAGCCTGCGAGGATGAAGGCCGCCGGACAGGTCGTTACCCTTTATTCAGCGTACCGGCTGCGTCGCCAGACAATCACCAGGACGGCGGCAGCTTCAGGCTGCCGCCCTGGGTACGCGGGGTACATCCAGAAACAATAAAGCCCCGCCTGACCGTACCGTATCAGGCAGTTGGATTGGTCTCGGTTATGTGAAGTCGCCCGATTAAGTCGTTAGCTGGCAATTTGCTGGCAGGTCTGCTCCGTACCGGTTTTCCCGTTGGTGGGTTCACCTGGTGGGCAGGCCCCGGCGACGCTTTCCAATACCTGGCTGTGGATGACGGACGGTTTCTCGTAGGCTTTTTTCTGTTCCACTTTGTCGTTGTTAAGCATCCTAATTAACTCCTTTATCCATGAGACGACGGTTTTCTTGGTACGCTTGGCGACGCAAACGTGCCTCGCGGTAAGCGACAGATGAACATCCGAGCATATCGCCATCTTCAAAGGCGGCTGTGCCGTGACAGCGGACGCAGAACTGGCGCAGCTCGCATGTTGAGCAAACAGGCAGGTTTTGCAGAGTGAGGCTGCTGGTTTCTTCCCAGACAGGCGATTCTTTCCAGATTTGGGCGATGGGGGCTTCGCGTAGATTGCCGGCAGTTACGCGAGCGCCCAGGCATGTTTGAATATCGCCGGTCGGGCTGATATTCAGGCTGTTCATCCCAATCCCACAGAAGCGGAACGAGTCGTTCTGGGGGTACAGATTCCACGTTTCCGGCGTGACCCGTTCGCGCAGGAAACCCAGCAACTGGTCATCGGTGGGCCGATGCCGCAATGGGGAAACATCGCCGGTGTGCTTTGGAATAATCGTCAAATCGTACTGAAAACCGATGCCCAGGTCGGCCGCAAGCTGCTGCAATTCCACAACCTGGCCGATATTTTCCTTCATGATGGGCGTTTTTATCAGGCAGCGCACGCCTCGTTCGAGAAGCAGCCTGATCGCGCGCATGGTCAGGTCGAAAGAGCCGGGGACCTGGGTGATGGAATCATGCGTGCCGGCATTGCTGCCATAAACACTCATCTCCACCACCACGGGTTTTACCGCTGCAATCCTATCAGCAACGCCGGGTTTGATCAAGATGCCATTTGTAAAATAGCGGATGGCAAAACCCTTCTGACGCGCATAGTGGGAAATCTCAAAAATATCCCGCCGCAAGAAAACCTCGCCACCGGAGAACGTGATCGTCAGCGCGCCCAACCCGGCCAGATCGTCAATGATGCGCCTGGCCTCTTCCGTGCTGACTTCGCCGGGCATTTGCGCCCCCGGCGGTAGCACATCCAGGTAGCAATGGGTGCACCGTTCGTTGCAGCGGTAAGTGATCTCCCACTGCACGGACAGCAGGCGGTGCTGCCGCTGCGTCTTGTTGACGATATTCTGATAGAGGTTGATCTGGCCGTCCGCGTCGCGGTATTGCTCGGTCATTTCGCCTCGTCTTGCGCTTCCGCGAAAACCATAACGTGAACATCCACCAGCTCCCGCAGAAAATCGGCTACGTCGGCGCGGGCGACCTCCAGGGTGACGTCGTACTCCTGGGCGATCATCTGGCAGATGGCGGCCACGGAGCGGCTGCCGTCGGCCAGTTCAAAAATGCGCGACCCGACGTCGTTGAGGACTTTGATTTCGCTGCTGTCCGCCAGGATCAGGACTGCTTCGCCCTCTATGACTCTGCCGGCAGTTTGCGGGTGAGGTTTAGGGTGCAACTGCATCATATTCATCGATTGCCTTCCAAAATCCAGTGTCTTTGCTGAAGTGAAGCTCGCGCACGGGCGCGAGGCGGGCCACGCGGTCACAGACGCGCAGGAGGTGATCGTTCAGGTGTGGGTTGCCGACGACAAAAGGTGCGGCGGCGGCCAGTTCGGCCACGGCGACGGCGTGCGGCAACGGAGCCGCGAAGTGCTTTTTGTCCTGGCGCAGACGGTAAATGCTCTTCAGCGGTGCAAACTGGTTGGCGCGGGGGGCGTCGTCCATTTCGCCGCGAAAGGGGACGCCGTGCAAGGTGCAGTGGTCGTCGTGGCAGCGAATGATGACCAGGTCGTCGCTGAGAATGGTGCCCAGGTGGCGCGAGAGGCCGGTGGTGGTCGTTTTGCCGGCACCGCTGGGACCGAAAAAGACGTAGCCAAGCCCGTTGGCGTGCCGCAGCAAGCCACCCGCGTGTAGCAGCAGCGCCCCATTTTGCACGCAAAGCCAGGCGTAGACCACGCGCAGGAAGTTTTCAATATCCGCCGTGGGCGCAATTTCTAGTTGGCCCATCCGCGAACGCACATCCACCTCACCTTGCTCCCGATAGGAGCGATACGTGATCCGGTTGTTGTCGAAGTCGGATTCGATCACCCAGTTGCCCGGTTCGATGGGCAGGAAGAGCACGTCGGGGGTGGCTTGAATGGCGATGGTGAAATGGGGTGTCTCGTCGGTTCCCAAGAATTGCCGGTATCGCTCATGGATGCGGTCGGCCACTGTCTCGTCGATCGTTTCCAGGGCCACCACAAAGTCGGCGATGTTGAGGATGATTTTTGCGCGTACGGGGGTTGTCAGGGCCAAGCGGATTCCTCCGGCCAGTCAATTGTGCGGATGCAGGCGCGTTGCAAACGCGCCCTACAAAGAAGTTAGTGATGGTATCATACTCATTTTATGGCGTCAAAAGCCGGAAAACGGCTTTCAGGCTGATGATGTCGCCGCGGCTGGTGCCGCCATCGCGCCGGATGGTTTCCAGTTGGTAGTAATAGGTTTGTCCCCAGCGGACGCCGGTATCGACGAAGTTGTGGTCGCCGGCGAGGAAGGGGTCGGCGGCGGGGGGCAGCAGGTCTGTGTTGATTTTGTGGAAGTGTCCATTGGGATCATCGGCGCGGTAAAGGTTGTAGCCGGTCACGTCGAGTTCGCTTTCGGTGGTCCAGTGGATGGGGATGGTGGGGTGGGTGGCGGACCAGAGGAGGAGGGCGGCTATGAGGAGGAGGGCGGCTATCCAGATGTAGAGCAGCAGGATGGTGATGATGGATGAGCGTTTGCGGGACACGGGGGATCAGGCGGTGGTGTAGAGGTGGTGGTCGTGGATGTAGTGGCGCACGGATGCCGGCATTAAATATCGCAACGAACGCCCCATTCCCACCCACGCCCGAATCTGCGTGCCGGAAAGAGGGATGGCCGGCCCGTCAATCATATCAACCGCCGCCGCGACGCCCGGAATCACCTGCTCCAGGTTATCCAGGTCGAACGTCGCCCCCGGACGCGGCAGCACGCCCAGGCGGCAGTAGCGCGGCAACAGGTGTGGGTCTTCCCAGGTGGGCAGGTCGCGCAGTGAGTCGCCGCCGATGAGCAGCCAGAAACGGGCGGCGGGCATGGCTTGCGCCAGCAGCGGCAGCAAGGTGGCGGTGCGGTGGGGTGTGGGGCGGGTGATGTCGGTGTCGTCGAGGCAGAAGTTGGCGTTGTCGGCGATGGCCAGGCGCACCATGGCCAGCCGGTGGGAAATGGGGGAGATGGTGCGATCTTGTTTGTGGGGGGGGTGTCCTGCCGGCATAAACAACACCTGATCCAGCCGCAAACTCTCCCGCGCACTTTCCGCCAGCACCAGATGCCCCAGGTGCGGCGGGTCGAATGTGCCGCCAAAGATGCCTATTCGCTCCATTCCAGCGCCTCGTCCCCGATGAAGACCATATCGCCGGATTGAATGCCGGCATCCTCCAACGCCTCCGTAATCCCCATACTCTCCAGAATGCGCTGGAAACGCAGCACCGTGGCGTCAAACTCCCAATACGTCATTGCCGCCACGCGCTCAATGCGCGCCCCGCGCACGCGCCACCCCTCTGCCTCGCGGGAAATGGTGAACGCTTCCTCGTCCTGGCGCGGGCGAATGATGACCATTTCTTCGTCGGCGCGGGGTGGTCGGAATGCCGGCACGGCATCCAGCATATGGCGCACGCGATACAACATCTCGCGCACATTTTGCCCCGTGACGGCGGAGATAGACATGAACGGGAAGCCGGCGGCTTCGATATGCTCCGCCACCAGCGGCTCCCAGGCCACGGCGTCGGGCAAGTCCATCTTGTTCAGCACCACCAACTGTGGCTTTCTGTCCAGATCGGCATCGTATAGGGCCAGTTCCTGGTTGATCATGGCCCAATCTTCCACCGGATTGACGCCCGCGCCGTCCAGCAGGTGGATCAGAACGCGCGTGCGCTCAATGTGGCGCAAGAAGTCGTGCCCCAGTCCCACGCCGTGCGATGCGCCTTCGATGAGGCCGGGGATGTCCGCCAGGACCATGGTGTCGAAGTCGTCGAGCTGGGCCACGCCCAGGTTGGGTTCGAGGGTGGTGAAGGGGTAGCTGGCGATTTTGGGGCGGGCAGCGGAAATGGCGGCGAGGAGGGTGGATTTGCCGGCATTGGGCACGCCCAAAATCCCCACATCCGCAATCAACTTCAACTCCAGCGTCAGCCACATCTCCTGACCCGGCTCCCCGCGTTCGGCGATGCGTGGCGCCTGGTTTGTGCTGGAGGCAAAACGGGCGTTGCCGCGTCCGCCCTTGCCCCCCGCCAGGATCACGGCTTCCTGTCCTGCTTCGGTGAGGTCGGCCAGGAGAGTATTGTTGGTGTCGCGGATCACGGTTCCTGCCGGCACTTCCAGCCGCAGCGTCTCCCCACCGGCCCCACTTTTGTTGCTTGTTCCCCCGTGTCTGCCGTGCCCCGCCTTAAAATGCACCTGGCGATGAAACCGCACCAACGTCGTCAGCTTCTCGTTCACCACGAACACAATATCACCCCCCTTGCCGCCATCCCCACCGCTGGGGCCGCCCAGGGGCACAAACTTCTCGCGGCGGAAGCTGATCATCCCGTCGCCGCCATTGCCGCTGCACACGTATATTTTTGCCTGATCGTAAAACATAAGCGTTAATTCTCATCCGTGGCGCCGGGCAACAACGCGCGCAGCGCCGCCAACCGGGGATCGATGTCGTCCGTCTCGCAGTTGCACGTCCCCTCATTCAAATTTTGGCCACAGGTGACGCACAGACCGCGACAATCGGGGCGGCAGATGGGCTGCATGGGCACTTCCAGCAGGCTCACTTCCCGCACCAGGGGGGCCAGGTCCAAAATCCCGTTCTCCCCGATGCGATACTCGCCCGTGGGCACGGGACCCTGGGAGTAGTACAGATCATCCAGGTGAATGGTGATCGGCAACATCGTCTCCGTCAGGCAGCGCGCGCACTCCACGGCAATATGGCTGTGCAGATTGCCCTGAATGTAGATGCCCCTTGACGTGCGCGTGGCTTGAAACACCCCCTGCAACGGGCTGAGGGTCACGTCCGCGGCGATGCGGATAACGGGATAGTCTAGTTCGATCTCGCGGCTGGTCCCCAGGTCGGCTTCCAGCAAGAACCCGAAATTGAACCGCAAGGGAGAGAGTTTTTTTGCGCCCATAGCTGTCTCCTCCGAAAAAAGGACGCGGATGAACACGGAAATACGCGAATCTGTGTCATCTGCGCAATCTGTGATTGTTTTCATCCTTCGTGGTGTGCCCCGCGCATGGGGAACTCCTCCATAATACAAAAACGCCAGGCATTGGTAGGTGGCCCGGCTGAAATGGAGTATAACATACGCCCCTGGCAGCGCCAACGCGGATGACCTGCGATGGACGGTCAGCGGCATGATGTTCAGGATTGTCTCAGGTGCGGCGGGTAAATGCCGGCACGCAAACAAGGAAAACGCATGAAGCAGCAGTTATTGGTGGCATCCCATAATCAAGGAAAAGTAGCTGAGTTTGCCGATATGTTGGGAGAACTGGACGTGGCGTGGTTGGGGCTGGCGGACGTGGGCGTCTCATTTTCCGTGGAGGAGTCGGGAACGACGCTGGCGGAAAATGCCATCCTCAAGGCGGCGGCCTACGCCCGTGCCAGTGGGCTGCTCACGCTGGCGGACGATACGGGGCTGTTTGTGGATGCGCTCGATGGGGAGCCGGGTATCTATCCTGCGCGTTATGGCGGACCTGATCTGACGCCGAGGCAGCGGTATGAGCGGTTGCTGCGCGCGCTGGCGGACGTGCCCTGGGAGGCGCGCACGGCCCGTTTCCGCTGCGTGATTGCCCTCGCGCGTCCTACAGGCGTAGTCGGCACGGTTGAGGGCGTCTGCGAGGGGTTTATTGCCACGACCCCGGCGGGCACGCACGGGTTCGGCTATGACCCGGTGTTTTATGTTTCTGCTTTGGGGCGGACGTTGGCGGAGATGATGCCGGCACAAAAACACCAGATCAGCCACCGCGGCAAAGCCATCCACGCCCTCATCCCCCTCCTGCGCGGCACCCTGCCATGACCACCCACCGCAACCATTTTTCCGTACCGCCACCATGCGCCGCGCCAGAGTCGTTACGTTTGAGACCATCCCATTTTCCCCGAACTTCAGATTTGCGGGTAAAATCTGGCCATGACCACAGACCTTACGTTTATCACCAACGAAAATAGTCGGACTCTAAGAGATAGATTTAACGTTCTGATCAAAGATGCGCGCTTCTTTGATTGCCTGGTTGGGTACTTTTACACCAGCGGTTTTTATGCTATCCATCATGCGTTAGCCGCAACCGAGAAGATTAGAATCCTTATTGGTATTAGTACCGATCAGCGCACATATGACCTGATCACCAATGCCCAACGGGAGCAGCAGCTAGAATTCCATCTCCCTCCGGCTGAGGCCAAACAAGCATACGCCGAATTAGTGGAAAAAGAGTTGGAGGAATCGCCCGACAACGCTGACACGGAAGATGGTGTGGCCCGTTTTATCGCCTGGATCAGAAGTGGTAAGCTGGAAATCAAGGTTTATCCTTCGCGGAAAATCCACGCCAAATTATATATCGTCACTTTTCCTGAAGGAGGTCGGGATGTTGGTCGGGTCATTACCGGCTCCAGCAATCTCACCCAGTCCGGGTTAGTGGAGAATCTGGAATTTAACGTTGAATTGAAGAACAGCGCCGATTACTACTTTGCCAGACAGAAATTTGAGGAACTTTGGGCCGACGCCGTAGACATCAGCGAAAAATACATCGAAACTATCCAAACCAGAACCTGGCTCAATCAGGACATTACACCCTATCAACTCTTTTTGAAGTTCTTGTATGAGTATTTCAAAGGGGAATTGAGTCGTTCTGATGAACTGTTTACGAACTACCTGCCGGACAAGTTTATGAAACTGGAATATCAGGAACAGGCCGTCCTGAACGCCAGGAAGATTTTGGAAGAGTATGGCGGCGTGTTTGTTTCTGATGTGGTGGGCCTGGGCAAAACGTATATTGCGACCTTGTTGGCCGGGCAATTGGACGGGCGAACGCTGATCATTGCGCCGCCTGCTTTGCTAGATCGAGACAATCCCGGCTCCTGGCCCAACGCTTTCTCCGATTTCAAAATACCGGCCGATTATCAATCGGTGGGCAAACTGGACGATATTCTGGCGAATGGTACACAAAGATATACCAATATCATCATTGATGAAGCCCATCGCTTTCGCACGGAAACCAATGTGACTTATGAGAAACTGGCGGAAATCTGCCGCGGTAAACGGGTCATTCTGGTTACGGCGACCCCCTATAACAATTCACCTAAAGACATTCTGAGCCAGATTAAACTATTCCAGAACGCGCGAAAAAGCAGTATCCCCAATTTGCCCGATCTGGAATCCTTCTTTGGCAAGCTGCAAA
Source organism: Ardenticatenales bacterium (assembly GCA_020634515.1). NCBI lineage: Bacteria > Bacillati > Chloroflexota > Ardenticatenia > Ardenticatenales > Ardenticatenales bacterium. Next base: position 53,308 of record JACKBL010000003.1, on the reverse strand, counting down.
GAAAGCTAGATGGGCTAGATCGGCAAAGAGACAACACCGAGTACCTGCGGGTGGTGCGCGAAAATGCCCGTGAGATACGGGAAAAGGTGTTGAAGTATCTCATGGTACGGCGCACGAGAGCCGAAATCGTGCGTTATTTTGGTAAGGACCTGGCCACGCAGAATCTCAAATTCCCGGAAGTGAATAACCCGGAGCCTCTTTTTTATGAACTAGACGAGCAAGAAGACGCCATTTTTAACCGCACCATTGCCCTGATCTCGCAGCAGTTTACCTATGCCCGCTATACCCCTTTGTTGTATTACAAGGGCAAGGTCGATCAATTGGAAGCGCAGTCGCAGCGGAATATGGGGCGGTTTATGAAAATTTTGCTGGTCAAACGATTGGAAAGTAGCTTTTTTGCTTTTCGTAAATCGGTTGACCGGTTTATTCGTTCCTACGAGCTGTTTATTGCCGGGTTTGAAAAGGGACACGTTTATCTGAGCAAAAAACATACCCAGAAAATTTTCGAATTGCTGGAACAGGATGATGATGAAGCCGTACAACAATTGTTAGATGAAGGCAAGGCGGAACGGTTGAACAGCGAGGATTTTCGGGACCATTTCTTGTCAGATTTACGCCATGATTTAGCCATTTTGCAGGAAGTTCAGGCGTTATGGCGACAGGTTAGGCGCGATCCCAAGTTGGTGGCTTTACTGGAGAAACTGAAGCGGAATCAACTACTGCGCGAAAACAAGCTGATCCTTTTTACGGAATCGAAGGAAACGGCTGAATATCTCACTGAATACGTCAACCAAGCTAATTCCAACCAGGCGCTCTGCTTTACTGGCGGCTCCGGCGAAGCGACGCAGCGGATTGTGATCGAAAATTTCGATGCCAAAGCCCGCCATCCTAAGGATGATTACCGCATCCTCATCACCACTGAGGTTCTCTCGGAAGGGGTGAATCTGCATCGCGCCAATGTGGTCATCAATTACGACATTCCCTGGAACCCCACCCGCCTGATGCAACGCGTGGGGCGCATTAACCGTGTCGATACGCCGTTTGATGCCATTTATACCTTTAACTTTTTTCCCACGCGCCAGGCTAACGATGAAATCAAACTCAAAGAGGCAGCCGAAGCCAAGATTAACGCTTTTCTGACTTTATTGGGCGGGGATGCGGCCTTGCTCACGGAGGGAGAGCCGGTTGGCTCGCACGAGTTGTTCAACCGATTGGTCTCGAAAGAGACGGTGACGGGCGAGGATGAGGAAGAGGTGTCGGAGCTAAAATACCTGACACTGATTAAGGAGATTCGGGATAATGATCCAGACACGTTTGCCAAAATTAAACGACTGCCGAAAAAGGCCCGTTCTGGTAAACAGAGCGACCATTACCCGCATTCGCTGGTAACGTATTTCCGTCGTGGCAAGGTGCAAAAGTTCTTTATGGCGACCGGCGAGTTGGAAAGTGTGGAACTGGATTTCGTGACGGCGGCCGGCTTGTTGGCATGCATGGTCACGGACAAGCGAAAGAGACTTCCCCAAACCTATTTTGACTTGCTAGACAGGAACAAAGAGGCGTTTGTTTATGCCACCACCGAAGAGATGGTCGAACCGGCTACGCGACGGAGGCAGGACAGTACACGGCAACTTCTCCGTATTTTGAAGACGGTTTTTAGGCAAACGGAGCAACTAACTGATGAGCAGGAACTGTACGCAAAGATGGTGGTTGCCCGGTTGGAAGCAGGCGGGCTGCCCAAGCAGACGGTGAAAACGGCCCTGAATCAGGTGAAAAAGATAAGCGTGGCGACGATCAGCCCGCTAAAGGTGTTGGCTGTCTTGCAAACGACTGTGCCGGCACGTTTACTCGAGAGCCACTATGCGGAACAGAATCCCCGCGCTGCCGGCAAGCGCGAAGTCATATTATCTATGTATCTGGCGGAGTAGTTGGTTTATAATCGGTAAAAACGAGTAGATTGCGAGGGAATCATGACTCTGATTGAGCAAATTGAAAAACAGTTACAGGGTTTGCCAATGGAAAAACAGACAGAGGTGCTGGATTTCATCCTCTTTTTGCAACAGCGCGTAGCGATGACATCTCCGTCAAAGCGACGTTCCTTAAAAAAACATCCGGCTTTTGGCGCATGGCAAGAGCGGCACATTGACGCGCTGGCATATCAACAGGAGATCCGCGCCGAATGGGGGTCTGAATGATCGCTGTTTTTGACACCAATATCGTGATTGATGCCTTGAATGGTGTGGAAGCAGCCGATGTAGAATATGGCCGATATGAACGTGTTCTCATCAGCCGCATCACCTGGATGGAAGTTCTTGTTGGAGCGCAAGGTAATGATGCCGATTTACGTGATTTTTTAGAGAGCTACTTCGAGGTTATGTCGCTGGATTTGATTGTAGCTGAGGCGGCCATACAAATTCGCCGGACGCAACGCATCCGTTTACCCGATGCCATTATTTGGGCGACAGCCCGTACCAACAACGCCATTCTGGTGACGCGCAATACCAGAGATTTCCCACCTGATCAGCCAGGGATCCACCTGCCTTACACCCTGTAATCGGGAAGGAAGGAACGTGTCGCAATATGCCCTTACAGGAAACCTATTATGAACAAACAACACGCCATTGACCTCGTTCGTGACACGTTTGAATCCCCCTTTCGCCGCGACCATTTTGCTAATTTCATCGGCCGTTTGCTCAACCAGATAGAGCTTGATCCCTTCACTTACACCGGCTCATTCATCCCCGACGCTTTCCACAATTATGTGAGCAAATATGAACGGTTGGGCAAATATACCGATGACCAAGGCCGCCGGGTCGATGTGCTGGTTGTTTACTTAAAGCGGGACACGGCTGTTGAACGCGCTCGCGCTACCCAACGCCGCTTCATTGCCGGGTATCTGCAAGGCAAATATGGCTCCGATGTGGATAAGGATGCGGCTCTGGTGGCTTTTGTGTCCGCCGAGAACATGGATGACTGGCGGTTTTCCCTGGTCAAATTGGAAACGCGCCTGGTAGCCACGGCAAAAGGGGTCACCAAGGCGGTGGACGAGTTTACCCCGGCTCGCCGTTGGTCGTTTCTGGTGGGGGCGAATGAAAAAAGCCACACGGCCCAAACCCGGTTTGTGCCCATCATGCAGGAAACGGAGCGCAACCCGACGCTGGCACAGTTGGAAGAGGCGTTTAATATCGAAAAAGTCACCAGGGAGTTTTTCGAGAAGTACCGTGATCTGTTTATTCGCACCAAAGCGGAGTTGGATAAGGCGGTGGCGGCCAACCCCAAAGCGCGGGCGGATTTAGCCGCCAAAGGGGTGGATACGGTCAATCTGGCGAAGAAGTTGTTGGGGCAGATTGTCTTTTTGTATTACTTGCAAAAGAAGGGGTGGTTTGGCGTGCCACGGGATGGGGCGTGGGGCGAAGGCTCGAAGCAGTTTTTGCGCGAACTGTTCAATGGCGCACATGGCCCTTACGTTAACTTCTTCAACGACATTCTCGAACCCCTCTTTTACGAAGCCCTGCGTATTGACCGCGGTCACGACGATCATTACTACAGCCGCTTTAACTGCCGCATTCCCTTCCTCAACGGCGGACTGTTTGACCCCATGGGCAATTATGATTGGGTACACGCGGATATTTTGCTGCCCAATGACCTCTTTTCTAACCAGAATAAGACGAAGGAAGGGGACACGGGTAACGGCATTTTGGACATCTTCGACCGCTACAACTTTACGGTGCGCGAAGACGAGCCGTTTGAAAAAGAAGTCGCTATTGACCCGGAACTGTTGGGGAAGGCGTATGAAAAGTTTAATGCCATTCGCCCGGACAATTACGCCGAATTTGTGCGCGTGCTGGGCAGCGGCAGGAAGGGGGAAGAGAGTAAATTCAACAAGCAGTATGGGGTTTATTATACGCCGCGGGAGATTGTGCATTATATGTGCCGGCATTCTCTCATCCACTACCTGGCAACATCCCTCGACGGCCAGGCAAGCCAGGCGGACATAACCGCCTTGATTGAGCGCGGTGAAGATTGGCGCGAAAACGATGCGCGCGTAATTAAAGAAGGGCGCGAGACCGACACATACCCCTTCGCCGCCCCGCCCGCCATCCGGGCAAACGCCGCCTTGCTGGATGAGAAACTGGCGGCCATCACCGTTTGCGACCCGGCAGTGGGCAGCGGCGCTTTTCCCGTGGGCATGATGAGCGAGATTGTGCGCGCGCGGGGGACGCTGACCACCTACCTCCCAGACCTGCGATCTGACCGGTCCCCCTACGCCTTTAAGCGAGCGTGCATTGAACACGCCCTGTACGGGGTGGACATTGACCCCGGCGCGGTGGAGATTGCCAAACTGCGCCTCTGGCTTTCCTTGATTGTAGAGGAGGAGGACATCCGGCGGATCAAGCCGCTGCCCAACCTCGATTACAAAATTGTGTGCGGCAATTCGTTGATTGGCTTCCCGGACAGCTACCAGACGGCCATTGGGCAAGAGATCAGCGATCTGATGCGTCAACATTTCAACGAGACGAACGTCACGCGCAAAAATGAACTGAAAGCGGCGATTGACGCTAAAATTGAGAGCCGCTATGCCAACTCCCGGCGCGTCCTGGGCTATATGGTGAACTTCGACTTCAAAACGGTCTTTGCCGACGTATTCCAGCAAAATGGGGGCTTTGATCTGGTCATCGCCAACCCGCCTTACGTGCGCCAAGAAGAGATCAAGACGCTAAAGCCGACGCTGCAAAAGCAGTTTGCGTGCTACACCGGCACTGCGGACCTCTTTGTCTACTTTTTTGAAAAAGGGGTACGCCTGCTGCGCGACAACGGCCTGCTAACTTTTATTTGCTCTAACAAATATTTTCGCTCCGGCTATGGCCAGAAATTGCGCCGATTTTTAGGGAGTCAGACCAGAGTGCGCCAAATTATAGATTTTGGCGACGCGCCCATTTTTGAGGCGATTGCTTACCCCAGTATCTTGCTTACGCAAAAGGCTGAACCCGATGACAACGCTTTCAAAGCGTTGACCTGGGCGAGGGGGGAACCGCTGGAACGATTCGACGAAGTGTTGGCAACCAGATTCTTCACCATGCGTCAACGTGATTTAGGGGCTGATGGCTGGCGGCTGGAGCAAAAAGAGGTGCTGGCATTATTGGCAAAATTGCGCCGGGCGGGAACGCCCTTGGGGGAGTACGTCCGGGGACGATTTTACTACGGCATTAAAACCGGGCTGAATGAAGCGTTCGTGGTAGACCGTGCCACCCGCGACCGGCTGATTGCCGCACATCCCTCCTCGGTGGAAATTTTGAAACCATTCCTGCGCGGCCGGGACGTTAAGCGGTGGCAGGTGTTTTCCCAAGATTTGTGGCTTATTTTCACCCGTCGTGGAATCAAAATTGATGAATATCCAAGTATTAAAAAACACCTGCTGCAATACAAAGAACAACTGATGCCCAAACCCAAAAATTGGCGAGGTCCATGGCCAGGGCGTAAAGTCGGTAGCTACGAATGGTTTGAGATTCAGGACAACATCGCCTACTGGCAAGAGTTTGAACAACCGAAGATCATCATTCCTGCCATCACCCAAAACGCCGAATACGCACTTGATATGAGGAGTTTTTATGGCAATGACAAGACATCCATTTGTGTTTCTGACGATGTTCACTATTTGAGCGGCCTTCTCAATTCAAAACTACTCTGGTGGTACATTCAGCAAGTAGCCGCTTCGCGGCAGGGTGGTTTTTATGAGTTCAAGCCGATGTATGTGACTGCAATCCCTATTGCAGAAACAAACGACAAATGTCCTGTTGAGACCCTCGTCAGGCAAATCCTGTCCGCCAGACAGGCCAACCCACAGGCGGACGTGAGCGCGTGGGAAGCGGAGATTGACCGCCTCGTCTACGCCCTTTACGGCCTCACGGAAGCGGAAATCGCCATTGTCGAAAGGCGGGGCCATTGATGCAGTTGCCGGTTTTGTGGCATCAGCCGCCAACGCCATCGAGTTTGGCGCAATTGGGTGTCTTACGTTTTCGTGTGGGGCGGGGGGTACTGGGGGAAATGCCGGCACTCCCTTTATCGAGACCAGGCAAAGCGAACGCGATGGTGGTCGGATAAGTATTTTATGACAAGTTTATGATGGTCATAAATGAGAACATCTTCCCGGAAGCTGTTACCCAGGACCATCATCCGTGACCTTGCTTCCGGGAAGATCATTTACAGAGGAGACAAAATATGGATATGGAAACCGCGGTTAAATCATTAAATCCCTGGGTGAGCATCTGGACAAAGCCTCGTGAGACCATTCGATGGATTGTCGATACCGATCCAACGAGACACGTTATCTTGCTTGCCGCACTGACCGGTATTGCTCAATCCCTGAACAGGGCCGCAAATAGGAATATGGGAGATTCCTTAACGGTGCTGGCGCTCCTTGGTATTGCCGTTTTCATCGGGCCGATTGGTGGCGTCATTTCTATCCACATTATGGGCGCCCTCCTCCGCTGGAGCGGCAGTCTGTTGGGAGGGCAGGCTACATCAGAGGAAGTTAGGGCCGCGATAGCCTGGTCATCCGTGCCGATTATTTGGGCGCTTCTGCTGTGGATACCAGAATATGCCCTTTTTAGGAAAGAGTTATTCACATCGGCAACACCTCGAATTGATGCAAACCCGTTGCTCGCACTCCTTCTCCTCGGTTTTGCCCTCATAGAAACGATCATTGCTATTTGGGCATTGGTTGTGCTTATGCAGTGTGTCGGTGAAGTTCATGGTTTTTCCGCATGGAAAGCATCAGGGGCAACCCTAATTCTCGCTCTGCTTGTAGGAGGCGTCGTTTTTGCTTGTGCTTTTGGTCTATCGCTTTTCAGTTAAGAGGCAAGCGATAGTCACCATCAATTGATAGGTATTTCTCGAAATGACGTGACGGCTAACCCGGACCTGGCAGGTTTCTGCGAAAGCGCGTCATGTAAACACACATTTTGTCATGTTATGTTGAGTTGCGCACTGTTTGGGCCGCTTGACCTTTTTCGGTAGAGTCAAATAACTTCACTGAAAAAACCGGGTTTTTCGAGTGTCCGGCCGAATTACCAGAGTGGTTCATGTGTAAAAACCCGGTTTTTGGCCTTTTTTCAGTAGAGTCATTCTTGGAGAATGAACCAATCTTGGAGGGATCTAAACTCTGGCCGCTCACAAAGTGGCTTTCCGCGGAAAATTGAGCGGAAACGTGCGGACAGCTTGTCAGTAGCAGCCTGCTAGCGTATGAAGTTGTTTTCGGACGGTTACTACCAAGGGCGCGTCCGTTAATAGATTTGGAAATGACGGATGCGCTGGAAGGGTGCTTACTTGTGGGAAAATCCAAAGTAATTCTCGAACGAACCTAAGGTGATTGATCATGAATTTTGACCAAATAACTGACCGGAACGAATATACACGCCCTTTGCCTGCATTTCAGACGAACTGGCGCAAATGTCAGTTAGTTGCCTGTCCCCGGCCAAAACATTCAACATTGCCGGAATGGTAGACGCGATGGTTGTGATTGCCAATGAAGCGTACCGGGAGCCGTTTCACGATTTCGCGCACCGGTATCAAATCAACAAAACGAATGTATTCGCTTCGGCGGCCATTGAGACGGCATATAGCCAGGGGGAGGGATGGTTAGATGAATTGCTGGCGTATTTGCAGGGAAACATTGGCTTTCTTCGCTCCTATCTTCATGATCATCTGCCACAAGTCAAATTGATCGAACCCGAGGGAACGTATTTGGTCTGGCTCAATTTTGAGGCGTTGGGCCTGGATGCCAAAGCATTAGAAGAATTCCTGGCGCAAGAAGCTCAACTGGCGCTCAATTCCGGTTATTGGTTTGGTAGAGAAGGAGCGGGGTATGCCAGAATGAACATAGCCTGTCCGCGCGGCATTTTGCAGGAGGCTTTGTTACGACTCACCCAGGCTGTTCGTAGTCGCTTGTGAGACGGTGGGGGTCCGGGGAATGCCGGCACTGCCTTATCAGATCGGAGCCAGATACATAGGGTAGCAGGGACTAATCATTCCCCAGTTCCTCCAGAAACGCCCTCACCGCCGTCGCCGCCTCATCCGGGCGCGCCAACAGCAGCATATGTCCCGTGCCCGCCAGCGTCACCAGGCGCGCTTGCGGGATTTCCTGCGCCAGGTATTGGCTGTATTTCAGCGGCGTCAGCGGATCAGTGTCGCCGCCGATGACCAGCGTTGGTTGGCGAATTTGCCCTAACTGCCCGCGCACGTCGAAGCTATCGCAAGCGCGGAAATCCCCCAGCGTGATAGCCGCGTCCGTGGCCAGCAGCCGCTCCTTGCTTTGCTCGCGGATGGCGGCGGGCGTATCCGCCGACCAGAACGCATCCGCCAACAGGTCGGCCACCCCCTCGTAATCGGTCATGATGCGGTCCAGAATGGCGGGAGCCACGCGCAGGCGCGCCCCCGTGCCCGCCAGCACCAACCCCACCACCCCGGGCGCGTTTTGCAGCGCCAGCGTCATGGCGATGGCCCCGCCCATGGAGTGCCCCATGAGGACCACCCGCGATAACGGCTGCCGCGCCATAAAGCGGGCTACTACGGCGGCGTAATCGGCGACGCTCTCGCAGCCGGGTGGCGTGGAGCGACCATGACCGGGCAAGTCCAGCGCGTAGACGACGGCTCCGGGCAGGCGGCGCAGCGCCGCGGGCCAGTCCAGGTGCGTGCCGCCCGCGCCGTGAATGAGAACAAGGTTTGGCGCATCCACCGCACGTTCGGTTGGTCGATGCAGGGCATAAAACAGTTGTTGGTCATCGAGCTTGATAGTGGGCATTTATTTTCTCCCTCGAAAATGTAGGGCGATTTTCCAAATCGCCCGCCCGATTTGGAAAACCGGGCTACGACGGCACACCATTTTCATTTATGGTGGTCGGCGGCAGCCGGTGAAGTCTCCCAGGAAATAATCAGGGATTGTTCTGTTCGTGCAACTGTAGCCGAAATTCACGCCCGCGCCCACATCGTAGGCAAAGCGTTGTTTGCCCGCCCTTGTGCGCGCCAATAAAATCTGGGAGACAACCATCAACGGGTAATGGGAAACGGGAAATGCGCAATGGGTTGCTTTTTCCCGCGTACTTCCCATGCCCCGCCGATCACGATTGGAGAAAACGACATGAGCAAGTTTGTTATTGAAGGCGGTCAGCCGCTACAGGGGACTATTACCGCCAGTGGCAACAAAAACGCGGCTATCAAGCTGCTGCCGGCATGTCTCCTCACAGACGAGCCGGTTACACTCCATAACATTCCCGACATCGCCGACGTACAAGTGGCGCTGGACATCCTCGCCGACCTCGGCGCGGACGTTGCCCGCCTGGGCGCGAATAGCTGGCGCATTCACGCGGCCAACGTGCGTAAAACGGAAATCTCGCGGACATTGGCCAGTCAATCGCGCGCTTCCTTCGTCTTTTCCGGGCCGATGCTGGCGCGGCTGGGCACGGTTTCGCTGCCGCTGCCCGGCGGGGACGTGATTGGCGGGCGACCACTGGACACGCATATGCAGGGCTTGCAGGCGTTGGGCGTCACCCTGGACCTGCGTTCGGGTGGCGTTTTTGTGCTGAATGCCGACGGGTTGCATGGCGCGGGCTACTTGTTGCAAGAGCAGGCCAGCGTAACGGCCACGGAGAACACGCTGATGGCGGCGGTGCTGGCAAAAGGGATGACGGTGATCGACAATGCGGCCTCGGAGCCGCATGTACAGGATTTGTGCCGCTTTCTCGTTGGCCTGGGGGCGCGGATCGAGGGGATCGGGACAAATCAACTGCGCGTGCAAGGCGTGGAGCGGTTGCACGGGGGGGAGTATACGATTGGACCGGACTTCATGGAGGTGGGAAGCTTCATCGGCGCGGCGGCGGTGACGGGGGGGGAGGTGCGCATCCGCCACGCCGGGCCAGGGAATCTGCGCATGGTGCGGCTCGTATTTGCGCGTCTGGGGGTGGAGTGGGAGGAGGATGAAGAGGACATTGTGGTGCGGGCGGGCCAGCGGATGACGGTGGAGTCGGCGCTGGGGGGGCGCGTGCCGGAGATTAAGCCGATGCCCTGGCCGGGCTTCCCGCCGGATCTGATGAGCATTGCCGTGGTGATTGCCACGCAGTCACAAGGATCGGTGCTGCTGCACGATTGGATGTATGAGAGCCGTTTTTTCTTTGTGGATAAACTGGTGTTCATGGGGGCGCGGATTGTGCTGTGTGATCCGCATCGGGTGTTGGTGCAGGGGCGCTCCCATTTGTATGCGAACCCGGCGGGCGTGACCAGCCCGGATATTCGCGCGGGGATGGCGATGGTGCTGGCGGCGCTGTGCGCGGAGGGGACGACGGTGATTCACAATATCCAGCAGATTGATCGCGGGTATGAGCGGATTGAGGATAAATTGCTGGCGTTGGGGGCGCGGATATGCCGGCACAACGGAGACTGATCCAGCCCGCCCAAACTGCCCCTTCAATGGAACTGCAAGCGTTCAAGCGTTATCGGGACTTGACAGTTTGTACTCGTTTAGATAGAATCCCCCTACCTTTGACGATGCTTGATTGAAAGCCGGGATAGCTCAGTTGGTAGAGCACTGCACTGAAAATGCAGGTGTCCCCAGTTCAAGTCTGGGTCCTGGCACTGTGCGAAAGAGCGCGGGTGTAGTTCAGTGGTAGAACGTCTCCTTGCCAAGGAGAAGGTCGTGAGTTCGAATCTCATCGCCCGCTCCATCAGAGCGGCAGGCACCAAAAAGGGCCTGCCGTTTCTTTTTGGCGACGTGGCCAAGCGGTAAGGCAAGGGTCTGCAAAACCCTCATCACCGGTTCGAATCCGGTCGTCGCCTTTGATAAAACATCGTTTGTAACATACGGCAAACAAAAAGCGGCTAAGGACACCCTTAGCCGCTTTTCTGTGTTTCTACACCCTCAGACCACAAGAGGGTTAGCCGTTACGTTTAGGGACAGATACCTGCCGGCATTTCATAATTCGAATCATTGTGCAGCCCATGGTTATACTTCGGCCATTCCATCGCCGAACAAGCCGCGCCGCTACCATGCCACACAAACAGCCACCCCTCGCGTGTGGCAATCGCCAGATCAACCTGACCATCCCCATCCCAATCCCCTGCCGCCGGCGTCCCCGTCACCCAGCCACCCGTCAACTTCGGCCAACCGGGCAGCTCCGCGCCATCCTCGTGGAAAGCGTGCAGATCATACCCCGCTGATCCCGCAATCAACTCCGCCGTTCCATCTCCATTCAAGTCCACCGCCGCCGGCGTCGTAAAGAACTGCATATCATTCATGTGGCGCGGGAAACCGGAAACGAAACTCCGCGTCTGCAAGTTCCACACACCCAGCAGATTGTCACTCGTCAACTGGTCGGCGGCAAACGCATTCTCGAAAATACGGCCCAGACCAATCGCCGGCCCCGCGAACCGCAGCCCATTGCCCAGGTCCGCGAAAATACCGCTGCCCAGACCGGGCATTGCCAGCATTTCCTGCGTGTTGGTGTTCGCGCCGAAATAGTCTCGCTCGCCGCGCACACCTTTATCATTGCCAAAAATGTCTTGCCCCCAATATCCTTGCCCGCTGCCATCAAAGATAATGGCCGGACCGGCCGCCATAAACGCGGCCACCTCCACCGCGCCGTCCCCATCCAGGTCGGCCAGCGCCACCGAGCCGTTTGGCCCTTCCCCGACCGTAGGCAACAGTTCAGGAGCCAAGAAGCCCACTTTCACCGGCCAGCCCGGCAGGAACGCATCCGGGTCCAGCCCATCGTCATCGTTCGGATTGCCATCATGTAGCGTGCCGTCATGCCACAGGGCATAAATGCGCCCGTTCGCCAGCGACTGGTCCAAAAGCTGCGTCAGCAGCGTTAACAGCAGCGGCGCAATCGTGTTGTTCGGCGGCTCCACGTACTCCTCATCGCGCCCAATGACGACCTCCAGCCAGCCATCTCCATTGACATCTCCCAGAGCCGGACTGACCAGGAAGGGCGTCCCGGAGAGGGCGTTGGCATCCGGGTTATAGGTGATCTTGTGCGTCCCTGGCTCCACGGACTGCACCTTGGTGGGGTCGGCCACCAAAACCGGCCAGCCGGGCAGCAGCGAGCCATCGTCATTCCACACGTACACATGCCGGTCGAACGCGCCGGCGACGATTTCCAGCCGTCCATCCTGATCCAGATCACCCAGCGCGGGCGCGCCGCTGATCGCCCAATCCAGACGGTTATCTTTGTTCCGCGCCGACGGGGCCGCAAAAGCACGGTTTGTCTGCACGGGGAAGCCCGCTCGCGCTTCTCCTGCCGCGCTCCAGGCATACACCTTGCCCTCCAGGTCCGCGACCACCACGGAAAGCGACTCGCCCGGAGCCAGCACGCCAATGGCCGGGGAACCCAGCAGCATGGGCGTGTAGATGGGCAGCGTGATTTCGCCACTGTTGTACGCGGGCGCATCCAGATGCAGCGGCTGCGGGTCCGTGTGAACGGGCCAGCCAGGGAGTTCCGACCCATCCGGGCGGAAGGCGTGGATCAAGCCGTTGCTGGTGGGCATGATCAATTCTTGCTGCCCGTCCCCGTTCAGATCAGCGAAAACGGGAGAACCTTCGCCACTGCCATCCAGGAACAGCGGCGCGCCTGCTGCCAGGTCCGCGTCATGGTACAAGAAAAGGCTCTTGCGATCCTCGCCCATGCGCCCCAGGTTATCAAAAACGCGCACACGCACCGTAAAGCTAAAGCGATCAATGGCTCCTCGCCCCGTTGCCGGATTCGCCAGGGGACCATCGACACCATAGGGCATACGTGCGGCCAATTGCGCCAGATCCACCGTCGCCAGCGTCCCTTCCAGCGGCGCAAACAGCAGGGGTGACGCATAAATGGTCTGGAAGCGTGGTCCCACGGGCTGCACGCCCGGTGCAACCTCCACCGTGTAGCGGTAAGCGCCCGCCCGCACGGCGGCCACTCGCCCCGTGATGTCCAGCGTTTGCTGAGCGGGATCGATGATCTGGAACCAACGGGGATCGGTGATGTCCGCTTCCGGCGGAATCTGGCCGTTGGCGACAGTCGTCAACATGCTGTTTGCATTGACGCGCCCATAGCCAAAGTACATGTCCCAGCCGCCATGCGAGAGATACCGCTGCGTGGGTACGAGAATGCCGGTGACGGTGTAGTGGCCCGTCATGTTGATGTCGTCCGCCGTCATCGTCATGATCTGCTTGATCTCGTTGGCGGAGAGGATGAAGCCGGAGCCGCCGGGATAAGGCGCGAGCTGCCCCCGATCGTGCGCGTTTTTCGCCGCGGAGACGACCAGCCCGGCCATGCCAGACCCTAAACCGGTCGCTTCCGAGGAGCAACTGCTGGAGGGCACGGCCACGGCGATGTGCGCCCCATAGTTTGTGCAGCCGTTGAGATAGAGGTAGGAATGGGGCGACATAACGAGCGCGCCCTCTTCGGTATATTTGGTGACGGAGTTGACGACGATGGTGCGTTCCAGGTTGGAGGGGTAGTTGTGGTGTTCCGAGGCTTCGTCGGCGGCGGAGGCGATGATGGGCACGCCCCGTTTGTAGGCGTAGTCAACGGCTTCCTGGGCAAAGCGGGTGTGGTTGAGGGAACCGGCCGCTTCCTGAACCACGCTCACGTTGTTGTCCACGGCGTAGACGACGGCTTCCGCCCAATGGTTGACGTCCACGATGAAACTGTCGCCAATGCGTAGGGGAATGAACATACAACTGGGACAGACGCCCACGCCGCCGCCGTTGTTGGCTTCGGCGGTGGAGTCCTCTGCTTCGCCCGTGCCGTGTCCATAAGTCACTTCATCCAGGGGATCATTGTCTCCCTGGAAAAAGTCCCAGCCGGCGATGTCGTCCACGTAACCGTTGCCGTCCGCGTCGGTTCCATCGGACCAGATGAAGATGAGGTCTTCGGGATCGATTTGTCCATTACCGTTGGCGTCGCTGACGCGGGGGTCGTTGAGATAGTCTCGAATGTCGAAGACGCCATCGTTGGTGCAGTCGTATTCGGTGCAGCCCAGGGGCAGTGGCAGTTCGGCGCGGTTCAGGTGGATTTTGTTGACGAGATCGTTTTGCGGGAACTGCCATTCAATGCCGGAGTCCAGAACGGCGATAACCACGTCCGGCCGGCCCGTGGATATTTGCCAGGCCAGATCAACGCTGGCTCCCATCACGCCATTTAGCTCCCAGGGAACCTGGTAAACGTCGGGGTCCTGGCTTTGGGCGCTGGTGAGTTTCCAACTGTTGAAGTCGGTGGGTAGTGGGTCGTCGGGCTGTAAGAAGAGGTAGTTGGCGTAGTCGTTGGGGTCTTGACCGGCGGGGGCGTGGGGAAAGGGGGATTCGGCGAGTCCGACCAGGGTGGTAAACAGAGCGAGGAAAAGGACGAGGGCCGTGACGGCGGCGAGGCGTCGTCCCCGGCGACTGACGGGATGCGAAAGAGGGCTGGTTTCCATGGGGCACTCCATGTATCTTCCTGGAAGATCGCAGCCTCCAGGAGGATGGCGGGACCTTTCTGGAAGCTCACAGCTTCCAGGAAGGTGGGATGGGAGAGGTCTTGACTGGCAGAGCAGATTCTATCATGGATGGTAAGCAGGACAAGGTGATAGGCGTTGTTCATTTGCTCACGTTTCTTGTTCGCCTTAAAATGGGGACATCTTTGGAGCCGAGTTGCGTGCGCTTGGACGCTGTATGAACTTGTATAACCAGGCAGCCGTTAGAGGTGCAACGTCCTTATCAACCGGGAATAGGCGTCGTGCCTGAACCGCTATGTTACTTCTTCCTCTCATTCCGGTGTCACAAAAGTTGTCCCCCGCGCCTCACGCGGGAGCCGCTGTCGTGTGATGCCTATTAGTGCCACGCAGATGATCGGGATGCGGTGTTGCATTCCGGCTCTGGTTGGCAAAGGAACTAGCTTGTGATTCCCACCGCACTACCCACGTCAGTTGAGGGGCTGGATGTTACCAAATGGGAGACATTTGGCCCGTATTTCGAGGAGCTGCAAAATCGGCCCCTCTCCCCGGAGACAACGCGCAAATGGCTGGAAGACTGGTCGCAGTTGAGCCGCGTGTTGTGGGAAGGGGCGTCGTTGATTTACATTGCGAAGTCGTTGGATACGACGGATAAGGAAAAGGAAGCCGCGTTTTTGACGCTGATTCAGAATGTGATACCGAAGGCGGAGGTGGCGCAGCAGGCGTTGAAGGAGCGTCTGCTGGCCCTGGATGTGCCTGATGAGGACATGCAGTTGGTGCTACGCAGTATGCGAAACGAAGCGGATCTGTTTCGTGATGAGAATGTGCCGCTGTTGACTAAACTGGAAGAGTTGAGTAATGAGTATGACAAGTTGACGGGGGGGATGAAGGTTGATTGGGATGGGGAGGAGAAGAATCTGAATCAATTGCGACCATTCTTGCAAAGTCCGGATCGGGCGGTGCGGGAGCGGGCGTGGAAGGCGAATATGGGGGCGTGGTTGGCCGAGCGCGGGCGGTTGAATGAGATTTACGCGGATATGTTGGCGCTGCGGCGGCAGGTGGCGGAAAATGCCGGCATGTCCGATTTCCGCGCTTATGCCTTCCGATCCCATGGTCGCTTTGACTACACTCCTGAAGACTGCCTCATCTTCCACGACGCCATTGCCGAAGTTGTCGTACCCGCCGCGCAGCGCCTGTTGGCGCGCAAACGTCGCCAGGCAGGCTACGACCGGCTGCTGCCGTGGGATAACGTGCCCGAACAAGGCATCATCATGGACACGGCGGACGCCCCGCCGCTGCACCCCTACGAAACGCAGGAAGAACTGGTAGAGACGGCCATGACCATCTTTGGACAGTTGGATCCCGCGCTCAACCTGTATTTCATGACCATGGCGGATGAGGAACTGCTGGATTTGCAGACGCGCGCGGGCAAAGCGTTGGGGGGGTATTGCAGTTCCCTGCCGCTGCGCCGGCGTCCGTTTATCTTCATGAACGGCGTGGGCATGCACGACGACGTGCAGACGCTGCTGCACGAGGCGGGACATGCGTTTCATGTCTTTGAAACGGCTGACTTGCCGTTGGTCTGGCAGGAGAATCCGCCGATGGAGTTTTGCGAGGTGGCTTCGATGTCCATGGAACTGCTGGCCGCGCCTTATCTGGCCGAGGAAAAGGGCGGGTTTTATTCGGCGACGGAAGCGGCGCGGGCGCGGATCGAGCACCTGGAGAAACTGCTGCTGTTTTGGCCGTATATGGCGGTGGTGGATGCGTTCCAACACTGGGTTTATACGCACGCGGATGAGGCGATGGATGCCGGCAATTGCGACCGCAAATGGGGCGAATTGTGGGACCGCTTCCTGCCCGGCGTTGATTGGACCGGTTACGAAGATGTGCGTGTTACCGGCTGGCATCGCAAGTTGCACATCTTTGGCATCCCCTTCTACTACATCGAATATGGCTTGGCGCAGGTAGGCGCGCTGCAAGTCTGGCGCAACAGCCTCACCGACCCATACGAAGCCATTGCCGCCTACCGGCACGCCCTCGCTTTGGGCGACACGAAAACGCTGCCGGAGCTTTTCGCCGCCGCCGGCGCGGAATTCCGCTTTGACGCCGCCATGCTGGGCGATCTGGTGGACCTGATTGAGACAACCATCGCTTCACTGGAAACAGAACTGGCCTGACGTGCCCCGTGATGTACGACACGCCTGAACAGCCCCCCCGCTCTGGTAACGGAATTGGGGGGCTGTTGCTGTCTGGTCCATCATACGATAAGATCAATAAAACGTGTTGCCGGCATTTTCCTCGGAGAAGCACCCATGCAGCCCAGCGCCGCCATGCGCGAGTATCTCGCTGAAATCTATCGTCTGCAAGAAGATTCCCCCACAGTCAGTACGACCAGCCTGGCCGAACGCCTCAACGTCTCCGCGCCCGCCGTCCCGCGCATGTTGCGACGCCTGGCGAACGCCGGCTACGTCAAACACATTCCTTACCAGGGCGTGGAACTGACCGATCTGGGACTGGAACTGGCGCTGGACGAAATCCGTCGCCATCGCATCCTGGAGGTGTTCCTGGTAAACGTGATGAAGTTTACCTGGGACGAGGTACACGACCATGCGGAAGCGTTCAGCGGCGGCCTGAATGACGCCCTGACGCAGCGGATGGCGGAAATGACGGGTTATCCCAACCGGTGTCCGCATGGCGAGCCGATTCCGGCGGCGGACGGCACGCTGCCGGCAGTTGAGGATATTGGCCTGGTGAATCTGGCAATTGGCTCCAAAGGATTGATCAGTCGCGTACGCACGCACGAGCCGGAGCGGCTGCGTTATCTGGCTTCCCTGGGGCTGGTCCCCGGCGCGCGGTTCGAGATATTAGGGCGCGCCCCCTTCAACGGTCCAATGCGGCTGCGCGTGGGGCGGGACGAGGTGGTGTTGGGGGCGGAATTGACGCAGATGCTATGGGTGACCGTGCAAAAAGATTTGCCCTGAGTTCTAACGCCTTGTTCAAGGGAACAGTCGGCGCGTCTTGACCTCGGCCACGGCGTTGTCTCGATAGCGATACAGGCGGGCGGGGCGGCCTTCTCCTTCCGTTTTCATCTCCCCTGTTTCTTCGATTATGTCCGCGGAGAGAATTTTGCGGCGGAAGTTCCGCTTATCCAGCGCTTCCCCCAGGATGATTTCATAGGCGCGTTGGAGTTCGGAGAGTGTGAAGGTGTCAGGCAGGAGTTCAAACCCGACCATGGTGTATTCCAGTTTGTAACGGAGGCGGGTGAGGGCGTAGTCGAGGACTTTCTGGTGGTCGAAGGCCAGTGGGGGCAGCGCCTGCAAAGAGAACCAGGCTGTTTCGGATGCTTCGTCGCCGGGGCTGGCGAGGGTGATGGCCTTGTAGGGGACGAGGGCGAAATAGGCGACGGTGATGACGCGGGTGCGCGGGTCGCGGTCTGGTTCGCCAAAGGTGTATAGCTGCTCCAGGTAGACGTCGGTGACGCCTGTTTCTTCGGCCAGTTCGCGCAGGGCGGCATCGTCGAGGGATTCAGACATGTGTACAAAGCCGCCGGGGATAGCCCAAGTGCCGGCATATGGCTTATATTTCCGCCGCACCAACAACACCTTCAAGTCATCCCCTTGCAGCGTAAACACCACCACATCCACCGTGACGGATGGCCTATCATATTTAGACGGATCATACCCCTGGGGTACGTCTTTCTCCACGAGTTCCTCCCGGACGCGCCGCGCGCCCACATGCTGGGGCGTAAATGAAAAGACCCTGACCGGAGCCAGGGACTTCTATTTTAGCACAGTTTAGCGCGAAAGACGTTTCTCTAGTTTGGCGGCACGGAGGGGAGGAAGGGCACGGGCGCTTCGTCGTACCGCTGCTCCAAATCGTAGTCGCCGGATTCGGGGATCGTCAGGCCACCCTGTTCCACGCTTTCCGGCAGGTTGACGCTGGTCGTGGAGAAGAAGGTGTTGTCGCCTTGAGAGCGGAGCGCCAGGTCAAGGTTGATGCCTGTTTCTTGCGCCAGTTTGAGGGCCAGAGCGTCTTGTGCCGGCATACTCAAAATCACCACATCAGGGGTCAACTCCATTCGTTGCACCTGGGTATCCCCCGTGCCCGATGGCGCCGCCACCTCCCCCTCCGCGGGCTTTTCCGGCGCGGGCGGAACCGTCAAATCAGGCGTCACGCCCTGATTATTCCACGTACCCACCCATATAACTTCCGCCCGTTGAATCGTCAATTGCGTTACCTGGCGTGGGCGCTGCACGCCATCCTGCCCCCCGCCGGGCGCAATCTCCGCCACCAGATTGATGGTGGGGATCAACTCCAACCGCCCCTGCGTTGTGGGCGAAAAGAGGAAAGAGCGCCCTTCCGCCAGCGCCGCCTGATCAACGCGCTGCGTTACATTGGGCAGCACGCCGCGGAACTCCGGATCGATCTGCACCAGCGACAGGCTCATCATCACATCCACGTTGTCGCCTGGACGCAGCGCGTAGGCCAGACCGGAGAAGCGGTCAATGGGGAAAGCGACCGCAACCTTGCCCTCATCCACAAACAACGACAAATCGGAGCCAATAGCCGTCAGGTCCGTTGCGTTGAGCGCCAGCATGGGGCTGAGAACCTCCTGCCCCTCGCTAATGTCCGCGCGCGTAATCAGCCCTTCAACATCGCTGATGGCCGAGAACGTCACCTGCGCCAGGACGGCAATGTTTGTGTCCGGGCGTTTGGCAACTTCCACCATATCGGCGGTCAGGCGCGTGCCAATGGGAATGTTCGCCCTGGCAACCACCACGTCTATGTAGTTGACCATCGGCGTGGGCGTTGGCGGGGGCAGCCCTGGCTCCCCACTCTCCGCCACGCTGCCCTCCTCCCCTTCGCCCGCCACCGTCGGCGGCACAGGCGTGGGCGAACTGGCCGTATCTCCGCGCATATTGAGCAGGTAGTATGCGCCAATGACAATCAGCACGGCAACAATGAGCAAGATCAACAAGGTTCTGGCGCGCATATCGAATCCTTTCTGTAACTGTTCAGCCTCGGGGGAATATGGTCCAAGAGATCTTCCCGGAAGCTCGATTTCAAGTCCAAAATGCCTCACTATTCAACTCATTTGGCATCAAAACAGCTTCCGGGAAGGTGGTCGTGAATAGTTACTCTTTTCTCCCGTTATCCCTGACTACTGGTTGCTGGAGTCGTCGCCCGGGGTCTGGTTGTTGCCAGGGTTGACGTCGAAATTCCCTACAGGCGTGGGCGCGATGTTCGGACTGATGACGTACTCAATGCCGTCCGGCGGAATCATGCCGAACTGTTGCAACAAGTAGTTCAGGTCAACGTTCTGGACGTTGTATAACTGCCCATCGCCAGGTCCGCGCAGGGCGTAATCAATGTTGGCGCTATTTTCAACGGCGTATTTGAGGAATAACTGCTGCTGTGGCGGCAGGGCCACCACTACCACGTCCGGCGGGCGTGGCGTAGGCGTGGGTTGTACGCCTGCTTCGGGGGTGGGCGTTTCCGCGCCTTCTTCCGCGCTTGCTCCGGGCATGGGCGTGGGGGTCAGCACTGGCGCAGGAGGCGTCCATGCGCCGACCTGAATAACGCGCGCATTTTGCAGGATCATGGCTACCGGCAGGGGGCGCTGCGACTCTGAAGGGGCGACGTGTGCCACGTCTCCGGTGGGCAACTGCTCAAAGCGGCCGTAGGGATCGAGGACGACGACGGTGCGGGAGATGTTGCCTTCTTCATCGGCTGTTTCCAGGACAAATGTGGCACTGTTTTGCAGCAGGGTTTGAAACTCCTGGTCCACCTGGCTGAAGGCGAACGTAAGCATAATGTCGATAGTGTCGCCGGGTTCCAGGCCATAAGCTACGCTGTTCAGGCGGTCCATGGGCACGGACGCGGCCAGCCATCCTGAGGGGATGAGCGAGGAGGGGCCGTAATCTTCGCGCCCGATCTGCCGTGGGTCGCGCACCAGTTTGTCGCGGGTGAGCGTTTCTCCCTGGAAGATGTCCGTGCGGGCGTACAGGCCGATCACCTCCGCCGTGTCCGTGATCACGTTTGGCCCCAACTGGGAGCGGGGGCGGTCATCTAGCGCCAGTTCCGCTTCGGTCATCGGCCAGCCGCGAGGGACGGTCTGCAGCGAAACCACGACACCTACCAGTTCGGATTCCGTGGCGCCGCCCCCCTGCGTGATGGCCTCAATGCCTTCGGAGATGCCGGTGACATCTACCGGCAACTGGGGACCGCCGTTGGCTGTGGATGGAGCCGTGTCCTGGGAGTTGATGATGAGAAATCCGGCGATAGCCAGGAAGACCAGGCCAACAAGCAGCATCAGGATTAAGAGCAAGCGACGACCTGTCATAGCATGTTTCCTTACAGTTGCATCCGGTTGTGGTCTATGTTAGAAGGCGTTTGAGACATCTGGGCACCGTGGCGCCACAAGCCTGACTTTTTCCATCGGTGCGGGTTTGTGGCAGGGCGCAATTCAAGAACAAGGTTTTTGCCGTGTGATGCCAAAGAGGTTGTTTGATGACGTTTGGGCCGGCATGTTACCATGGTTTTGTGTGAAGGTTCGTGGAGGATTGTTGTGTGGCACGGGTGGACTCTTGTCATAACAATATGTTAAGCTGACGATTGGCATATGGTAGCATATGGTAGTACCCTGGCAAATGGTTCTATTGTCATGGGTGGGCAGGACGACTGGCGCGTCTGTTTTTACAAAAAAGGCGAGGGAGTACTCTGTGCTCCCTCGCCAGGGTGGGGTCTTTGGGAAGTGCCGGCATGTATGCCGGCGGCGGCTTTCTAGCGGGTGGGGAAAGGCGCGTCCGTGAGCAGCCGCATCCACGCCTGCCACGGATAGGCGTCGAGCGCGGGATCCGGGGTGGGCGTACCGGGGAGGGGCGGCGCGGGTGTGGCTGTTAGGACGAGCGGCACGATGCGCTTTTCTCCCGGCAAGATGTAGCCTGCTTCATTGCGGGCGTAGTCGGAAACGTAGGCTTCGCTGGTGACGTAGGCAAGGGTGGCCTGCAACTGGACTTGCCGCGTTGTTTCCACCATCACGTCGGCCTGCAACGATTCTTCGTTGACGCCTATGTTGCGACCTTCCTGGGCGCGGCGGTTCAGGTCCAGCACGATGATCAGGCTGGCGACGACGACGAGGAGGACGAGGACTTGCGTCAGGGTAAGGAAAGGTTGCGAGCGAAGCTGTTTGGGCTTCATTGTGATCTATCTGCTTTGCCGGCATTTGGTAACGCGGCGACGGGAGAAAATGCCGGCATATCCCGCACAATTCCCGCGAACGGTTTAACAGCGAACGCTATCTTGCCTACGCTGGACATGAACTGTCCCTGGCGGCTGTCGGCAACATGAGCGATGTGTTCCTGAATGCCGGCATCCGCTTGACTCACAGTGCTGCCGCGCATCATCACCGGCGTGTACAGAATGTTACCCACCAGGATGGTGAAGGACTGGTTGGCCGTCGCCCCAAAAGGATCGACCGCCGATACCGTCACCGTCTTCGGGCCGGGGGAATCCCAGGCGAAACTGGCGCTGTTCGTGAGGTCGCCGACCTGGACGAAGGGCGTTTGCCCGGGAGTGCTCCAGGTATAGGTGATGGGGGACAGCGCAGATGCCGGCAGCACCGTGGCCGCAAACGTCTGGTTCACGCCCACTGCGCCCAATCCTGGGCCGGTTAGCGCCAGTTCCGTCAACTCATCACCAATTTCCACAACCACCGGCTGCGTAAACCAGCCCCACTTATTCTCCGCCGTCACGGCAACCACATGCGTTCCCGCGGGCCAAGAATAACTCTTGGCGTCGCTGCTGCCGCCGACAACGGTCTCCTGCCCCGTCTCCGGGGTATACCAGGTAAACGTGATAGGCTGCGTGGCCGTGATCGGAACCGCGCTGGCTGTGAACTCATACGATGTATTCGGCAGGCCAATCGTGGGGCCAGAAACCGCCACAGACGTGACCGGCGCATTGATCACAATCGTCATCTGGTTCGTGACCGTGCCAAACGCATTGGTTGCCGCCACCATCACGTCATAAGTGCCGCCCTCGTCCCAGGTAATCTCCAATGCATCCTTCGCCCCATTCAACTGCGTGACCGGATCGCGCCCGCTCACTTGCCAGGTATACGTGATGGATTGCGTCGTCGTAATCGGGAGAATGGAGGCTACAAAGCGATAAGGCGTGTCTACAAGCCCCGTTTCCGCGCCGGTTATGCTCACGCTCTCCGGGGGCGTATCCGGGCTATCGGCGAAAATGGTCAACGGGAGTAGATCGAACCGCGTGGGAGCGAAGTTGTCCATATTCTCCACGATAACGGCCACGTACTTGCTGCCGGGATCGTCCCAGCTAAATGTGCCCACATCTTCAGCGCCGCCGATGTGCAGCAACGCATCGGGATCGCCTGTGCTTTCCCACGTATACGTCAGCGGAGCCGTGGTATCGACGGGATGAACCACGGCCGTGAAATCGTAACTAGTGTTGACGACACCAACGACTTCCCCTTCGATGGACACGGCCTCGGGGGAGGTGACGACCTGCACGGAAAGGAAGTCAACGGCTTTGCCCCAGGCGTTCTCAACCATCACGGCCACGGCTTGCGGCGCGGTATACTCCCAGTTATACACCTGGCTATCGCTGGCAATGTTGAGCGTGTGGCTGATTTCTTCGTGGTCCACGGCGCGCCAGGTGTACGTAATCGGTCCCGTAATGTTGGCGGGAGAGATAGTTGCCGTGAAGGTGGTGCCGCTGTTGCTTTCCAGAATGGCGGGGCCTTGCAGCGTTACCTGGCTGGGGGGCACGCCAACTTCAACGACGAAGGCGGCGCTGGTGGCGTCTCCGGCGGCATTGCTGACGCTGACGACGACATTCTTCGTGCCCGGCGTTGTCCAGGTCAATTCGGCAGCATCGGTGCTGCCCCCGACATGTACGACATCGGCGAGGTCGGTCGCCGTCCACGTGTAGCTGATGTCCTGGCCGGCGTTGACGGGCGCAACGCTGGCCGTGAAGGCTTGCGCCGACCCGGCGGCGGCGCGGCCGGGGCCGCTGATGACAACGCTGGTGGGAGCCTGGTCGGCCGCGGCTGCCGATATGTCGATGGTGAAGTGACTGGTGGTCGCGCCCCAGCGATTGCTGGCGGTCACCGAAACCGTTTTGCTGCCGGGTGTGTCCCAACTGAAGGAGATGGAATCCTCAAGACCTTCTTGTCGGATCAGCGTCGGCTGGTCGGTCACATTCCAGGTGTAGGTGACGGGACGGGTGAGCGTGATGGGGCCTGTCTCCGCGAGGAAACTGTAGGGACTGTTGACCGCGCCCTGGCCGGGGCCGGAGATAGCTACGCTCTGGGGAGCGCCCCTGAGAATAGCATTGATGTAGGAGAAGACGTTGTAGCCCTGGTACATTTCCGCGTGTGACCAGTCGCCGATGAACATTATCGGGGCATAGGGGAGGTAGGCGCTGTCTACGGTCACGATGCCGTCGTTGTCATATCCCAGGTTTTGCATGACGAGGCCGGAGATTTCCGTTACGCCGCCTGAGCCTTGCCAGCCGTTTCCCGCTGCCGTGAAGTAGTTGACCTGGTCGTTAATGGGTTGTTCGTCGGCGTAGAGGCGAAAGACGGACATGTTGTTGATACGCAAGGTGCGTGTCCCTTCGTCTCGTTCCACAACGGTCACGATGTCGCCAAGCAGTTCGCCGAGCTCGCTCCAGATCAGGTCGGACAACAGTTCGCCCTGGTGCGGCGAACTAAGGGTGAACACGTTGCGGATTTTGGCGGCGGCCCCATTGAAAATGATGGCTGTTTGTGTGTCAACGCCGCCCTTGGAGTGGGCAATGACGCTCACTTTGTCCACATTGTAGTGCTGCAAGATGTAGTCAAGCTGGTGGCTGATGACGTTGCCCGAGTCATAAGTGGAGATGACGGGTTGGCGCAGGGTCTCGCAGGTGGAGTTGGCGGGATTGACGTTGACGTCCAGGAAGGCGGTGCGGTAGCCGGCCTTGTACGCTCGTTCGTACATGTCGTTGAGACCTGTGGCGAAGTTGAAAAACCACCAGTCGAGGGCTTTGCCGCTGTAGCCGTGAACGAAGACCAATACTTCGCCATCCTCATGACCTGGGGGTACTTCTCCGTAGTAGATGTTTGCTTCATAGCAGTCGGCAGGGTTGGCTAAGGGTCGTGGATCGGGGAGGCGGGCTGCCTCTGCTTTGGGGACTAGCAGCACAAGCGCCGTCAGAACGAACAACACACAGAGCACGCTCTTGTGTTTGAGGTCAAGCTTCAGGTTTATCATTTTCATATTGCTGCCCGACTTGTGTCTGAGAACTTCTGTGGTTGATTCTCAAGGGTTATCTGGCGCTCCGGGGTGACGGTGTGTCCTTTGTTGGCGAACAGATAGATTGATGCCGGCATCAACAGCAGCAGCAACGTCAGCCAGGGAGAAATGCCTGGCTGATTACTCAGCGTCCAATGCCACGTTGGCGGCTCCTCAAGGAATGCACCCCCCTGGACAGGTTGTTGCGTTTGCGCCGTGCCGCTCCCCATGAACACGGGCAAGAATAACTCGTGTTCCGTTATCGGTGGCGGCGTGGCGCTGGGCGTAGGCATAGGCGTGCCCGTGGGCGTCGGAGGAGGCGTGTTCGTCGGTGTAGGCGTGGGCGGCGCTTCTTCAATGACAATCGTGTGTGTGTTCACGGCGGAGGTGAGTACATTTTCCGCCGTAAAAGTGATGATCTTGGTTCCCGGAGTGGTCCAGGTATATTGAATCAGATCGCTCTGGTCGCTGACGTGGACCGCCTCAGACTGTTCGGTCGCTTGCCAGGTATACGTGATGGGGTGGGTGACGTTGAATGGTCCCGATGAGATGAAGAAGTTGTACGCCTTGCCCACGTAGCCGATTGATGGACCGATGACAATGTCCACGGAATCCAGCGGTACGGCTTCATCTCCTTGCAGGGCCGTGACAGGATTGGAGTAGCGTCCGGCGCGGTCCTGGGCGCGGAAGTAGACTTCTCCCGAGGGTTGCAGCGTCCAGGGGATGTCGTCCGTTGGTCCGGCGAAATCAAAGCGTTGGGCATCCGTAAGCGCGGCGTCGTGGCCGACAAGAATAGAGCGGACACCGCTGACGTCGTCCACCGCCGTGATTCGCAGGTGTACAAGCTGGGAGTAGGGGCTATCAGGAATAATCTCCGCCGCGGTTACTTCCGGCGGCGCGGGATCGTACACTTTGTACGTGGTTGCCAATACTCGTTTGACGTTGCCTTCGGCGTCGCGGAACATGGCGTAAACAATGCGTGGCATGCGCAAGTCGTTGCTCAAGTCAAAGAACCAGGGCGCATAGGTGTGCGTGTCGCTGACTTCTATCCAGCCTGTTGTGTGGGCGGATGTCTCGGAGCCAAAGCCGGCGTGATCGCTGAAGCGGACATGGGTGATATTGTCCGCTTCGTCCCAATCGTAGTTGAGCGTGACGGAGGTGTCCTTGAGAAATAGAGGGCCGTTGATGTTGAGTGCGTAGCCGGGCTGGTAGCGTACTGTCGTTTCCAGCGCGGCTTCGTTGCCTGTGTCGACGTCCTGCAGGAAGGTTTCGTTGACGATTGGTGTACCCACGCGTGTAATCTCATCCGTTACCGTGACGGAGAATGAGACGAGAACGGGCGTGCCGCTGCTGATGTCTCCCTTCCAGAGAATGACGTTTTCGTCGCTGATGGTCGCGCCACCTTCATCGCTGCTGCGTACGGAGTCGGGGACGTATTCGGTGAAGGAGGGGATGGGGCTTGCCAGGCGCAGCGTGGCCGTGGTGTCATTTGTGTTCCAGATTTGGATGGTGTAGTCGATGGTGTCTCCGTTATCGACCTGGGAGCGGCTGGCGATCACTCTGGACAGGGACAGGTCGGCGCGTGGGGAGTAGGGTTCGCCGACCAGGACGGAGCGGGAGACGCTTTTTTCGCTACAGGCGTTGCTAATGGTGAGATCAATGGTGTGGATGCCGGCATCGGGGAAGGGTTGGATCAAGCGGCTATCATTGATGCCGGCATGTTCCCCATCCACGCGCCATTCGTAATGGAAGGGCGGTGTGCCGCCAAAAGCGTGCCCCTGGAATGTCGCCACGCTGCCGGGGAACAATTGCGTGTCCGCCATCATCGGCATACGGATGTTGTTCATCGGCACGCAAGAGGAGATGTTGACGAAGAAAGTGCCAATGGCGGGGGAGCCAAATCCATTGTCCACAATGACCAGGATGGCCTTTTCACCTGAAGAATTCCACGTAAAGCTGGCGAAGTCACGCGCCCCATTGGTGTGTATCTGGTTCTCCTGACCGGTGGCCTGCCATGTGTACTGAATAGGTTGGGCCGCGTTCAGTGGGCCGACATCTACCTGGAATTGATAAGTTGTTCCAGGAGTCCCCAGGGAGGGTCCCTTGACAATGGCGCTTTCGGCAATGAAGCCAGGTTCATCGTCCAGGACGTTGACGTTGAAGCTGTTGGTAGCGCTGCCGTATTGGTTGTTGACCGTGACCGTGATGGTTTTGATGCCGGCATTCGTCCAACTAAACGTCGCCGTATTTTGCAGTTCCGCCTCCTGTGACAAAACGGCCTGATCAGACGCTTCCCACACATACGTGAGCGGCTGCGTCAACGTCGTCGTAATCGGCACCGTCGTGGCCGTATAGACAAATGTGGTGTCTACCACCGCGGTCGAATCTCCCGTGATACTCACGTCATTGGGTGGTGTCTCCAGAAAAGCGCGAAAAATGCGCAAACCATAGTAATAGTTTGCCGTCCCCAGAAAGAAACCATACGGGGTGTTTTCCATATTGCGCCCGCCGGAATCAAACGCTCCCAGGTTCAAATCGGGCCGTGGCGGGTTCGGGTCATCGATCAACGCGGAGAATCCATTCGTCGTCACCGGCGTAAAATGTGCGCCATCCGACGTACGCCACAAATCGAAGCCCATGGCATCCAAAACGTCCTGCGGAATCTCTGGTTCGTCCTTGCCCGCGATACTGCCATCGAAGGTGGTCAGATACAGATGCTCATCTTCGACAGCCATACGCCACATGTGCCCGTTGTTGGGGTTATCAAACCCGCCGCCATAGCCGCTTAACGGCAGCTTGTCCGGCGCGCCAAATGGCAACCCTACGCGCGGCTCGCCCGCGATCAAATCCCAACTGCTGTCAGGATTGATGCGGAACACCTCCGCCGCCGCGTTCAGGCTGGGAATGAAGCCCACAATGATCCCATTGCCGCCGACGAACAATCTCCCCTTGAACTCCATCATGCTCAACACCTCTACGTTGGGCTGGTCTGTGGGAGAGTCGCCGCCATTTTTCAAGACGTAGTCAAAATCATAGGGCAGAGGGCCGCCATCGGTGTACATGCGAATGACGCCAAAACCACTGTTCGGATCGCGTACACCCATGTAGAGGGCGCCATTGTAGGACGCCATATGGCTGAACTTCATGTCCGCCGGACTGATCTTGCGCCAGTAATTGTTGCCCGCGCCCGGATTGGCGGACTCAAAAACAGCGCCGCTGCCTTTGCTACTGCCTGCCTGGACGTAAAGCCGCGTGATGCCATCCGTGCCTACGTGAATCGTGGGGTTGCGCAGGCTGGTTTTTTGGATGCCGCCCAAGGGTGTGCCCGGGTCCGCCGGAATTGGCTCAAAATTCACGCCGTCCACCGAGCGCAGGATGCGCGGCGGCACGCGATAACCCAGGTAGCTGGGGCTGACGGCTGTTACGTACAATGCTTCCGTGCCATCCGGGTCGGTGAACAACGTCATGCCGCGGTAGCCAATATCGCGGGCCACGTTGGTCGGGCTGATGTCCACCGTCACCGTGACCGGGTTGGAAATACTGCCACCAAGCTGCGTAAACTCCGTAAAAACCTGATAGGGGGCTTGAAAAACCCGCTCCCACGTATCTGTTTGTGGTTCCCACCGCCAGATTTCGGCGCGCATGTCCAGATCAAGAGGATCATCTGGGCAGTTAACGTCTGGGTCGTCGTCTGGGTACGGGATGATGCCAAACGAGTTGCGCGCCTGCGCCAGAACTTCGCCACAGCGCCAGTCGTGATTTGTGCCCACGTAGAGATAGCCATTCCACCATTGCATGGACCATGCCCAACCGTTAGCGTGGTCACCAAATCCCTGCTCCGATGCGGGTGCGAAATCCTCCGTGTTGAGGGGGCGGCCTGCCAGGGCCAGCCGGGTGAATGTAAACATCAAACCAACCGACAACAAGACCAGGGCGATTGCTCCGGTTTTGCGCGATTTACTTGTCATCTTTTCTGTCATAGTCCCTCCCATAAAGGGCAATTCGGGTCGTGCGTGGCTTGCGGCAGGGCCATTGCGCAAAGTGGCCAATGTCCACCGTCTTTCTGACAGCCTTCTGTTCAGCACTCAAGCGAGTTATTATAGACTCTTTCGCGGAATTTTGTATTGCGCTTAACTGATCTGAACGTCTCATTCACATTCAGCTTAGCTGCGGGTTCATTTGCGACATGCGACGAGGTATGACGCACTATGTTGGGCATAGTGTGTCATACCTGTTAAATGCAGAACTGGTATTTTCCGGGGCCGCTTCAGTCGGGTTTGGCGGCTATGGCTACCTGGACAAGATAGACGGGAATCGGTTTGAGGGCAGCTTGCGCCTTGCCGGCGCCGTGCCCCAGAAGCCCGCCAGATGGCTTCGGCATCTGCGCCGCCGCGTCGCCGGGCGCGGATGAGCCAACTACAAAGGGCAGGTAGATGTTGTAAACCGGTTCGGCAATCTTGATGGTCGTGGACTGCGTGACCGTGCCGGCATTATTATACACCGTAAGCGATACTGTCTTGATGCCTGCGCTGCTCCAACTGAAGCTAACCGAATCGGAAAGCCCCCCCGTATGTACTACGTTTGCCTGATCCGTAGCCGACCATTCGTAGGTGAGGGGGGTGGTTGTGTTTGCCGGCATCACTTCCGCCGAGAAGGTGTAACTCACATCAACATCGCCGTCATTTGCGCCTGCCAGATCGACGCTGGTTGGGGCCACATCCACGGCGCTGATGACGATAGTCGTGCTGGCGCTGACGCTGCCCGCGTCGTTCTCCGCCGTCACCATGATCGTCTTCGTTCCAACGGTGTTCCAGGTAAAGGAGACGCCATCGCTCAATGCGCCGCTGTGGACGACCGGCGATTGCCCCGTGGCCGTCCAGGTGTAGGTGACGGGCAACGTCGTTGTTGGCGGCGTAACGCCGGCCGTAAAGTCATAGGCGATGCCGGTGAAGCCGGTTTGCGGGCCGCTGATTTCCACGTCGGCGGGCGCGGTGACGGGGACGTCAATGACGATGGTAAACGTGTCGCTGACGCTGCCTGCCTCGTTCTCCGCCATGACGGTGATGGTTTTGATGCCGGCATTCGTCCAGGTGAAATCAATGGCGTCACTGAGGCCACCACCACGCACCGTAGGCATCATGTCGGTCGCTTCCCAGGTGTAGGTCAGCGGTGTGGTGGTGGTTAGGGGCGTCACGTCGGCGGTGAAGGTGTAACTCATGCCCACCGCGCCACTGGTAGGACCGTCGAGGGTGACTGCTTCTGGCGGCATGACGGTTTCCGCGATTTCGATGGTCATGCTGTCGCTGTAGCTATTCAACCCGTTGCTGGCCGTGACCGTGATTGTCTTCGTGCCGCCGCTGCTCCAGGCGAAGCTGATTTCGTCGCTAAGATCGCCTGTGTGGACCACGGGGGCCTGGTCGCTGGCTTCCCAGACATAATCGACGGGGGTGGTGGCATTTGCCGGCAAAACCGTTGCCGTAAAAGTATAGTCATTGTTGATGATACCGCTGATGGGGCCATCGACGCCAACGCTCGTGACAGGCCGGATCACCTCAATCGTCGTCGAAGTTTGTACGTCTCCCGCGCCGTTATTCACCGTCACGGCAAACGCTTTTGCTCCCGTGGTGGTGAAGGCGTAGGTGAACGTATCCGTGAGGGCGTCGGTGACGTGGATCACCTCGTTGTACAGGTCGGGCGTCCACCAGGTGTACGTAATCGGCGTGGTGGCCGTCACCGGCTGCACGGCGGCTACAAAATCATAGCTGCCATTGAGCGGCAGCACATCCGGCCAGTTGGCCGTGACGCTCCTGATGGGCGAAACCACCTCAATCGTCAGGCTGTCGCCGACGGAGCCATAGTCGTTGGTGGCCGTGACGCTGATCTCGTAGGAGCCGCCTTCCGGCCAGCTAAACGTGGTCACATCGTTGCCGCCGCTCTGCTGCGTGCGCACCGTTTGCCCGTTGATCTGCCAGACGTAGGTCACGGGCTGCGCCGCCTTCAGCGGCGTCACGGCGGCCACGAACTGGTACGGGGTGTTGATGAGGCCATCGGTGGGGCCGCTCACTTGCAGTGAACTGGGCGCGACGCCAGGGTCCCAGAGCTGAATGTCGATGGTTGCGTTGTCCGCCGTGCCGCCGCCGGCGTTGGCCGCCGTCACGGAGACGGATTGCGTTCCAGGAATGCCCCACACAAAGCCCGCCTGGTCGCTGAGGTCGTTGGTCTGCGTAAGCTGCGCCGGCGTGCCGCTGCTCTGCCAGGTGTAGGTGAGGGGGACGGTCGTTTCCGGCGGTTCGGTATTCGCGTCGAAGAAGTGGGTGGTGTTGATGACGCCGATGGCGTCCCCACTGAGCGTGACGGTGATGGGCGGCGTTTGAATGTCCACGGTGTAGAAGGCGACGGTGCTGCCCCAGGCGTTTTCCGCTTTCACGGCGATGGGTTGCTGGCCGCTCTCCGGCCAGCTAATGCCCAGCGTATTGCTGCTGCCGCCAATTTGCTCCACGTCGTCGTGGTCAACGGTACTCCAGGTGTAGGAGACCGGGCTGGAGACGTTGGCGTTGGCGGTGGCTGTGTAGTTGTAGTTCGTGTTGGTGCTGCCCACGGTGGGGCCGCTAATGTTGAGGGTCGTTGGTGGACGTCCGACGTTGACGTTGAAACTGGACCCCACGGTGCCGACGCCGTTGCTGACGGAGACGGAGACTGTTTTGATGCCGGTGCTGCTCCAGGTAAAGGTGACGCTGTCGTTGAGGCCATTGCTATGGATGACGGTTCCCTGGTTGGTGGCGCTCCAGGTGTATTGCAGCGGTTGGCTGCTGGCGAGGGGGGTGACGTTGGCGGTGAAGGTGGCGGCTGTGCCGGCATTTGCCCGGTCATCGCCATCAATGGTCACGTTGGTGGGGCCGGTGTTTGGCGTGGGCGCGGCGATGTCGATGTTCATGGATTGGGAGGCGCTGCCATACCGGTTGCTGATGGTGACGTTGATGATTTTTGTGCCGGCATTCGTCCAACTAAACGCCGCCGTATTCTCCCGCTCGCCCGCCACCGTAAGCGGCGGCTGCCCCGTCACTTCCCAGGTATAGGTCAGCGGGACCGTCAGCGTAATCGGCTGTGCGGAGGCCGTAAACGAGTAGCTCGTGTTCGTGGCCCCCGTGGTTGCGCCTGCCAGTTCCGCGACCAGCGGCTGCGCCTCCAGCACATCCTGAATGTAGTGGAAAACATTGTGCCCCTGGTAAATCTCGTTGTGGTTGTAATCGGCTACGAAGAAAGGCCGCGCGTAGGGCAGGTAGGTGCTTTCCACCGTCACCACCCCATCGTTGTCATATCCCAGAATTTGCAGAATCAGGCCGCCAATTTCCGTGATGCCCCCGGAACCTTGCCAGCCGGTGCCCGCGGCGGAGTAGTAGCTGATGTTATTGTGAACGGGCAGCTCATCTACGTAGAGGCGGAAGACCTTCATGTTGTTTACGCGCAGCGTACGCAGACCCTCATCCCGGCCAAAGAAAGCCAGCAGGTCGCCCAGGCCGGGGATGTCGCTGGCGCTCCAGACGAGGTCCGCCAGGATTTCCCCCTGGTGCGGGCTGCTAAGGGTGAACACATTGGCGATTTTGTCTCCCGCACCGTAGAAGGCGAGGGCCGCTTGTGTGTCCACGCCGCCTTTGGAGTGAGCCACGATGCTTACCTGGTCAACGTTGTAATGGGCCGTGATTAACGCCAACTGCTGGCTGAGGATGGCGCCCGCGTCGAAAACGGAGATGACGGGACGGCGGGGCACGTCGCAGTCGGGCGCTTCGCTGTTCAGGTTGTCGGTGACGAAGGCGGTGCGATAACCGGCGGCATACGCCAGGTCGTACATGTCGTTGAAGCCGGAGCCGAAGTTGAAGAACCACCAGTCGATGGCCTGGCCGCCGTAGCCGTGGACAAAGACGAGGACAGGCGCATTTTCGCCGCCTGGGGGAACAGCGCCGTAGAAGACGTTGGCTTCAAGACAACTTTGTGGAATGGGGACGGGCGCCGGGGTGGGCGCGGCCAGCGCGGATGGGGGCCGCCAGAAGAATATGCTCGCTGCCAGGAGGGGGGTGAGCAGGAGCAGTAACAGTCGCTTACGCGGTAATCTCGCTTTCATTTGAATCCTCTTGTATTGGGGCAAGCTCTGCCTGAATGTGCTTGACCCGTTGGCGCGTCAGTTTGTAGGGCAGGATGAGAAACGCGGCAGCAGCGTAAAGAACCGCCGGAACCAGGCTGAAGATGAGGCCGATACGGGTGGCTGTGACGGCGCTCTGGATTTCTTGACCGGCGATGAGGCCGGCAAAATGGTCGAGTAAGACGCCGGACACGAAGATAGCAAGCCCGGCGGCCTGTTGTTGGAAGAAGGAGTCAATGCCGAAGTAGGCGCCTTCACGATTTTTGCCGGTGTGCAGGCGGTCTTCGTCTACGATGTCGGCAATCATGGATGCCGGCAAAAACCAGAACGCCCCGGCAAAGAAACCCACCAGCAAATAGAGTACTAGCAGTGGTCGCAGGTTTCCCGTGCCAAAGAGATGCCCCTGGCCCAGCAGGAAATAGGCGGAGCCGGTGAGCAGGCTGGTGATCAGGATCGTGATGAAGTAGAGTCGGTGCTTCTCCAGACGGGGCGATACACGCAGCCAGAAGACGACGCCCAGAACGCCGCCGACGAAGAAGGCTGCCTGGAATAGGCTGATGGCCGCCGGGTCGCTGATTTTCAGGTAGTAGGTGAGGAAGTGGACGACGACGGTGGTGGTGACGGCGCTGGCCAGGAAGTAGAGGGCGGAGGAGAGGGTGAGGGAGAGGAAAGAGCGATTGGTGATAGAAATCTTCAGGTTTTCCAGGAAGCCTAGCTCGCCTTCGGAGGAGGGCGCGCGTTTCGGCAGACGATATCGTTCGCGCAGTGTGCCGAACGTGGAAATCAGTCCGGTGACGGCCATGAGTATGCCAAAGGTGACGGCCATCGTCAGGTAGCCATTCGGGTTAAATTTGGGGTCTACACCGGAGCCATCGTTGGGGAAGAAAAGGGAGAGGGAGGAGAAGGCCAGGCCTGTCCCCAGGAGCGCGAGGAAAGAACGAATGCCGGCAATCGACGTCCGTTCCTGGTAATCCTGTGCCAACTCCGCGCCCAGCGCCTGATACGGCACAACGAACAGCGAGTTGGAGGTGCGCAGGAAGAAATTGCTGCCGATGAGCCAGAAAAACAGCCCGCCATTTCCCAAACCCGCCGGCGGGTTGAAAATCGCAAAAAACGACAATCCCATGCCCACCGCGCCCACCAGCATGAAGCCGTGGCGGCGGCCCATGCTAAAATTCGCCTTGTCGGATAGATGACCAATGGAAGGGTCGATGAGGGCATCCCAAAAGAGGCTGATGGTTGTCGCCAGACCCGCCAGCGTGCCCGGCAGTCCCATCACCGACGTGTAGAAAAATAGGAGAAAAGCGCCAAAGGCGAACGTCTTGATGGAGTTGCTTATCTGCCCAATGCCGTAAATGATTTTGGTGGGCATGGTCAGCGGGGGAAAAGCAGTGGATGCCGAGCGGCTTGCCGTGGGCATGAGTTCAGAGGTGGTCATCACATCTCCTCAGACGTTATGCACTTATCGGACTGGGCAGTCTCCAAGACCGCGCCAGTTTCCCTGGAAATTTGTAACGCCTATCCGGTTACAGCCGTGGATGGGACTACAGGTCAACATCACATACACTGAAAACCACGATTTTGCAACGCACTCGTGCGAATTGGCCCGTGTCGCGCTGTGTAAAACACGTGGTTTGTCGCCGGTTGCCCTGATAAATGACGTACAAATGGTCAATCTTGAGGACGTTTTGGCCCCTGTCATCAGGTGTGATGGCCGCAACCGGGCGTGCAGCCGCGCCGATGACATTTCCTCCCAAGAAAGGCCAGGCCCAAATGACCATCAAACAGGAGCTTTCCTTGCCTATCGGGTCAAGTGCGGGATTGCTCCTTACTGTGTCCGCTTCCCGTGAAACTGGGCGTTATCAGCGAGAAACGAACGTCCTTGATTTTATCTTGCTCGTCAAACAGGAACGTACCCCTGCCTCGGACTTTGTTGATGCGCCATTTGCGCAGTCGCCTGGAAGAGACAATCATCTCTGCGTTCACCTGGTTGCCATTGCCCTGGATGCGTTCAATGGACTCCGCGCGCAGTTCGTTCTCAAAGCGCTCGCGGTGCCAGGCGGTGATTTCATCTTTACCCGTATATTCGCCGGTC
This sequence comes from Ardenticatenales bacterium, assembly GCA_020634515.1. Classification (NCBI taxonomy): domain Bacteria; kingdom Bacillati; phylum Chloroflexota; class Ardenticatenia; order Ardenticatenales; species Ardenticatenales bacterium. The sequence goes on along the minus strand of JACKBL010000003.1, from coordinate 18,321 downwards.
ATGAAATGGATCACCGCATTATCCGCATAATAACTGATACACGTTTCCAGGTCCAGTTTGCCTAAAGCTTGCAGATAATGCCTGACCATTTGCTCCAGAACAACAACATCCGTCACAACGAAATAATCCCTTATGCCAACTGAACCCGTCTCCCGGATTGCACCAGAAGACGGGTCCATTTTCAATGTAACATTTCAGATGATCAGATTGGTTCATTCTCCAAGAATGAACCAATCCTGGTGAGTCTTAAGTCCGTTGCCTGAGCCTGCCGCAGGCAATAGGGGCTTCGACAAGGGCTTTCATAAGCTCAGCCTACGAGAGGGTGAGCTGTTACGGACACGGTCCCTTACCGCGGTTGCTGCCGCCGCCGCTGGTTGATGACCCAGGCTGCACCCGGCAGGAGCAGGAGTCCCAGCGCCAGCCACGGCGAGACGCTGCCACCGCCGTTGCCACCATCAAAGCTACTCAGACCGACGCCTGTCGCCGGTTCGGTGGGCGTGGGCGTCACCGTGGGGCCAGGCTGGGGTGTATTGGTGGGTGTGGGCGCGGGGGGGGTGTTGGTGGGCGTGGGCGCGGGAGGGGTGTTGGTGGGTGTGGGCGCGGGGGGCGTGTTGGTGGGTGTGGGCGCGGGAGGGGTGTTGGTGGGCGTGGGCGTCGGTTCGGCGGGCAGCACCTCGATCATGATGCAGGCGCATTCGCGCGTGTTGGCGTTTTCCGGGCGGACCGTGATGTATTTGATGCCCGTGGTATCCCAGATGTAGGTGACGGTGTCGGAAATGCCGGCATTCGCATGCACAATTGTCGGCTGATCCGTCGCGTCCCACGTGTAAGTGATGGGAACCGTCACCGTGGGTGGGTTCACATACGCCGTGTAATCCGTCGGCTGCCCCACAATCGCTATTGCCGGGCCATCAATGGTCACTTCCATCGGGTACGCCGGTTCGGGCGCATTCCAGATACGCAAACCATACCAGTAGTTGGCCGTGCCCAGGAACAAACCAGACGAGGTGGAAGCCATCGTGCGCCCACCGGAGTCGAACGCACCCAGGTTCAGGTCGGGGCGCGGCGGGTTCGGATCATTGATCTGGTCGGAGAAACCATCGATGGTCACGGGCGAGAAATTGACGCCGTCACCCGTCTCGAACATGTCAAAACCCATCACCTGCAAAATGGGCGGCGGCGGATTGTTGTCCTTTTCCGTGATGCTTCCATCAAACGTGGTCACATAAAGATGCCCGTTGTGCACCTCCATGCGCCACATATGGCCGTTGTAGTTGTTGCCAAACCCGGCGGGCCAGCCACTCAGGGGATCAATATCGCCAATGGGTGTGCCCACGCGGGGTTCACCCACGACGAGTTCCCAGTTCCCATCCTTCTGAATGCGGAACAACTCCGCCGGGTCGTTAAGACCGGGAATGGTGCCGATGGTGATGCCGTTGCCGCCGACGTAGAGATAGCAGTCGTATATCTGCATACTCAGGATTTCCACGTTGAGTACGTCTGCCGCGGCGTAGCTGGCATAGCCGCCTTCGTCAATGACGATTTCGTAGGGGTAGGGCAAAGCGCCGCCGGTGGCGTCCATCTTGATGACCTTGAAACCCGTCTGGGTGTCGCGGATACCCAGATAGAGATACCCTTCCCAGGAGATGGCGGAACTGACTTTGTAGTAGTCACCCTGTCCATCTTCTGGCTGCACTTTGCGGAAGTTGTCATTACCACCGGCAGGGTCAGCCGCTTCAAATAGAGAGCCGCTGCCCTTGCTGCTGCCTGATTGGATATAGAGTCGTCTGACGCCGTCGCTACCCACATGGACGGTTGGGTTACGGATGCTGGTCTTGCGAATGTTGCCCAGCACCGTGCCCGGGTCTTGGGGCAGGGCGGTGAAATTCAGGCCATCGGTTGAGCGCAGCACGCGCGGCGGGGTTTTGTAGCCCACGTAGCTGGGGCTGACGGCCGTGACGTAAAGCGCTTCCGTCCCATCCGGCTCTTCAAACACAGCCATACCACGATAACCAATGTCAATGGCAATGTCCGTGGGCGGGATGGTGATCGTTTCGGTTATGGGATTGATGATGGTGCCGCCGATGCGCGTGTACTCGGTGAAGACCTGCGTTGGGGCGACATATACCTGTGCCCAGATGTCTGTGTTCGGGTCCCAGCGCCAGATTTCGGCGCGCATGTCGATGGCCAACTCATCCGCGGGGCAATCAATGTCCACGTCGTCAGGCGGATAAGTGATGATGCCGAAGGAGTTGCGAGCCTGAGCCAGCACTTCCGCGCAATGCCAATTGTGGTTTGTGCCAACATAAAGATAGCCATTCCACCATTGCATTGACCAGGCCCAACCGTTTGCGCGCTGCCCAAAACCCTGGTCGGCTGCTTCGGAAAAATCACCTGGTTCAAGCGGCGGGCTGCCGGCCATTGCCAGTCCGGTGGCGGCAAAGAGTAAGCCTGCCGCAAGAAATACGAGTAAGACAAGCCTGACTTTGCGGAATGAACTTCTTTGTTGGTTCATGATCCCTCCAAAACTAATGAATGTTGCCTGTTTGATGGGTTGACTGATTGATTTTCCTGATGTAGATGATAGTTGCCGCCACTTGCCAGCAGTTCATGATAGAACGGTTTGGGCTTGACGCGCTTTTCCGGCGCGTTGTCCGATCAGGAGGTCATTTTTAGTGTTTGTAACTGCTAAGCCAGATTGGACCAATTTTCTAGAGGGCGTTAGTCGTTACTTGTGTTTAACACCTTGCGCCACTGAGCTGTAATGAATACACGATGTCTGGCGCGGGGTAAAACGGTGGCCGTGATTGTGCGCTGGAAAGGTGTGTGGTGCTGACTGGTGGTGGGTCGCCATGAGGCTTGCGGAAGCAAGGTCTGGCCCGTATTGCTTGTCTCCTCAAGAGAAATGATTGTACGCATAAATGCGATACTGTGCAAAAAGCATCATCCTCGTTCAGCTTTTTCGGGTTCCAGAATGATGCTTTGTAACTGCTAAGCCAGATTGGACTAGGTTTCTGGAGAGCGTTAGTAGTTACCATGCTTCTACTTTACCATAAGTTGAGCGTGATTGTGAATAGTTTCTTTGTCTCCTGGATAGCCTTTTAGTTTGGTGTGGACGACGATTTCCGCTGGTTGCCGTCCACGCATGGTCACGAACCCTCACCACCGCCAGGTCTGCGCGCCCTGCTCATTGATACCTATCTTTGGATGACGGGGACAAAGACCTCGTAGTAACCGGACGTGACTGTCAAAGTGATTTGCAGGTCTATGCTGGGTTGATCCGGGTCGTTACTGATGAGCCGGATGGTGGCGGTGTAGGTGTTGGGGGCGAGCGTGCCGGCATTTAGCCCCAACGCCACCTCCACACTTTCATTCGCTCCTACCGTTCCACTGTCCGGAACAATCGTCAGCCAGCTAATCGTTCCCACGGGATTGAGACTCCAGCTCAGTTCCGTGCCGCCCGCATTTTGGATGGTGAGCGTTTGCTCACTCGATTGACCCCGCGCCAGCGTCGCGGAAATCGTCGTACTGCTCACGTTCACGTCGGCGGGCGTTGGTAGCACCGAGAACGTGACGGGAATGGAAACAGAACTCGCCTGTGGGTCGTTACTGGTCAGAACCAGAGTCGTGGCGTAGCTGTTTGCCGCCAATCCACTGCCATCAAACGTCACCTGCACGCTTGTCTCGCCGCCGTCGGTGATGGTCCCGCCGGTGGCGTTCAGCGATAGCCAGGAAACTGTTGGCGACTCTGCCAGGTTCCAGGTCAGCGCCTGATCGCCTGCATTGCCCAACAACAACGTCAGCGCCGTGGCGTCGCCGCTGACCACGGTAGCGACAAGCGTCGCGGGTTCCCATGTCAGCACCGGCCCTACTGGCAGGACGGTGAGCGTCACGGGCACGTCCACGGTGGGCTGATCGCCATCATTGCTGTCAATGTGCAGGGTGGTGCTGTAGCTGCCGGGCGTGAGGGCGGCGGCGTCCACGGTGATGTTTAGCGCCTGGGATTGCGCGGGCAGGATAACGCCGCCGGCTACATCCGCCTCCAGCCAATCCACGTCGGGGTCGGCGGTGACGCTCCACGTGAGGTTTTCGTCGCCGATATTGCTCACGGTCAGCGTTTCATTGGTGCTTTGCCCGGTGGTGACGGACAGGGGCAGGCTGTCCGGGGAGATGGCAATGATGGGGCCTTTTGGCAGAACGGTGAGGACGACGGGGATGTCCAGGATGGTCTGGCCGGGATCGTTGCTCTGGATGCGGAAGGTGCTGTTGTAGGTGCCGGCGGAAAGAATGCCGGCATCGAACGTCACCGTCACAATCTGGCTTCCCACACCACTAATGCTGCCGCTCGTGGGCGTACCGCTGAGCCAAGCCGTCGGCGGGATTTCTCCCAGTGACCAGTTCAACGTGCCGCCGCCGACGTTGTCTATCGTCAGCGATTGCGTGTCGTTCTCGCCGGAGGTGAGCGTTTGCGCCAGGGAGGTGGGCGCAACCACGATGTCTGGGGCCTGGATGGTGATCGTATAGGAATCCGTCACCGTCGCCAGCAGATTTTGCGCCGTGACCATAATCGTCTTCACGCCGGGCGTAATCCAGTTATAGCTGACCGTGCTGCTCAGTTCGCCCACCTGAGTGACGAGGGGCTGCCCGGTTGTTTGCCAGGTGTAGGTCACGGGCAGTGTCGTGGTCAGGGGCTGGACGTTTGCGGTGAAGCTGTAGAGCGTGTTCACCGTGCCTGCGGCCGGGCCGCTGATCGCCACCTGGCCGACGGCGACCGCGCTGCCCATGCCGACCTCGCTCAAATTGCCGGCACCGTCGCGGGCGCGCACATAGATGTTCACCCCATCTGCCAGGTCCCAGGCAACCACGGTTCTGTCGCCTGTTGCCGGAACGGTGAAAAACACGCCAAAATCCGGGTCGCCGCTGACGTCCAGCGAAGCAACGCCGCTGGTGTCATCATGTGCCGTAATGCGCAGTAGCACCAGCGCGGACGCCGGCGCGGAGAGTTCGCTGACGCTGATGTTTGTTATTTCGGGGGGCGCGGCGTCGTAAATGATGTGGGCCGTGACCAGGGGGGCGTATTCCAGCCCTGAATCGTTGCCAAACTTCGCATAGACAGTGCGGGGAATAAAAGCGGGAGGCGTCAAAGGCAGGGACCAGTCGCTCACGGTGGGGTCGCCGGGGTCCACAGGCAGCCAGGGCGTGGTGTTGGCTTCCGCGCCGTTGCCGAAGCCGGCATCGTTGCTGAACTTCACATAAGCGATGTCGCTGCCTTCGTCCCAGGCGTAGCGTAGGGTGACTGTGGGCACGTTGGTGAAGTGGGTGTCGTTGTTGATGCGCAGTCGGGAATCGGGATCGTACACCGCCGCTGTGGTGATGATCTGATCGTAGCGGCTGATGTCGCTGCCGATGAAGGTTTGGTTGATGATGGGGGTTCCTGCCGGCATGGGCGCGGCGTCCACGACCACTTGAAAGCGCAAAATCACCGTCGAACCGGGACGCAACTTGCCGGACCAGATGAGGCCCTGGTCTGTCAGCAGCACTTCGCCATGCGAGATCGTGGCGCTGTCGGGCACGTACGCTGTATGCGCGGGGATGGGGTTGAGCAGGGCGGCTATCAGGGGCGTGTCGGTGTTGCGCAGGAGAACGGTGAAGGTGAGCAACGCGCCCGGTGCGACGTTGGCGGGCGTGGCCAGGGCGCTGGAGGTGGATAGCTCCAGTTGGTTGCTCAGACCGGTGTAGACGAGGAAGGTTTGCGCCGCTTCTTGCTGGCCGCAGGCGTTGGAAACGGTGAGGGAGAGGGTTTGAATGCCGGCAGGTGCATCTACCAGCAGCAGTTGACTGCTATCTTCACCCACCGCTGTGCCGTTTAGCGCCCAGGCGTAATGGTAGGGGACGGTTCCGCCGCCGGTCTGTGCCTGGAAAAGCGTGGTCGCATCCGTGTACACGTCACCCGTCGGCTGCCGTGTGATCGTCGCCGTCGTGATGGGCTGGCAGTCCAGGATGTCTACCGTCCGGCTGGCGCTGACTAACCCCACGCCGTTGTCCGCCGTCACGGTGATGGTTTTTGTGCCGGGCGTGTTCCAGGTAAACGTGGCCTGGCTGTTGACGCCGCCGCTGCTGCTTTGTGGGGACTGGTCCGTAGCCGTCCAGGTGTACTGCACCGGCTGCGTTACGTTCAGGGGCAAGATGTCGGCACTGAAGGTGTATGGTTGATGGAAGTAGCCGAGGGAAATGCCGGCAATTTCAATGTTCGTGGGCGCGGTATTGGCGGCGGCGGCAACCACGTTAACGTCAAACGAGGCACCGCGGACGACGCCCAGGCGATTGGTGATGGATACGGCCACCGTTTTGACCCCGGCGCTATTCCAACTCAGGCCAACCGTGTCGCTGAGCGTATTCTGGTGGACAATGGTTTCGGGCAGGTCCGTGGCGGACCACGTGTAAGTGAAGGGAACGGTGGCCGTCAGCGGGGCTGCCTGCGCGGTGAAGGTGTAGACGGTGTTGCCGGCAAGGTTGCCCGGTCCGCTAAGCGAGACGCTGTCCGGGGGAAGCTGCGTTTGCCATATACGCAGGCCGCGGAAGGGATTGACCGTGCCCAGGAAGAGGCCGTTGGGCGTGACATACTGGGTGCGCCCGCCAATGTCAAACGCGCCCACGTGCAGGTCCGGGCGAGGGAAACCGGGATCGATGATGTTTGCCCTGAATCCATCGGTAGTGACTGGCGTGAACGTGATGCCGTCTTCGCTGCGCCAGAGGTCGAAGCCCATCTTGGCGATGATGTCTGGCGGTGGGTTGTCGTCTTTGAAGATGTAGTCGGTGTCCAGCGTGCTGACGTAGAGATCCCCTTTGTAGACGCTCATGCGCCACATGTGGCCGTTGTAGTCGTTGCCAAAGCCGGGGCCGAGGCCGCTCAAGGGGACTTTGGGGCCGTCGGGGGTGTCGGCCCTCTCCAGGCCGACGACGACGTCCCAGGAATCGTTCGGGTAAAGGCGGAACAGTTCCGCCGGCACGTTATCCGCACCAAATTGATTAAACCTGACTCCATTGCCGCCGATGTAAAGCGCCCCATCGTAGGGCGTCATGCTGAGAAGCTCGTTGTTGGGTTTGAGTTCCGCCGGTAAATAACCCCCATCTTCCATGATCGTCGTGTAACTGTATGGCAGCGGTCCGCCGTCCACGTCCATCTTGAAGAGGGAGAACCCATTCGTGCGATCATGTGTTCCCAGGTACAAATACCCGTTGAACGACCCCATCGCACTCACATTCATGTCTTCCGGGCTAATCTGGCGGAAATTGTCATTGCCGCCCACCGGGTCCGTGGCCTCAAATACCTCACCTGCGCCGCGGCTGGAGCCGCCCTGCACGTACAGGCGTGGCACGCCGTCGCTGCCCGTGTGGACGATGGGATTGCGCATACTGGTTTTGTCATAGCTGCCCAACACCGTTCCCGGGTCGCGCGGCAAAGGCGCGAAGTTGACGCCATCCGTGGAGCGCAATATCCGCGGCGCGCCCACGTCGTACCCCACGAATCCCGTGCTGATGGCGGTTACATAGAGGGCCTCCGTCCCGTCCGGTTCCGTGAAAACAACCATACCCCGATACCCCAGGTCTACGGCGACGTTGGTAGGGCTGATGGGAATTGTGACGATGACGGGATCGGTGATGGAACCGCCAAGCGCGGTGTATTTGTTGACCGTGGCCACGGGAGATTGGTAGATGCGCTCCCAATAATCGGTCGTGGGTGTGTAGCGCCAGATTTCCGCGCGCATATCTATTGCCAGCGGGTCTTCGGGACAGTTCAGGTCTGGGTCTGATGGAGGATAGATGACGATGCCAAAGGAGTTGCGCGCCTGCGCCAGGGTGTCCGCGCAGTTGAAGTTGCGGCTTGTGCCTACGTATAAATGCTCGCGCCACCAAACCATGCCCCACGCCCACATATTTTCCGGATTGCCAAAACCTTGCGGGACTGTCTGGATGAAATCGCCCGGACTGGGAGGAGCGGTGGAGACGTGAGTTGGGGAGAAGCGATCCGCTGCCAGGGTGGTCAGGTAGGTTCCCACAGTCAGGCAGAGTCCAATTGCCGCGGCAAGGAGCAGTCGCACACTGTTTTTTCGTATTTGGAGAAACATGTCGTACCCTGTATGTCTACATCTTCCGCCCAAATACGCTAGAAACGGCTTGCCAGTGTATCTTGACTGAGTGGCGCCAGGAAAAGATCATCACGCATAAACATAATTACTCTGGGGAGCGTGTGTCCATTATGCCGCAAGACCGTTAAGAACTGTATTAGGGCATGGGGCTGTATTGTTTGTGAGAGGGCCAAGAAATGAGCACCGAGTCAGGCGTTAGGGTGTGGGTTTGCTAATGGCTTCAGGGGAAGATGCCGGCATATTCTCTATTCCTTCAGGCTCCTCGACGGTGAAGTGATTGGCGACGCGCCGTGGGCAGGCACGAACGATGCACCTTTGAGGATAGCTTGTAACTGTATTTTACCCCTTCGCAAGCAAATTTGCATGTATTATGGATGTGTTACGTAGGGTTTTTCAGTAGTCGTATCAAAGGCGGATTTTCTCGAAGTTGCGGTGATTTGCCACACGAGTGACAAGAAAGCGCGATTCACTCAAATTCGCTCTCGTAAATCGTGACAAACCCGCTTTCCACAAAATCAATCAACCTCATTGAGCGTCCGGGCAATTTCCTCTAACCGGTCACGGGTCAACGCTTCCGTCTTGCCCACGTACCGCTTGTACAAAACACGATAGGACCGGCGATACGCATACCAGAGGCAACCGCGACGACGCTTTTCCTTGCGCAGAGAAATCGGGGCGAAGACAGGACCGTAACCGCGGATGACATTGTGCCGCTGTTGGCTGTAATAGCGGAAGCAGCGGGCCTCGTGCAGCCAGTCGAACCAGGCTGGGGACTCAACCGGGCAAACCGGCTCGGTACAGTCCGGCAAGTACAATCGGTTATTCATCACTTTGGGCGTTGTATGGGCCATGGTTTACGCTTCCTGAAAAGTTACCCTACGTTTCTCGGCTCAAACTGACGAGCAGATGGCTTCAGGTCACGGCAATTTGCACCTCCTCTTCCAGGCGCTGGCGACCTCTGGCGCGGTAACTGCCGCCTTCTATCACCAACACTTCAGCCGCATGCGCCAGACGGTCCAGGCCAGCGCTGGCCAAGAGCGGGTCACCAAACAGGTCGGGCCATTCACTGGGCGAACGATTGCTAGTCAACATGATGCTGCCGACTTCGTATCGTTCATTGATAACATCGTACAAGTCTTCTGTCGCCGGCGACCGCAAAGGCTTCAGACCGAAATCGTCCAACACCAGCAGGTCCGGCCGCAGATAGGTCTGCAAGCGCCGCTCCCAGGTGCCATCGGCGCGACCGCCGTGGAGATGCTGCAACATCTTGTGGGTGTTGATGAACAGGGCGCTGAATCCCAGCCGGGCTGCCGCATGGGTAAGGGCCTGACTCAAATGGGTTTTCCCGACGCCGGTTGGGCCGCAGATGAGCAGATTGCGTTTCTGGCGGATGAAATCGCAGCCGGCCAGTTGCAGGATGCGCTGTCGGTTCAGGTTAGGGTTGAAACTGAAATCGAAGTTTTCCAGCGTCTTGGTGGTGTTGACGGCCGCGCGCCGCAGCCGCGGCGCCAACTGTTTCTGCGCCCGCCGCTCCACCTCATCCTCCAGCAGTCGGGACAGGAACTCGATGTAGGTCCACTGCCCATCTATGGCCTGCTGGTTGCGGGCTGTGAGTGTCTCCAGAATCCCAGAAAGGCGGAGTTGCTTCAGATAGGGTTGCATCTGGTGCATCAGTTCCATGACAACCCTCCCAACTTCTCACCAAACACCTCCACCGCATTGCGCACAAACGCTTTGGCTGCCGGCGCTTCCGTCACCGGTTCCGGGTCTGGCGCGGACTCCAATCCCTGTTGCAAGATGCCCTTGACCGTTTTGTAACTGGGGTCGCCAAAGCGCAGAGCACGGCGACAAGCCGCTTCCAGCCGGTCATCCCCGACTCGTTCCCGCCAGGCCAACAAACGACGTACCATGGGTAGCCGTTCCAGCGTGGCGTCGGCCAGCAAGGTGTGCACCACCTCGTCCGTGGCCGGACCGATGTCGGCAGCAGCGGCCTGGCAGGTCTCCCGTGTCAGGAACACCCCGGCCACCTTCTCCGGCGGCAGGTGATGCGGATGGGTTTGCCGTTGCCCCGGCTCTTGCGCCCGTTCGTGGGTAGCCACCAACTGATAATCGCTGGTGTAGAGCCGTACTTCCCGGCTGCCACCGCGCACTAACAGATGCTCGCCTGCCAGCCGGAAAGGGCCTGAGTAGTAGGCGTTGTCAAAAACCACATAGCAGTCGTCGTGCAGTTTGGCCTTTTTCCAAACAGCCAGGTCGTAGGGTGCGTTGGGCAGCGGCTGCAAGGCGACCTTTTCCAGGTTCTCAAACTGAGCCAGGGGGCACTTTTTTGTCGTACCGTGCGTCCGCTGCCCGGCTGTCGTCAGACACCAGGTACGCACATCCTGGTTGGCCTGGAGCAGGCTCGTGGGTTCCCGCCCGCCCAGGAAGTTGCGTTTGACGTAGTGAACGCCACCCTGTTCTACCTTGCCTTTGTGCTGTGGGGTCTTCGGTCTGCAGGGCGATATGAGAAAGCTGTAGTGTTCCGCGCATTCCCGGTAAGCCAGTTGTGGCTGTGGGTCTTCCCAACACGCTTGGGCAATGCCGGCTTTGAGATTATCAATGACGATGCGCCGCGGAACGCCGCCGAAAAAGGAGAGGGCGTTGCGGTGCAGGCGCAGCCAGAGCCTGCCCTGAGCAACGCCGAAGGGTAGCCAGTTTCTGGTCGAAGACAAATTCCACGTATTGGTGGCGACTGAAGGAGAGGGTCATTACAAACGCCCAGCTTCTGCGTTGCTTGCCTTTTTCCACATCTATCATGTACCCGGCATAGCCAAAGTCTACCTGCGCTTCTTCGCCTGGTTGACATTCCACCCGGACCGTTACTTCTGGTCGTTTCGCCCGTTCCCGGCGAACAAAACGATACACTGCTGAGTAACTGCCCGTAAATCCTTGCTCGCCCAGCCGTTGATAGATGGCCGCCATCTCCACTCCCTGGTCGTACAAGTCCAAAACAAATCCCCGGTACGGTTCCACCGTTGACACGTTCTGTGGCGGCAGCGCCTGTCCAAACGATGCGGCACGCAGCCGTTCCAGTTCGGCAATCGGCGGCAGCGCTCCTTCCAGCAACCCATGCTCAGTGGCCCATTGCCGATAGGCGCGGGCCGTGTGCCGGCTCACTTTCAATTCCTGTTTGATCTGATTGTTACTGGCTCCAGCTCGTAGGTGCTGAAGCATGGCCATGATTTCCACGATGTTTTTCCTTCTCATCTTTCCTCCTGGAACGTTTGATATCGTTCCAGAAGGCTACTGGATGAGCCGGTTTGGCACAATCGGGGTGGGCTGTTTGGCCGCAAATATCTGCCTGGGCTGTTTGGGCGAAAACCACCTGGGCTGATGGGTGAAAATTACCTGGGCATTATCGCCCGAAAAATGAGACCATGCAGGCGGTTTATCCAGAACGCTGGCCGATAGAAGGAGTTCCGCAAACGGGCAAGTACATTTTGTCTGGTGGCGGCGGTCGGCATTATGTCCACCACCCGACCGCGCTCACGCGCTTGCCGGCACTGACCATGATTTTCGGGTCGCTATTGAAATATCTGGCGGCGACCCTACCGCCAATCCGGACTGGCTTCTGGGACAGAACTGTCAAACCGACGTATGGACGCCTGATGAAGCATTAAAAAAAGTTGGTCTGCCACTTTCCAACCAACTTTTTAAGAAGGCTTCGGTTACGGCACATTTGCCGCCTGGATACGAAGCTATCCGGCTCGCAAAGGCCTGATTTCGGGTTTGAAGCACCAAAATTCAAACCCCATTTACGGAAAAGAGATTAAAACTCTTGGATAAATTTGCTGATTTTCTGAGCCAGGTTGATTTCATCCTTTTCCAATAGCATATTATTCAATTCTAACTTCATTACATCGTAGGCAGATATTGCCCGCACCTCATCTGAAAAAAAGGATGTGTGAATCATCCAGCCACAAATGCTGGACGTTATTCGATAAGGTGCACCTGTGTCAATCTTCTCAAGGGTAATTCTTGCTCCCAGATCGTGTTCCTCGTCCCTTATTATTATTCCTCGTTCAGAACCTTTCATTCCAATAGTTGAGCCATTTTGAAACGGGTTCCAATGGTCGTTCCCTTTTTCTAATGAATTCTTGAGCATTGGGTCAGTTCTCCATATCACTTGAATGGTTCAGCCCATCCGGTTATGAACCGCAAAGCTGTTGCTCCCTTGTCAATTTGCCAAACTGTATTGATTCGGCCAATCACCCCGTTTGGCCCATAAATTTCTGCTGATTGTGTGAATTTAACCCCATATTCAGTTATTTGTCCGCCGATGGACGTATCTATTTGTTGTCCTATGGTATACAGTGTCTTCTGGAGAGCCTCGGCATTTCCATTTGTAAATCCCAACCTTTCGAACCCACCCATTTTGCCTTGTGAATTAAGAAGATAATTCAACTTTTCAGTAGCGATCTCTAATTCATTTAGACAATCTCCATCTAGACATAGCCATGAAGCAATCGAGGTTCCAGTTGTAGTGATTGCTGGCCAAATAAACTCTCCTGCAAAGTATCCTATTACTGTTGGCAAAGCGGCCACACCAAGCAATGTCACAGTTGCAGGAATTACTGCCTCCGTAATTGGATTGTAATCTTGGTCGCTGGCTACCACCGGATCCCATGGGGTTTGAGTACCATCTGGTGCTTGCCACGTGCTGTCAGAGTCGAAACCATTGAGAAGTGAGCAGCCTTCATAATCACAGCCATCCGATGGTCTATGTCCCGAAGGGTCAATCAATGTAAACGGTGAATTGAGAACGTAGGTGTAGCGGTTGAAGGCTTGGGGGTTTGTGGCATCCGGCACAATCGTATCCGCGCTGGCAAAGCGGGCGACACCGGGCAGGTAATACCGCGCATTGTAGTAGATGAGGCCGAGGTCGTCGTTGTGCTTCTGGCTGGTGTAGCCCAGGTCGGTATAGGTTTGGGTGGGGGCGGTGCGGTAGGCGCCGAAGGGGAGGTAGCGGGTGCGGCTGCCGCCGACCATGCCCCCGCTATTGTTATAGCTCATGACGCTGTTGCTGCCCAAATGGTCGGTGTGCAGGTGCAGCAGGTTGTTGGTCTCGCTGGGGATGACTTGCCGTATGGCGACGGCTTGCCCGGCGAGGAAGTAGGTGCCGCGGCGGGTGATGGTGTAGCCGCTGTTGATGCCGCCGGGTGCTTGTGGGCTTTGTGGCGTCGGGGGGGCGGCGTCTTCGTAGGTGAAGGGCAAACCTTCGGGTTGCAAGGCTTCGGGCCAGAGGCCGGCCTGGACGCAATCTTCGTCCGCGCAGGAGCGGGCGCGCCAGGTGTAGCTGTCGGGGAGCAGCAGCCAGCCAGTGGCGGGCTGCTCGGCGACGATGAGGATGATGGGTGGTTCGTTCCCATCTATCATCCCCGCTTCATGACACTACCCCGCAGTTTGTTTTTCGCCAAGCGGATTGCGCCCAACGACAAGCAGAACTATTATCGGTTGTCAAGAATACCATTTATTGATGAGGAATTACCCACATACTTATTTGAGAATCACTTGGGAGGTCGTAATCAGCAGCATCCCATATCTTAAGAGGCATGTTTGGATGGTCAACATTGACAAAAAAGAATCTATTGTCTTCTTGACAAATAAAGCCGCTGCTATCAGGCAACCATGACTTTACGACGCCATCAGAAATAGTACTCACATTGATGACATCGGTCACTTGTGTCATGGCCCCCCACAGTTTTGGGCCATGAAAAGCGACCCAACGTCCATCAGGAGACCAAGCAGCAAGGGCAGACGAAAGGTGTTCTTGTACAATAGGCAAGGGATCCCAATCTGTTTGTTCAATATCAAGCCGTAAAATAGCAGGTTTGAATTTTAACAAATTGCCTACCGAAATATCTTCATCTGCTTGATAGAGAATATATCGGCCATCAGGCGACCAGATCATATGTACGACAATGGTTGCCTGAAAAGCGTCCAAACTTTCAAAACTGATGATTGGCGTGTCAATACTTGCTTCTCTTACATAGACTTTTTCTTTACCAATGTTCGGATAGAGTGGTCGATAAACGTAAACAAACTGATGTGGATGTGTAGGGGACCAAGCGCCAAAATTAATCTGCGGCGCTAGTTCTTTAGCCTCATTTGTCAATACATTAACCAAAACACTTCGTTCAAGTTGTCCCCCAGAATCGTCAGTAGCATACCATACAGTCAGCGTTAACCAAGTATCGTCTATTGACCAACTGCTAGGGAACAAAACTGTATAATGTTCCAAAACGTCTGGTGAATAAGGGCGGGACGTATATTCTAATTGACGGAGTGTACCACTATGTACATCCAGTATACTAACAGTCAATTCCCTGTCGCGAGTATAGTGCGAAAAAGCTAGGTAATTGCCATTATTCGACCATACAAGTTGCTCATTAAAGGGTACTATATCGTTAGCAAGTGTCGTTACAAGATGAGGTTCATCATATATGCTGTTTGTTACCCAAATCTGCCAGGTCTTTGCTTGTTCATGCTCAATTACTTGCATAAAGGCCAGCCTGATTTCATCTTGAAGAACAGCGCCAATAGAAGAGGGTGTAGAAGAAGCATTGGCAATTGACCTTGGAGAGGGCGTTGCAGTAAAGGCATCACGAGTCGGACTTGGGAGAAGCAAAATAGTTGGAGAAACGGGAAGATCGGCAGTTTCTGGCAATAAGGGTGTTTTATCTGTAGGCAGAATAGGAACCGAAGTTGTGGTGACTTTTCTCGTATCCTGAGTTGGCCTTTGGGTTGTAAGCCTATTCATTGAACTGCATGATACTAAAAGCATGAGTATGGTAAATACTGCACAGGAAAAGAACAAAACGCGATAATTAAAAGGTTGAAATGTCATAATTAGCCTCATTAACGAGTTAGGTAGGGAAACAATCCAGGAGTGAGGTAATGATTCTTGCTTGTTGCCCCATTGTGTCAATATAGAGTGGGACACTTCAGACTCAGAATTTAGTGTAGAATTCATGGGCGAAGAGGAACATCATGACACAAAAACAGGCAAACAAACTCAGCAAAAATGGCATTGGACCCGACGACCGACCCGACCCGGAAGTATTGCCGCGTACCAAGAACACGAACCGGCGCACCTTTACCGCCGCTTACAAGCGGTGGGTATTGGAAGAAGCCGAGAAATGCCGGGAATGGTCAGGCGGCATCGGCGCGCTGCTACGGCGGGAAGGATTGTATTCCTCCCATCTGACAACCTGGCGACGGCAGCGCCTGTCCAAACGATGCGGCACGCAGCCGTTCCAGTTCGGCAATCGGCGGCAGCGCTCCTTCCAGCAACCCATGCTCAGTGGCCCATTGCCGATAGGCGCGGGCCGTGTGCCGGCTCACTTTCAATTCCTGTTTGATCTGATTGTTACTGGCTCCAGCTCGTAGGTGCTGAAGCATGGCCATGATTTCCACGATGTTTTTCCTTCTCATCTTTCCTCCTGGAACGTTTGATATCGTTCCAGAAGGCTACTGGATGAGCCGGTTTGGCACAATCGGGGTGGGCTGTTTGGCCGCAAATATCTGCCTGGGCTGTTTGGGCGAAAACCACCTGGGCTGATGGGTGAAAATTACCTGGGCATTATCGCCCGAAAAATGAGAAGAGCTTTAGGCAAAAGGAGTTTTTCATAAGACTGGATATTTGATGTGGCCGAGGAATTGACGGCCCAACGCCAGGCTGTGCTGGCCGCCACGAATGCGCAACATCCAGAATGATTTTTGCGGGGACAGCCGTTGGCGCCGAAGCTGGCAACGGCCGTTTGGATTAACCCGCCTCAGCAGGTGGGTGACGAGCAACCGTCGTAGGGGCTCTGTGGGCAAGTGGGAAACGCGGAGCCTGTGGAGCGTTTTCCACTTGTCCATCAGCCCAATGAGCGAGACATTGCTCTCTAATTTATCGGTTTTCGTGTCTCAAAACTATTGACACATTCCGAAAGACGAAATAGCCAACCGATGTCATCGCTCTCCGCGGCGGCAATGTTCTTACCAGCTATCTCTCGTCTTTATTCCTTAAATCTTACATCGAAACCGTAATAATCGGCTAATCCGATGGAGTTTAGGTCAAGAATCATCCTTCTATTTTCTGGAAACTGAGGATCAATTAACCACAGTCTATTCTGGCCCCATAACGCTAACAATTCCGGCTTTGCTGCCCAACCAACCACGATGACGATTTCGCCCGAAAAAGCCTGGCGGAGTTCAGGCTCATCGGCGGTCGTGTCGAGCAAGTACACTTTTTCTTGTTGATACCCCCCATCCGCAAAAACCAACCACTCTCCGCTTGGGGAAAGCCCAAAATCTGAGCAACAGGTGCCGGTTTGGCGAAAGTTGTCCAGATACCTCCACTGTCTCTCCATGAAATCATACTGGTACAAGTGACCACTTTCCTCACGTACCGCTGCGTAAAGTCTTTGCGGAGATGCTTGCCATGCCAAACCGCCAATGTTGGAGCTAAAACCAGATCGAATGTTTGACATGGAAAAATCTGAGAAATCAATCTTGATGGTCTTGATCAGTCGCTTTGCGTTTGCATCCCTAATTTGTAGCTGAGTCCAGTCTTTCCAATAGTGAATAAACTGCCCTGGCACGAGAGGGTCCCAGGCAAATGCGCGATAAGCATAATCAATTGTCGAAGCCCTCTGGGTTTCAATGTTTACCAGCCAATAGAAAGCATCCTCAGGCGCATTGGGAAACTCTTGGCTCAGCAAGGTCAGCCAATCCCCATTCGGAGACCAGTCTTGCATGAACCCGAAACCGGCAGGGAATGGATTGGTCATCTGTTTGGCCTCGGCACTGATGCGTTGATAACACCACAAAGCCCAGGTACGGTCTGGCTCAATCTGGGTAAAGCATAGTTCATCAAGATGGTTGGGACGCCAGTCCACGTCATCAGTCAGAATAACTGAGCCAGGTTGGGTTCTGTAAAGGACGTTATCCTGACCTGTCTCTGAATCGTATAGCCGTAATTGCGAATACCGCAAACCATTCTCTGCAAGTGTGACTACATACGCCAGTTCAAAAGCAACGGGAGGCAAGGGGGTTGTTTGGGATAGAGGTAAGGTAGATGCTAGTGACGTGGCGCTCCTCTCTGGCCACGTAGGCGTTGCAGTCAGGACATTATGCGTAGCTGAGACAGTTGGTGTCAGTGTTCCAAGAGGGGCAATAATCGGAATCGGGGAAGGTTCCGTTAGCACAATAGTCAGAGCTGGCCCCTGTGTTGGTTGGGAAGAAACACATGCTGACTGAAGTATCAGCCAGATACTCAAGATACTAATCAGCACAACGATTCTAATTCTCATTATTACTGTCTCCCTCTGATCATGGGTTCCCTTCAATGTTGTGGCTACTGGGCGTGTGACCATCGCCATAACAATCGCTGCACAACATATGGGTCTAACACCAGGTCCTTTCTCCCAGAATGGTAGCCAAAAGCGGCTCTGTCCAGACAACAGTCGGGAAGTTGCTGTCGGGGATAGACCTCCAGGCTATTGCGTACATCAGAATTGGTGTCTCGATGGTTGAAAAACTGGCGACCATTGAGCAAATCGGGGAGCAGACCCCGGTCAATCGCGTAAGCTATCGCCAGCCAATCGTGGTATATAGAAGAATTCCTATTGATACCCCCTATGTTATCGGGGTAACCATACTGCGTATCATCATTGCGCAATATCACTTCACGAAAGTAGTTGTAGTTGTGACTCCGGTCTCGATGGAACATTGTCTGCACGATTCCTATGGCATCCAATCGCCCATACTTTCTGAAGAAGTTCTGCCACGTTGTGTACTGCCTATACAAAGGGACCTCCGGGTGGAAATCCTTGTGTTCTTGCCAAAGGGAATAAGCCGCAATTTCATAGTCAAACAACTCAGGATCATTGGGATCAACATGAACCAGAATCTCCCAAAAACCATTATAGCCAAACATTTCCAGAAAGTTCACATCAACTCTCATAATGGTTGTGCCGGCAGATGAAGATGCTGACGAGGAAGACTCACAGGCTTGCTGATCATTTTGAGGCAGATTCGGATTATCACAGGCAATATGACCAGTAGGATCAATCAGCATAACAGGATTGTTGAGAACATAGGCAAAGCGGTTATGGGCTTGGGGATTGCCGGCATCCGGCACAAC